>NZ_JBEPPJ010000018.1:0-88472 GCF_040547265.1 Arthrobacter sp. UYCo732 | reverse complement strand
GCCGCGGACAAGACCCACCGCAAACACGCTCAGATCGAGCAGGTGAATGCCGATCTGAAAGACAGTGCGCTGGCCCATTTGCCCTCAAGTGTTTTCGCGGCGAACTCGGCCTGGCTGGTCGCCGCGGTCATGGCCTACAACCTCACCCGCGCCGCCGGGCTCCTTGCCGCCGGGCCCTTCAGCAAGGCCCGCACCGGCACAATCCGACGCAAACTCATCCACGTCCCGGCCCGCATCGCCACCAGCGCCCGACGCATCCGCCTTCACCTGCCCGAAGCCTGGCCCTGGCAAACAGCCTGGGAAGAGCTCTTTACCACCGTCCACGCCCCACCGAAAACGGCATAGAACCCCGCCCGCCCGCCGGAAACGGCCCGACCAGGAACATCCAGTGGAACACCACCGGCAGCGAGGCCGGTGATCTGCCACGCCCGAAACCAGAATCCGCGGCCGACACCGAAATCCATCAAGACCAACCCCGGATCGGTGGATCAAGGCTTAGTCGTGCCGCGCCAGAGCCGCTGCCACCAGGAGCGCTCTGGTTCCGATTCGGGCGGGCGCTGCCGATCTGCGCGACTTCCTGCACGGCCCCGAAGCCAGGGCGGCCTATGCGGCAAACGGTTTGGAGACTGCCTAGAGAATCACTTGACGCTTCAACTTGATAAGCGTACATTTAGTTGTATCTTCAAGTAGTGATCCTCCAGAGAAACAGAATCTGATGAAAACCCTCCTTGCCCGCCTTTTCGGAAAGAAGAAGACCATGACTGACATCACCATCATCGGTAACGGCAACATGGCCCGTGGCATCGCCACCCGCGCCGTCGCAGCAGGCAAGAAGGTTGAGATCCTCGGCCAGGACGGCGCCAAAGCGCAGACGCTCGCCGGTGAACTCGGCGCGGATGTCACCCACGGCACCGCGGCCAGCGCCCCGCAGGGCAGCATCGTCATCCTGGCCGTCCCGTTCGATGCCGCCAAATCAGTGGTCACCGCATACGGCAACCAGCTGGCCGGTAAGACGATTGTGGACATTACCAACCCGGTGAACTTTGACACCTTCGATTCGCTGGTAGTGGAGCCCGGCTCCTCCGCCGCCGAGGAAATCGCAGCGCTGGCCCCGGCCGGCGCCAGCGTGGTCAAGGCCTTCAACACGACCTTCGCCGGCACACTGGTGGCAGGCGAATCGGGCGGCCAGCCGCTGGACGTCTTCATCGCGGCGACGACGCCGCCGCCACTGCGGCAGTGGGCAACTTTGTCAGCGCCGCCGGTATGCGGCCGCTGGTGGTCGGACCGCTCAAGCGCTCCCGGGAGCTGGAAGGCTTCCAGTTCGTCCTCATGACCATGCAGGCCAATCCCGCATTTGAAGACTTCAACTGGGACACCGGACTCCTGGTCACCAAGTAGCAGCACCGGGTAGCACCACTAGACGGCATAGGCAGCCGTCACATGAAGCGGGCGTATTACGGCGGGAGGTCCCGCCGTCGTACGCCCGCTTTTTGCGTTAAAACCTTTAGCCGCGCTCAGCCCGTTGGGGGCGTGAACTGGCTGGCAGTGAATTCCGCTCGCTGAGGGTCGCGGATCAGCGCCGGCCGGGTACCCTCAGCCGGGGATTCTCAGGCGCGTGCGTGGGCGGCGAGGACGGCGTCGATCTGGCCAGCGGCTGCCTTCATGCCTTCGTCCATGCCCATCTTGACCATCTCTTCCATCTGCTCTTCGGATTCGAATGTGGACATGATGGTCATCCGGGTGCGGCCGCCGATGTCGTCGAGGTCAACGGCGGCATGGGTGATGCCCATGGCGTCCACCGGGGCGCCGCTGTCGTCGGCGAAGCCGTCATCGAACTCGAGCCCCCGGGGCGCTTCGATGGCGGTGAACTTCCACCAGCCGCCGGCTTTCTCGCCCTCGGGTCCGGTCATGTAGTAGCCGGCCCTTCCGCCGGGCGTGAAATCAAACCCGTCAAACGTGGCCGGCCAGGTGGGCGGACCCCACCAGCGCTCGAGCTGGCGCGGATCTTCCCAGATCTGCCAGACGCGCTCGACGGCGGCATCGAACTCGGCGACGAGGGTGAAGCTGAGTGCCTCGAGATTCTTGGTGGAACTGATAACAGGCATTGCCGTCCCTTCCTTATCCTTCAGCCAGAATGTCCGCGATCCGCTGGGCGCGCTGCCGCCAGATCGTCTCATAGTCATCCAGCAGCCGGCGGGCCTTCTGCAATCCTTCGTGGTCGCCCCGCACGATCTGCTCCCGTCCGCGCTTTTCCTTGGTAACCAGGAAAGCGCGCTCCAACACCGCCACGTGCTTCTGGACAGCGGCGAAACTCATGGCGTAGAGCGCAGCCAGTCCGGAGACGGAATACTCCGCCACTGTCACCCGCCGGACAATGTCCCGTCGGGTGGCGTCCGCAAGGGCCTGGAACAGGCGGTCCACGTCCGCGTCATTGACCTGATCTACAACCATTTGGTTGTACGATACGCCGGGCGCCGAGGGGTGTCAAGAGGCTGCCGCGGCGCCGCGGGTAAGCTGAAGGAACCACCCAGCAGCCAGCCCGAGTCCGTCCACGGAGGCCAGCATGAGCCGGCGCTCAAAAACAGAATCCGATGTCCGGCCCGGTGCAGCGGCTGCGCCAGCCGGCACCTCGGTGCGGCTAATCCCGGCAACGTTACTGTCGGCGTCGGGCTTTGTGCTGTTTGTCCTTGAAGACCGGCTCAGCGGATTTATCCTACTGGCGGCTGCCCTGGTGCTGGCCGGATTCATCAGCCGCCGGCTGCTCATTGACCTCGCACTGATAGCGGTGGGGCTGACGGCCATGAGCTCCGTCCCCATCACCACTGACATCAGCACCGGGCACATGCTGGTGATGGGCACCGCGATGGTACTGGCCGTCGGTATTCCGTATGTGGTCTCCCGGTTTGTCACCAAGGACCATGCCATCAGCTTTCCCATCCGGAGCGGCCAGCCCTGGACCACGGCCGAGAAGTGGTACCTGCCGGCCGTCCCGCTGCTGGGGTATGCGGTCCTCCCGGTCTACATGATCAGTACAGGCGTGTATCGGAACTGGCCTGCGGTCAACGATCCGGAGGGCATCGGCCGGCTGTTCCTGGGCACCAACGCGCTGGGCATCTGGGACGAGCTCTTCTTCATCTGCACCGCTTTTACGCTGCTGCGCCGGCACCTCCCGGACTGGCAAGCCAACCTGATGCAGGCGGTGCTATTCACGTCCTTCCTGTGGGACTTGGGGTTCCATGTGTGGGCGCCGCTCTTCATCTTCCCGTTTGCGCTGCTGCAGGCGAAGCTGTTCACCATCACGCGGTCATCGACGTATATCGTGTGTGTCCACCTGTTCTTTGACTTCGTGCTGTTCCTGGTCCTGGTGCACGCGCACAACCGCGACTGGATCGACATTTTCCTCTACTGAGGTGCCGGGCCCTGCGGAACGCCCGGCACCAACGTCCGAACAGGCGCCCCAACCAGTGGCGTAACCAGTGGCGTAACAAGCGCAGGACGCGGACGTGCAATCGATCACACTTTGGGCATTTCAGTTGTCAAATCCCCGGCCCACCATGAACCATGAATGCGGGGACCTGTTGCCCCGCACACCTAAATCAGCAATCCTCACCGACGAGGATGCGGCCCTTTCAAGGATGACCTGGCCGTCAACTGCATGAGCGAAAGTACTGACAATGACGTTTGATTCGAGCCACTCTTTAACGCTTAAAATCTGGGACCGGTCCGCGATTGACCACACGCTCAACGCCGCAGCGCTGGATCTCTCAGTCAAGGCGAACACCACCAAGTGCCGCATCGCGGTCCACTGCAGCGGCCCCAACACCTTCACGCTGAGCGTCCGCAGCGACGACCGCCAGCTCGTCACCGTCTGAACGGTTCCACGCTAAAAACACAGAGCGGACGACGCCGGGACCTCCCGGCGTCGTCCGCTTTTGTTTTGTGGTGCTTTGCTGGGCGGAGCCGTCCGCCTACTGGCTGAACGCGCCGCGGTAGCGGGTTGCCGGGTGCCGGTCGTTGAGGCGGTCCTCGCCGAAGAGCTTGCCGCGCAGTGTGCCCGGCGCATATTCGGTCCGGGCGAGGCCGCGGGCCTGCAGGACCGGGAGCAGGTGCTCGTTGAACTCCGTGAACGAGCCCGGCAGGTGCCAGTTCATGACGTTCACGCCGTCGATGCCGCCTTCGCGCTGCCAGGTTTCGAGTGCGTCGGCGATCTGTTCCGGCGTACCCACGATCCGTCCGTTGCGCGCCAGGCTGTCCGCAATGTCCGCCACTACCGGCTCGCGGTCTGTGACGCCGCGGCGGATCCAGTCCAGGAGGCCCTGCGAGGAGTTTGTTTCGAGCTCTGACAGGGGCGTGTCGGCGGGGTAGACGCTGCCGTCCGGACGCGTGCCGATGTTGGCGTGGGCCAGGTAACCGTCGGCACTCGCGTACTCGTCGTATTCAGTGGCCTTGCGCCGGGCTTCGTCCTCGGTGCTGCCGATGATGAAGGCGACACCCTGGAAGAACTTGAGGTCCTGGGGCAGCCGCCCTGCCTCCACGGCCCGGCGGCGTGTGTCCTCGATCCCTTCCAGCGCGATCTTCGGGGTCGGTGCGCGCAGGAAGACGGCTTCGGCGTGGTCGGCCGCGAATTGGCGTCCGCGGGGTGAGGCACCGGCCTGGTACAGCAGCGGAGTCCGCTGCGGTGACGGCGACGGCAGGTGGGGGCCCTCCACCCGATAGCGCTCACCCACGTGGTTGATCTTGTGGATCTTCGACGCATCCGAAAAGACGCCGCTGGCTTTGTCCTTCAGCAGCGCGCCCTCGTCCCAGGAGCCTTCCCACAGCTTGTACGTCACGTCCACGTATTCTTCGGCCCACCCGTAGCGGTCCGTATGGTTGGCCAGCCCGTCCATGCCGAAGTTCCGGGCACCGTTGTCCTGCAGGCCCGTCACGATGTTCCATGCGATGCGGCCGCGCGAAATGTGGTCCAGCGTGGAGACTTTCCGGGCGAAGTTGAACGGGTGCTCCTGCTGGACGTTGGAGGTGAAAGCGAAGCCCAGATGTTCGGTATTCACGGCCAACGCGGAGAGCAGGACGGACGGATCGTTGCTGGGGATCTGAAGGCCTTCCCGCGCGAAGACCTCGAAGCCACCGCTGCTGGGGCCATATAGTCCCACAACATCGGCAAAGAACATCGCGTCGAACAGGCCGGCCTCCAGAGTCTTGGCCAGTTCAATCCACATGGTGACATCGTTGAAGTCCGCCTGCTGCGCCTCAGGGTGTCGCCATTGCCCGTGCTGGATATGGGATCCGGTGTTCATGACGAAGGCGTTGAAGTGCAGCGGGGTGGGCATTGGTGTCCTTTTGTGGCTGGTCAGGTTTAACTTGAAACTACGGGGCGACAAACTGAGCGCCAAATACTACGGCTATACCGCGGCAGGCTCCTCGACGGGCGCTGCCGGTTCGGACGCGGCTGCCGGTTCGGACGCGGCTGCGGGTTCGGACGCGACGGCCGGTTCGGGCGCCACGGCCGGTTCGGACGTGGAGCGGTCGAACAGCGCCGCCACGCGGGCCCGCTCTTCATCCGCGACGGGGACCAGGTAAGCGCAGGCAACATACACCGCCGCGTTCACGATCAGGCCGGCAATCCCGGAGGTGGCGCCGCCGAGCCACGGGACGGACGTCGGATAGAAGATCTGGAATGCAGCGGCAGTGGCGAATCCGCTGGTCATGGAGGCCACGGCCGCCGTCGCATTCCCGCGCTCCCAGAACAGGCCGAAGTACAGGGCGGGGCCCAGCTGCACAATGCCCTGGTAGGAGACGATGGCCAGGACATACAGTGCGGGTTCCTCCAGCCATACCAGCGCACAGACAGCCGCGGCAGCGGTGATGACGATGGTGCCGATCTTGGCCCATTTGGTCTCGCCGGCAACCGCAGAGTCAGGCGCGGTCCGGGCGAAGTCGTTGGTCAGTTGCGCGCTGGCCGCCTGGATCAGGGCATCCACATTGCCCATGGTGGCGGCGAGGACAATCACGCCGGCCAAGGCCACCAGCAACGGACCCCCAACTGCGGCGACGATGAACCAGACCGAGCTGGGAGCTTCCTTGACGCCCGGATATGTCGCGGCGAGCAGGGCCACGGTGCACAGCCCGGTGGAGAAGGCCAGGAGGATGGGGGCGGAGAGCGCAGTCGACTTTTTGATCGCTTCGGTGCTGCGGGCGGTGAACAGGCGGACAAAGACGTCCGGCCAGCACCAGCCGCCGATGGCGCCGGTGAGCACCAGGGAGAAGAAGTACAGTGGGCCTGCCTCACTGCCGGGACCGGGGAGCAGGAAGTAGTCCGCCGGGACGCTGTCCAGCCCGTACCCGCTGGTGACCAGGTGCACCAACAGTCCTACAATGACCACCAGCCCGATGCCGTAGGCGGTGATGCCCTGGATCATGTCGCTGATCACCACGCCGCGCATGCCCATCCGTACGGTCCAGATCTGACGGAAGGCCAGCACCGCGATGCTCAGCACAATGGCGCCTGCGGCCGGCACTGCGCCGTAGCCCAGATGGGTGAAGACGAGGCTCAGGGACTGCATGCCCAGCACGATCCACGGAAACGCCGCGACCAGGCCGATGAGTCCGGCGATGCGGCGGACCGCGTGGGAACGGTAGCGAAAGCCCAGGAGATCGGCCTGTGTCCGCAGGTCAAAGCGTTTGCCCCACTCGTGGACGGGCCGGGCCATAAAGAACATCAGCAGCAACGCCAGCAGGGAATAGAAGACCAGGTAGTAACCGATCACTCCCCCGCCGGCGGTCATGCCCGCGAACGAAATGAAGACAGATCCGGCAAGCCAGGTGTTCAGGAACGACATGGTCTGGTACCAGGGTCCGAATGAGCGGCCGCCGGTGGTGTAGTCGCTCAGGCCAGTGGACTTGACCCGGCTTCGCTCCAGGACGAGGACGACGACGGCGAGGAACAGACCGATGAGTCCGTAACCGGTGACGATGTTCACAGTTCCTCCCCGGCGGTCCGGCGCTTGCGCGCATCCAGGAAGTAGAGGACCACGATGACGGCGGTGACGAAGGTCGCCGTACCCAGCAGGTAGGCCATGGTGCCCGCGGCTGGACCAAGCGCCCAGTGGAAACCGGGGAAAATAGCCAGCGCAAAGCTGGCGAGGAGCAGAACGACGGGCAGGGCGTTGCGGCGCCGGGGCTTTGTGCGCGGCGGCTCTGAGGCGGATTTGTTAAGCGAAGTCAAGAATTCCCCCTGGACAGTGGGTACAGCCTTTGTGGCTGACACGCGGTGGGTAGGCACAGTGGACGCTGCGCACACCACAGTCTTGGGGATGCCGGCGGCTGTGTCGAAAACGATGACAAAGTCCGTAACCGGGTGACGCTTTACGTCACAAGACTTCGGGATCGCGCAGGTGCGCACCCTACGGTGGACGGGCGACACCTCCGTCCCGCCAGAGCCGAAAGAACCAGCCATGGATAGCCTGCACCAGAAGTTCCAGCCGATTTTCGATCGTATTGCCGCTGGCGCCGCAGAACGGGAACAAACGAGGACGCTGCCTTTCGAGCAGATCGGCTGGCTGCGGGACAGCGGCTTCACGGCCCTGCGTGTTCCTGCGGAATACGGCGGATCCGGCATCCGGTTGCCTGAGTTCTATGAGCTGCTGATTCGCCTGTCCGCCGCCGACCCCAACCTCCCGCAGGCGCTCCGGTCCCACATTTCGCTGATCGAATTTCATCTGGCCGAACCCCAAGGTGAGCTGACCGAGTGGTACCTGGCAGAGGCCGGCCGCGGGAAGATCTTCGGGAACGGCGTCACGGAACCCGGCGCGGGCTTCAGCGGCGGCTTCCGCACGCGCATCACGGACGGGGAGGGCGGGGCCGTGCTCAACGGAGAGAAGTTCTACAGCACGGGCACGCTGTACGCCGATTACATTGCGGTGGCGGCGGGGTACAGGGACGAAGCATGCGTGTACGCCGTGGTGGCAGCAGACCATCCGGGCGTGGAGCGCCTGGACGACTGGAACGGGTTTGGCCAGCGGCTCACGGCCAGCGGAACCACCCGCTTCAAGGACGTACCGGTTATTTCCCGGAATTTCCTGCGCTTCGGCGGAGCAAGCGAAACGTTTATGACCGCCCAGTTCCAGCTGATCCTGCTGTCCTGCCTGGCGGGCATTGCAGAGGCTGCCGTCCTCGACGCCAGCGAGTACGTCCGCGGACGCAAGCGCTCCTTCAGCCACGGCCTGGCAGACTTACCCCGGGACGACGCCATGGTCCAGCAGGTAGTGGGCCGCGTATCAAGCCTGGCCTTCGCCGCCAAACACACAGTCCTCGCCGCCGTCGCCAGCCTCGAGCACGCACTCGCAACAATGGCCCAGCACGACGAGCAAACAACTTACCGGGCACTGACAAAAGCCGAACTTGATGCCCAGCAGGCCCAGATCGTGGTGGCTGACCTCGTGTTGGAGGCAACCACCAGGATGTTCGAAGTCGGCGGTGCGTCCGCCGTGGACCGAGGACTGAACCTGGACCGGCACTGGCGCAACGCGCGCACCGTCAGCGCGCACAACCCCACCATCTATAAGGAACGCAGCGTGGGCGATTTCCGGATCAACGGCACCACTCCCGTATACGAGTGGAGTGTGGGCGTGGCGGCTGCCCGGGCCGTCGCGGTGCCTCAATAGCAGCACCCACCAAAGTGGGACCGGACGACGCCGGGACCTTTCGGCGTCGTGCGCTCTTGTTTTGCGGCTCTAGCCCTGGTCGCTGCCGCCCGCCGGAAGTACGGTGCCGGTGATGTAACTGGCGTCGTCGGAGGCCATCAACAGGATCGGCGCTGCCTGTTCCGGCCGCGTTCCGTAGTGCTTGAACAGAGTACTCTCGGTGGTCTGGTATAAATACGGATTTGGGCATATTGAGACGCGGCGGGTCTGACTATTCCTGGGCTGCGGAATCGTAACGCAGGCGACCCATAGTCCCGTCGCCGTCAGTTGACATCACTAGGGCGCGTGCGGTTGACTTTTGCATATGCTGAAATAAAAGTTCCACGATGCGGAATCAACCATCCGCATAGCTGACACCGTGGATGCCAGCATCAAAACACGAGGACCTGTCTAGTGCATCTTGAACAGTTCAATGCGGCCGGCCGCGAGGAGGCCGCCGATTTCCTGCGTCCATGCCTGGACGTCCAACGCTGGATCGACGAGCTCGCCGACGCGCGGCCCTATTCCAGCCTTGAAGCTCTCCTGGCGGCGGGCCGCGACGCGGCGAACCCCTTCACCCTTGCAGAGGTTGACGCTGCCCTCGCCCACCATCCGCGGATCGGCGAGCGGGCACGGGGCGACAGCGCTGAAGCCAAGCTATCGCAGTCGGAACAGGCCGGATTGGGCGTGGCCGATGCCGCCGTCGCGCAGGCACTGGCGGAAGGCAACCGGGCCTACGACGAGAAATTCGGGCAGGTCTTCCTGATCCGCGCCGCCGGCCGCACCCGTGAAGAGATCCTGGGCGCCCTCAATGCCCGGCTGGCCCACACCCCCGAAGAAGAACAATTAATCATTGACCAGCAACTGCGGGAAATCGCAGTGCTCCGACTCGAAGGGCTGATCGCCGAATGAGCACCTCCCATGTCACCACCCATGTCCTTGATACAGGCTCCGGAAAGCCGGCGGCGGACGTCCCGGTCATCCTCAGCGTGCTCGACGGCGAGCGGTGGGTCCGGATCGCCGAAGGAAACACCGATCAGGATGGCCGCATCAAGGAACTAGGACCGGACAGGCTGCCCTCGGGGACCTACCGCCTGGCCTTCGACACGGGCAAGTACTTCGCGGCCAGTGGCACCGAAACGTTCTTCCCGGAGGTGACACTCACGTTCGGCGTGGTGGAGTCTGAGGCCCACTATCACGTGCCGCTCCTCCTGAGCCCGTTCGCGTACTCCACGTACCGCGGCAGCTAAACCGGCCTTTCTGACACTCCCCCGGCGCCTAACCCACTCATCAAGACGACAGTTGACGGCGATGTTCGCCCGAAACACTGCCGTCAATTCTCTTCCAGCTGGATAGTCTGGGGCGATGGCTGGCCTGGACACCGAACGCACGACGGCGGTGCTGCTCGCTGCGGGTGCTGGGACGCGGCTGGGTCTCGGGCCCAAAGCGCTGCTTGGCTTCCGCGGCCGCACGCTCGTTGAAGTCTTGGCGGAGGTGCTGCTAGCCGGCGGCTGCCGGGGAGTGGTGGTTGTGCTTGGCGCGGACGCGGCAACGGTCCGCGCCGCCACTGATCTGAGCCGCTGCCGGGTCATCGAAAACGCGGACTGGGCCGGCGGCATGGGCAGCTCGTTCCGGGCCGGCGTGACGGCGGCGCCGCCGGAAGACCATGTGCTCATCGCGCTGGTGGACCAGCCGGGGCTGACCGCTGAAATTGTCGCCCGTTTGTTGGCATTGCACCGGCCCGGGCGCGTGACAGCCGCCGCCTATCGTGGATCCGACGGAAAGCTCTGGCGGGGACATCCGCTGCTCCTGGATTCCAGCCTCCGCGCTGAAGCCGCTGGAACGGCAACGGGGGACGCCGGGGCACGTTTCTTTCTCCAGGCCCATCCCGACCTGATCGATCTCGTGGATTGCAGCGACCTCTCCGGCGGCGGGGACGTTGACTCCCCCGGCGACCTGCACCTCCTCGAAGCTGCAACGCGGGGTCAGATACCGCCCAAAAAACACCGCGGGATGGGCCGTATCTGACCCCGCGTTGGTTTAGCCGCGGCCGACGAACGGCATCCCCGCGGCGGTAATGACCACCGAGCCGACACTGGCCGACGCCGGCATGCCCGCCATCAGCAGAACCGCCCGGGCGGCGTCCTGCACCGGAAAAGTCGGCTCCACCCTGCGGCTGCCGTCGGCCTGCAGGGCACCGGAGTCCACGCCGATGGTGCTCATGATGTCCGTGGCCGTATTGCCAATGTCGATCTGGCCGCAGGTGATGCCGAAGCCCCGGCCATCCAGTTCGATGCTCTTGGTCAGCCCCGTCATGGCGTGCTTGGTCACCGTGTAGGCCACCGTGCGCGGCCGCGGCGAGTGGGCCGCAATGGACCCGTTGTTGATGATCCGCCCACCCTGCGGCTCCTGGGATTTCATGGCCCGGACGGCCGCGGCGGCGCACAGCATGGAGCCGGTAAGGTTCACCGCCACCACCGCATTCCAGTCGGCCACGGAGATTTCATCCACCGATGCCGCCGGACCGAACACGCCTGCGTTGTTGAACAGGACGTCCACCCGCCCCCATGTCCCGAGAGCCGCGGCGAAAAGGCGCTCAACGTCGTCGGGCACTGTGACGTCGCAGGCCACCGTCAGCGCCTGGCGGTGCCCGGCCGCGGACTCGAGCAGCGGGGCCTCACGGCGGCCGGCCAACACCACGCGGTATCCCTCGGCCAGCATGAGCCGCGCCACCGCCCTGCCAATTCCGGAACCTGCCCCGGTCACGACGGCCACCCTGGAGTCTGCGGGCCGGCGGGAGTCAGTCATGTGGGTGCCTTTCGAAGGGTTGCGTCCGCGCGCAGCGTGAGTTTCTGCAGCGGATATCGGCCAGCCTATGACAGTCTCCGGCCGGGGCCGCCGCGAACCACGCGAACGGGGTTACAAACGGTTGCTTCGCTCACGACGCGGGGTTGGTTTAGACGAAGGGGACCATGCCGGCTTCCTTCAGGGCCAGGTAGATCCTGTCCCGGGCGATCGGCAGCGACGCAAACCGGACACCGGTGGCATCCCGGATGGCGTTGGCCAGGGCGGGTGCCACCGGATTGAACGGGCTTTCGCTCATGGATTTCGCGCCGAGCGGGCCCAGCTTGTCGTTGGTGTCAGCGAAGTACACCTCACTCCGGGGCACGTCGGCGAAAGTCGGGACGTGGTACTGGCGCAAGATGTCCGTGGTGACCCGGCCGGCGGCGTCCACCACCACTTCCTCGTACAGCGCGGCGCCCAGCGCCTGCGCGATGCCGCCTTCGATCTGGCCACGGCATTGCCGCGGGTTGACCACCACGCCGGCATCAGCGGCCTGGACACTCTGCAGGATCCGCAGCTCACCCGTGCCGCTGTTCACCGCAACGCGGAAGCCGTGCACGTTGAAGGCCACCGACCGCGGCGTGCCTCCCCAGCGCCCCTCAGCGGCAAGTTCGACGCCAGCTTCCGCGGCGGCGTGCGCCAGTTCAGCCAGCGGCACGGGCATTCCTTCGCACACCACCGTGTCGCCGTCGAGCACGCAGCCGGCGGACTGGACCTGCCGGATTCCGGCGGCGAACGCCCGGATATGGACGGCCAGTTCCTCTGCGGCGGCGAGCGTCGCCTTCCCGGCCACCACCGTGCCCGCCGATCCGAACGCACCGGTGTCGTGTTCGATCAGGTCGGTATCGGACTGCCGGACCGCAACCCGCGAGGCGTCCGTGGACAGCGCGGTGGCGGCGAGCTGGGCGTGCACCGTGGTGGTGCCGTTGCCGAACTCGGCGGTCCCGACGTCGGCCTGGTACGTTCCGTCGGCCAGGAGCCGGAGCTTCGAATGGGCAAAGTGGCCCCGTGGCGGCACCGTATCGATCATGGACAGCGCCGTGCCCTCGCCGGTGGCCCACTCCGGGCCAAGATCGTCCAGCCCCGCCGCGCGGTACCGCTCGGCACCCCGGTCCAGGGCATCGCGGACCAGGTTCAGGCACTGATCCAGGCCATAGCTGCCGTACTCGACGTCCGCTTCGGGCTCGGAGTGGGTGGAGAGCATGTGGTCGCCTTCGCGGACCATGTTCCGGCGGCGGAACTCCAGCGGGTCCATGCCGATCCCCACGGCGAGCTCGTCCATGGCGGATTCGATCGCGAAGATCGTCTGGCTCAGCCCATACCCACGGAAGGCACCTGAGGGAACGGTGTTGGTGTACACCGCTTGGGCGTCCACCTTCTTGTTGGCGCACTTGTACACACCCAGCGACTCGCCGCAGCCGTGGAACATCACGCCGGGGGCGTGGTTGCCGTAGGCACCGGTGTTGGTGAGGACCTCCAGCCTCAGGGCAGTCAGCTGCCCGTCCGCACTGGCACCGGCCTTGAGTTTGATGGTGAAAGGGTGCCGGGTGGTGGTGGCGGTGAACTGCTCCGTCCGGGTCAGTTCGAGCTGGACCGGGCGCCGCAGTTTCAGGGCCGCGAGCGCCACGATGTCCTCCGTCAGCACTTCCTGCTTGCCGCCGAACCCTCCGCCCACCCGGCCGGCCACCACGCGTACCTGGTCCTCCGGCAGCCCGAAGACCCGGCACAGCGTGCGGCGGACCAGGAACGGGACCTGGCTCGAGGTGCGGACCTGGAGCCGGCCGTCACTGTCCACGGACGCGATCGCCGCGTGGGTCTCCAATGCGAAGTGCTGGACGCGCTGGGTCTGGTAAGTCTGTTCATGGATAAAGCTGGCCGCCGCGAAGCCCGCTTCCACGCTGCCCAGTTCGGAGTGCAGCTCGGCCACCACGTTCTGCTCCGGCCGTGCAATCCGCGCCGTTTGGCTGTCCTTGTCGCCGTGCACCTGAGGGGCACCGGGGTGGATGGCGTCCTGCGGGGTGAACACAGCCCGCAATTCCTGGTACTGGACCTGCAGCGCCAGCACGCCCGCTTCCGCGGCGGCCACCGATTCGGCGACGACGGCGGCAACCCGCTGCCCGATGAAGCGCACCACGTCATCCAGCACCCGGGTGTCATCCGGGTCGTCGGTGTACAGCTCGTGCTGCGCGGTGGAGAACAGCTGGCCCGGCGCGTCGAGGTGCGTGAAGACTGCCACGACGCCGGGAACTTTCAGCGCTTCCACGGTTCTGATGGACACGATGCGGGCGTGGGCGTGCGGCGAGCGCAGTAGTTTCAGGTGGAGCAGGCCCTGCAGCTCGTCTGCCGGCACATCGAGCGTGTAGCGGGCTGTCCCGGTGACCACGGCGCGGCTGGCGGGGGCCGGGACGTCGTCGCCCAACTGTCCGGGCTGCGGATCCGCCTGGCCTTCCCCGGCGATCCCGGAACCGTGCCCTTTCGGGTCGTGGTGCCTGGCGCCCCCACACACGGCGTCCGCGATGGCACTGTAACCGGTACAGCGGCAAAGGTTGCCCTTGAGGTTCCGGGGCAGGTTCTCCTTCTGCTCGTCGGTGAAGGTGGCCGCCGTCATCAGCATGCCGGCCGTGCAGAAGCCGCACTGGAAGCCCTGGCGTTCCATAAACTGCACTTGGACCGGGTGCAGGTCAGTTCCGGCGGCCGCGGCGCTGTCCCGTCCGGCTGTTGCGGCCAGCCCTTCGATGGTGGTAACGGCGTGCCCCTCAGCCCGGACGGCCGGATAGATGCAGCTGTGCACCGCGGTGCCATCCACGTGCACAGTGCATGCTCCGCAGTCGCCGCCGTCGCAGCCCTTCTTCACGCCCAAGTTGCCCTGCTCCCGCAGGAAGGTACGCAGGCACTGCCCGGGCCGCGGCGCGGTGTCCGCGGCGGTTCCGTTGATCTCGATGGCCATGGTCAGGCCCCCTTTGGCTGCGGTGTGGTGGGCTGGGGTTGCGCGCTGGGCTGCGCCGAGCCGGCGTGGGGCCGCCCGGATGAACCGGTCCAGAAGTCGCCGGAAACCGTGAACTGTTCGTCCAGCAACTCGGCGCGGATCTCCTCCACGAGGCGGTAGGTCATGTCCCGCCGCCAGGCCGGCAGCCCGTGGATGTCGTTGTGGTAGAGGTCGTCGGAAATAGTGCCTTCGAGGGCCGCGGCCAGTTCGCCGGCGTCCGGCAGCGCGTCAAAGCGCAGCTGCACGGGCCGTTTGGTCGCCGCGGTGACCGTAAGGACCAATGAGGTCCCGCCGTCGAGCCTTCCGATCAGCAGCACCCCCGAGCGGCCCAGATTGCTCAGCGACAGGCGGCGGAACGCCACCCGGGAGGAAAGGGCCGACGCCGGCAGGTGGACACTGCGCAGCAGCTCGCCGGGTGCCAGGCAGTTCGTCGCGTCGCCAGTAATGAAGTCGGCCACCGGCACGCTGCGGCTGGCACCGCCCGGACCGAAGATGGTCGCCACGCCGTCGAGTCCTGCGCAAAGAGAGATGACCGGTCCGGCGGGCAGCGACGTGCAGAGGTTGCCGCCCACCGTGGACATGTTCCAGACCTTGAAGGAAGCCACAAAGGAATCACAGCAGGGCCGGACCAGGTCCAGGCCGGGCCAGCTCCGGCCTGCCGCTGCCGCCGAGGCGGGGACGTCATAAAGGTCGGCGATGGTGCAGGTGGCCGCCAGTTCGATCCCGGCGTCCGTGACGGTGACGGGTGTCCAGCCGGCCGAGCCCAGGTCCAGCAGGCGCTTGAGCGGTTCGGGCCCGAAGGCGTAGCTGCCGTAGGAAAACAGCACGGTGCCGCCGGCGAGCCAGGCGTCGCCGTCGCGCCAGTCTGCTGGGTCCGTAGTGGGGACCACTGCCTCGATGGTGTTCATGTCCATGCGATCTCCTGGTGGCTGACGAAGGCCGGTACCGGTTCGCGACGTGTTGCCTGCGCGGTGTACGTGTCGTGGTGGATGGGGCCGGTGGTGTCCCGCAGCGGCGTGCAGGACGCGGCCAGGCGGCGGGACGCGATGACTTCGGCCGTGACGGACACGGCGACCTCGGCCGGGGTCACCGCGCCGAGGTCCAGCCCGATGGGTGAATGCAGGTGTGCGATCCGCTCCGGCGGGACTCCGGCGTCCAGGAGGTTATCCACCCGCTGGAGGTGGCTGCGGCGCGACCCTATGGCACCAACGTAGGCAACGTCCAGGGCCAGCGCGGTTTCCAGCAGCGGGATGTCGAACTTGGGGTCGTGGGTCAGGACGCAAACCACCGTGCGCTGGTCGACGCGACCGGCCGCGGCCTCAGCCCCCAGGTAACGGTGCGGCCACTCCAGGACCACCCGATCGGCGCCGGCGAACCGGGCCTGGGACGCGAACGCCTGCCGGGCATCCACCAGGGTCACGTGGTAACCAAGGAGCTGCCCGGCCGGAATGATTGCCGCGCCGAAGTCGTTGGCTCCAACGACCAGCATGCGCGGCGGGGCCAGCCGGGATTCCACTAGGAGGGTCACAGGTTCTGTTGCGCCTGACCTCGGCGTCGCGTCCGGACCGGCGGGGCACATAGCCGGCGCACCCAGCTGCACCAGGCCCGTTCCACCGGCCCGGAGGAGAGACCCAAGTTGCGCCGGTAAGGCGTAGTTCCGGCCGCCCTCGTCCACATCAGTTGTCCCCGCAAAACCCAACAGTGCCTTCAGCTCTGGAGCTTCTGCCACCAGGAAGGTGGCCGGATCCGGGATGACGATGGCGGTGCTCCCGCCGCCATCCAGCCGACGCACCAGGGCCACGGGTTCGCCCGGCCCCACGTCCGCCAGCTGCAGGAGCGCCGCGCGCAGCGCTCCGACACAGGCCTCAGTCCCGGCGTCGCTAGCTATGTCGCTCCCGGCCGGCCAGTGCGCCGAACTGTCCAACGGAACGGGCTGGATGTGGATGTCGAGCTCTCCCCCACAGGTGAGGCCGGCGGCGAACGCATCGGCGGCGCTGTAACCGAACGCCTCAAGGCGGGCGCCGCCGTCGTCCATTGCGTCCAGGGCCAGCGCCACCACGGCGCCCTCCACGCAGCCGCCGGAGAGGCTGCCCAAAACAGCGCCCGATTCGGACACCAGCATGGACGTTCCCACCGGCCGCGGGGACGAGCCCGTGGCCGCCACAATGGTGGCCACGGCGAACCGGCCGCCGGCAAGAGTGGACGCCCAGCTGCGGAGTGAAGGGATCAGGTCAAGCATGTCGGTGCTCCTTCTGCCGCGTGGCGGTGGTGTCCATATTGTCGTTCCTCAGCTGTGGTTCCGGAAGCAGCGGCGCGGGCTGTCGCGGTGCGCGCTGTGGGGATGCCGACTGTCGCGGTCCCCGTCAGCCGCCTAGCAGCGCGTTGATCGGGCCGCGGGCGAAGTACACCAGGAAGCCGGCGCTGACCACCCACATCAGCGGATGGATCTTCTTCGCCTTCCCCGACGCTGCACCGATGATGGCCCAGCTGACGAAGCCCACGCCGATCCCGTTGGCGATCGAGTAGCTCAGCGGCATGGTGACAATGGTGAGGAATGCCGGCAGGGCCACGGAGAACTTGCTGAATTTGATCTCACGGATCTGCGCCATCATCATCGCTCCCACCACCACCAGGGCGGCGGCGGCAACCTCGATCGGGACCACGCTGGTGAGCGGCGTGAGGAACATTGAACCCAGGAACAGCACGCCGGTGACCACGGAGGCCAGGCCGGTGCGGGCGCCTTCGCCGATCCCGGCCGCGGAGTCGATGTACACCGTGTTGGACGAGCCGGAGGTGGCCCCGCCCGCAACGGCGCCGAAGCCTTCCACGATGAAGGCGGACTTGAGCCGCGGGAAGGTGCCGTCCTTGTGGGCGACGCCGGCGCTCTTGGCCAGCCCGGTCATGGTGCCCATGGCGTCGAAGAAGTTGGTGAACACCAGGGTGAACACCAGCATGGTGGCGGCGAGTCCGCCGATCCGGCCGAACGCGCCGAACATGTCGAACTGCCCCATTAGGCCCAGGTCCGGGGCGGAGACCAGCTGCCCGGACAGGACCGGGGTGTTCAGGTGCCAGCCGCCGGGGTTGGTGGCGCTGGCCGGGCCGATCGTCATGAATGCTTCGACGACGGCGGACAGTACGGTGGTGGCGACGATGCCGATCAGCAGGCCGCCCTGGACCTTGCGTGCCACGAGGATTCCCATCGCGAGCAGTCCGACGACGAACAGCAGGGTGGGGATGGAGGTGATGGAGCCGCCGTCGCCCAGCTGCACGGGCGGGCCGCCCGCCGTCGGCCGCACGAAGCCGGAGTCCACGAAGCCGATGAAGGCTATGAAAAGGCCTATGCCCACCGTGATGGCGGCCTTGAGCTCCTTCGGAACTGCCCGGAAGATAGCCGTCCGCGCTCCGGTAACGCCGAAGAGGACGATCAGGATGCCGTTGATGACCACCAGGCCCATGGCCTCGGGCCAAGTGACTTCCTGGATGACGGAAACGGCCAGGAACGAGTTGATGCCCAGCCCTGCGGCGAGTCCGAACGGCAGGTTGGCCACGAGCCCGAAAAGGATGGTCATCACGCCGGCGGTGAGGCCGGTGACGGCGCCCACCTGGGCGGCGGAGAGCCAGCCGCCGGCGACGTCGGTGGGTGCGTTGTCTGCGCTGAACCCGCCCAGGATCAGCGGGTTGAGGATGACGATGTACGCCATGGTGAAGAACGTGACCAGGCCGCCGCGGAACTCGCGGGCAATCGTTGAGCCGCGTTTGGTGATGTGGAAGAAGCGGTCCAGTACGTTTTCCGGTGCCGGGGGCTTGGGGGTGCCGGGCGCAGGAGTGGTGAGTGCCGTGGTGATGCGGGGCCGTGGAGCCGAATGCTCCTCGTGCGATTGATCCAGGATGGTCATCTCAGCCACCGGCCCTAGTAGTCGATCCTGGATTCGAGCGCGTTCCAGGTGTTGAACGGCTCCAGCGGGGCGGGCGCCTGGGCATCGCCGAGTTCCAGTTTGGAGACCGGCATCAGGGAATCCCTGTCCTGGTTCTCAAAGTATTCATAGAAGACGGCGTCGTCGAATCCGACGGAGGCTGCGTCGTGGCGGTCCGCGGCGAAGACCACCCGCTCAACCCTGGCCCAGAGTGCGGAGGCCAGGCACATGGGGCATGGTTCGCAGCTGGTGTAGAGGACGGCGCCGCTGAGGTCGAAGGTGCCGAGTTCCCGGCAGGCCGTGCGGATGGCGGTGACCTCGGCGTGGGCTGTGGGATCGTTGTCGGCGGTGACGCGGTTGACGCCGTCGAACGCCTGGCCATCAGCCGTGACGATCATGGCCCCGAAAGGGCCTCCGCTGTTCAGGACGTTGGCCGTTGCCAGCCGGATGGATCTGGCCAGAAACTGTTCGGCCGTGACGGTTGTACTCATGATGCGACTCCCTTTGCTGGGAAGCCGGTAGCCTGTTGCAGGCCCCAAGGGGACCAGGTGCGACGGTTACCAGGCTTCAGCATGTGCTGTGAAGGTTAAGTTGCGCCTGGTAGATAGCTTTCCCGGTGGCCGGGTGCCCGCCTTTGGCAAGATCGAGACTAGCACCGGAATGTGGGCCACGCCATACCTTTCCGGAAATAAAATTTCGCAATGTGAAATCTAGGTTTCCGGTTCATCACACCCTGTTCATCCCACCCGGACCCTAAGGCGCCGGACCCCACGCCGCCGGACCCTAAGGCGCCGGCCTCAAAGACACCGGACCCTACGCCGCCGGACCCTAAGGCACCCGCCTCAAAGAGCGATTTTGCTCTGGCCGCCATATCCGATCGTTGCTAGCGTGGCGGCATGAGCCCGTCGAAGACCCCGGCCGAGATCCTCACCATCGACGGCGCGGAGGTCCGCATCTCGAGTCCGGACAAGGTGGTGTTCCCCGAGCCAGGGCTGACCAAGCTGGACCTGGTGCGCTACTACCTCGCCGTCGCGGATGGCGCCCTGCGCGGTGCCGGCGGCCGGCCCATGGTGCTCAAGCGCTTCCCGAAAGGCATCGACGCTGAGCCGTTTTTCCAGAAGCGCGTACCCGAGAGCCACCCTAACTTCATCGACACGGCCACCCTGCACTACGCTTCCGGGACGTCCGCAGAAGAGGCCGTCATCCGGGACAGTGCAGGCCTGGCATGGGTGGTGAATCTTGGCTGCCTGGACCTGAACCCCCATCCCGTCCGCGCGGAGGATCTCGAGCACCCCGACGAGCTCCGGGTGGACCTCGATCCGATGCCGGGGGTCGACTGGTCCCAGATTGTCGACGTCGCGCATGTCGCGCGGGAGGTGCTCGACGACGTTGGGCTGGTGGGGTGGCCGAAGACCAGCGGGTCGCGCGGCCTCCACATCCTGGTGCGCATCGCGCCGCAGTGGTCCTACCGCGACGTGCGGCTCGCCGCCGAAACCCTCGCCCGCGAGGTCGAGAACCGCGCGCCGGGCCTTGCCACCGCGCGGTGGTGGAAGGAGGAGCGCGGGGAGAGTGTGTTCGTCGACTTCAACCAGAATGCCAAGGACCGCACCGTGGCATCGGCATACTCGGTCCGAGCCCTCCCCGACGCCCGGGTCTCGACGCCGCTCACCTGGGACGAGGTCCGGTCGGCGCGGCCGGAACAATTCACGGTGCGCACGGTGCCCGGACGTTTCGCGGAGATTGGCGATCCGCATACCGGCATCGACAACGCCGCCGGCGCCCTTGATGGGCTCCTCGCCCTGGCTGCCCAGCTCGGCCCCGCCGAGAAGGCACCACGTGGGGGTGACGGCTCGGGCCGCCGGCAGTCGGTGATGCCGCTTATCGAGGTGGCGCGGACCAAGACCAAGCCCGAGGCACTGGCGGCGCTCGAGGAGTGGAAGTCCCGGCATACGCACGTCGTTCCCGCCCTGCACCCGGCCGATGTGATGGTCGATGGAATGCGCGGCTCGAGCTCGCTCTGGTACCGGGTTCGGGTGAACCTTCAGCACGTTCCCGAAGCGGAGCGTCCGCCGCAGGAGGAGCTCATTGCCGATTATGACCCGTGGACCGGCAAGGAGTGGCCGGGAGGCCCAGGGTCCTGACGCCGGCCCTACCGGCCAAAAACAGGAAGCGCGCGGAGCCAATGGAGAAAGCCGCCGTCCTGCCGGTCTTGCTCGGCAGGGATGCTGAAATCCGGATCCGTGCCACCCCCGCGGGGGAAGTAGAACTCCTGGACTGACGGTGCAGCCGTATTCACCGGTGCAACCGGCGTGTTGTCCTGCTGGTACATCTGATCCTCCTCTGAGGCCGCTGGTTCTTTCACTAGCCTACCTAATTCCACCTTGTGGAACTTCTTTTCTGCTATATGAAATCATACGATTGGCGGGTGAGAGGCGTCAATAGGGGCCAGGTGCAGCGAAGGGGCGCAGCGGTCACAATCGCAAAATAGGACTAGTGATGTACAACACCCCATAGTCTGAGCTACGCTGGCTCCTACATCGTGGCGTACGTCACGAAACCTGGGAGCAGCAGGCAGGGTCGTAATGAGCTGACATCAATCGATGTCGGCTCATTTTTTGTTGGGTCGACGGAACGAGAACGCGTGGGAAACACGCGCTTAATTTCTATGCGGGACTCTGGTCCCACATACCGGAAGTTGGGAAATCTGACCATGAGCAGCAAAATCATCCTCGGCAGCAACCAGTTCGGCAAAGCGGAGGTCCGGGTCGTCAAGATCACCCGCGACACCGAACGCCACCAGATCGAAGACCTGAATGTCACCTCACAGCTGCGCGGCGACTTCGAAGCAGCGCACCTCGACGGCGACAACAGCCATGTGGTACCCACGGACACCCAGAAGAACACCGTCTACGCCTTCGCTCGTGAAGGCGTCGGCTCCCCCGAAGCTTTCCTGCTGCGCCTCGGCGAGCACTTCACGTCCAGCTTCGAATGGGTGGACGGGGGCCGCTGGGAAGCCGAGTCCTACAGCTGGAACCGGATCCAGGCACACGGCGCTGAGCACGACCACAGCTTCGTCCGCAACGGCCAGGAAGTCCGCACTGCGGTGCTGGTCCGGGACGGCGCCACGGAACACCTGATCTCGGGCCTCAAGGACCTGACCGTCCTGAAGTCCACGGAGTCGGGCTTCGCCGCGTACCCAAAGGACAAGTACACCACCCTCCAGGAGACCACGGAGCGCATCCTGGCCACTGACGTCGCCGCCCGCTGGCGGTTCAGGACGGGCACGGATTTCAGCTCGTTCGACTTCAACAAGAACTACGACGACGTCAAGAGCCTCCTGCTCGAAGGCTTCACCGAAAACTACTCCCATGCCCTGCAGCAGACCCTCTTCGACATGGGAACCAAGGTCCTGGAAGCACACCCGGAGATTGATGAGATCAAGTTCTCCATGCCCAACAAGCACCACTTCCTGGTGGACCTCTCGCCGTTCGGCCTCGATAACCCCAATGAGGTCTTCTTTGCGGCCGACCGCCCGTACGGCCTGATCGAAGCCACCGTCCTCCGTGAGGACGCCGCGGGTGCCGAAAACGCCTGGATGGGCATCGCCGGCTTCTGCTGATCCTAGCCACCGGCCCATCCCGCCCCGCCTCGGAGTTTTTGTCCACTTACAGCGGCTTCAGGGCCTCTAAATCCGCTGTATCTGCCCAAAAACTCCGCGGCCGGGCAGCAACATTCCCAAAGATCCATAGCCAGACACGTTAGCCAGACGAAGACGTCTGCCATGAACCAGAAAGTCTGCCATGAAAAGCAAAAAGAATTCGGCCTCGGCAGTTGCCGGCAAAGGCCATAAGGGATCGGGGCGCCCGGAAGACCAGCGCCTCTCCGTCGGCAGTAGCTTCGCCTACGGCTTCCAGCACGTCCTGACCATGTACGGCGGCATCATTGCCGTTCCCCTGATTGTCGGCCAGGCAGCCGGCCTCTCACCCGCCGACGTCGGCGTACTGATCGCCGCGGCTCTCTTCATGGGTGGCCTGGCCACCCTGCTCCAGACCATCGGCATCCCGTTCTTCGGTTCGCAGCTGCCCCTCGTGCAGGGTGTGTCATTTGCCAGCGTGGCAACAATGGTCGCCATCGTCACCGGCGGCGGCGGGTTGCCTGCCGTGTTCGGCGCGGTGATCGTCTCCGCCGCCATCGGGCTGCTGATCGCCCCGGTGTTCTCCAAGATTGTGCGCTTCTTCCCTCCCGTGGTCACCGGAACAGTCATCACCACCATTGGGCTGACCCTGATGCCGGTCGCGGCAAACTGGGCCATGGGCGGCAACCGCAAGGCCGAGGACTACGGCAGCATGGCCAACATCGGGCTGGCCGCCGTCACCCTGGCCCTGGTGCTGCTGCTGAGCAAGCTGGGCAACGCCACCATTTCCCGCCTCTCCATCCTCCTGGCCATGGTGGTGGGCACCATCATCGCCGTCATCACGGGCATGGCGAACTTCGCCAAGGTGAGCGAGGGTCCCATCGTCGCTTTCCCCACCCCGTTCCACCTTGGCGCCCCCACATTCGAGATTGCCGCCATCATCTCCATGGTGATTGTGGTACTGGTGATCCTGACCGAAACCATGGCCGACATCTTGGCCGTCGGTGAAATCGTGGGAACCCGGACGGACTCCAAGCGGATCGCAGCAGGCCTGCGCGCCGACATGGTCTCCAGCCTGGTGGCACCGGTCTTTGGTTCGTTTACCCAGAGCGCCTTCGCACAAAACGTGGGCCTGGTGGCCGTCACCAAGATCAAGAGCCGGTATGTTGTTGCCGCCGGCGGCGTGATCCTGGTGCTGCTGGGCCTGCTGCCGGTCCTGGGCCGGGTGGTCGCCGCAGTGCCTACCGCCGTCCTGGGCGGCGCGGGCATCGTCCTGTTCGGAACCGTGGCTGCCAGCGGCATCAGGACTTTGGCCAAGGTGGAGTACAAGAACAACATGAACCTGATCATTGTGGCCGCCTCGATCGGTTTCGGGATGATCCCGATCGCCTCCCCCACGTTCTACGACAAGTTCCCTGCCTGGTTCGGCACCATTTTCCACTCCGGCATCAGCTCGGCAGCCGTTATGGCCATCCTGCTGAACCTGCTCTTCAACCACCTGAAAGCCGGCAATTCGGAGAACCAGTCGGTGTTTGTGGCCGGGACCGGACGCGTCGTCCGGGAAGAGGACCTCAAATGCCTGTCCCACGGCGACCGTTACGAGGACGGCAAGCTGATCGACTGCGACGGGAAGGAAGTCCCGGTCCAGTCATCCGAAAAGGCGTCGGAGCACTAACTCACCGCACGAGATGACGTACGACGACGGCGGCCCGCTCCAGGAAGGAGGGGCCGCCGTCGTCAACGGCACCAAAGTTTTTGTCCAGATAAGCCGCCGAAAAGGGCTTAGTGGGCCGCATAGCTGGACAAAAACTCCAGCGGGGGGTGTCAGTTGCGGTTGAGCTCGTCCGAGATGGCCTGGGCGGCCTCGCGCAGCATGGGCACGGCACGCTCGGCAAATGACTGGTCCACGCGGGACACCGGCCCGGACACGGAAATGGCGGTAGGAGTGGGAGCGTTGGGAACGGCCATGGCAAAGCAGCGCACACCCAGCTCCTGTTCCTCCTCATCGATGGAGTAGCCGCGTTCCCGGATGCGGCCCAGGTCGGCCAGCAGGGACTCGATGTCGCCAATGCTCTTGGCGGTGGGCGTCGGCATCCCGGTCCGGGAGACCATGCCGCGGACCATGTCATCGTCGAGCTGGGCGAGGATCGCCTTGCCCACGCCGGTGTCATGGGTGTGGGCTCGGCGCCCCACCTCGGTGAACATGCGCATGGAGTGCAAGGAAGGCACCTGGGCCACGTATATGACCATGTCAGAATCGAGCACCGCCATATTGGAAGTCTCCCCCAGCCGGTCCACCAGCGTCTTGAGCTGCGGCCGGGCCACGGCGCCCAGCTGTTTGTTGGCGCCTTCGCCGAGCCGGATGAGCCGGGGGCCCAAGGCATACCGGCGGTTGGGCAGCTGGCGGATGTAGCCCAGGGTAACCAGGGTGCGCAGCAGCCGGTGGATGGTGGGGAGCGGCAACTCAGTGGAGGAGGAGAGCTCGCTGAGAGTCACCTCTCCGCCGGCATCGGTGATGAGTTCCAGCAGTTCGAAGACGCGCTCAACGGACTGCACGCCTCCGGAGGCTTTTTCGGCCATTCCGTTGTCTCCTAGTGGCTCAGATTCTGACAACTCTTATCCACATCGTGAAAAGCGTTGCTTAGAGCTCTTAAGGTACAGCACCACCCGCCCGCAGGCGATGCCGCCAAAGTTGACTGACAAGTAGTTGCTTTTCCACTTTGCAGATAATAATATCCATAATACGAAAACATTCGATTGAGACGTGGCCCGGACTGGGCCTGTACGAGGAGGAAATTCAATGGCGAACCCGAGCCCCGGAAATTCGATCACCCTGCGCGTCGCCGCGCCGTCCAGCTTTACCGCAACCAGCGAACTGGCCGCAGCCGTCGCTGCCGCCGGTGCGGCCGTTACCGCACTGGACGTGACCGAGTCCCATCACAACACCCTTGTTGTAGACGTCACCTGCAACACCACCGACGAGGCGCACGCGGACCGCATCAAGGATTCACTGAACGCGCTCGACGGCGTTACGGTCCAGCACGTTTCCGACCGCACCTTCCTGATGCACCTCGGCGGCAAGCTCGAAGTCGTCCCCAAGGTAGCCCTGCGCAACCGCGACGATCTCTCCCGCGCCTACACACCCGGCGTCGCCCGCGTCTGCCTCGCCATCGCCGAGGACCCGGCAGCTGCCCGCAACCTCACCGTCAAGCGCAACACAATCGCCGTCGTCACCGACGGTTCCGCAGTGCTGGGCCTTGGCAACATCGGCCCCGCAGCAGCCCTGCCGGTCATGGAAGGCAAAGCCGCCCTCTTCAAGCAATTCGCCAACGTGGACGCCTGGCCGGTCTGCCTGGATACCCAGGACACTGAAGAAATCATCATGATCGTCAAGGCCCTCGCCCCGGTCTACGGCGGCGTGAACCTCGAAGACATCGCAGCCCCGCGCTGCTTCGAGATCGAGAACCGCCTCCGCGAGGAACTCGACATCCCGGTCTTCCACGACGACCAGCACGGCACCGCAATCGTCACCCTCGCCGCCCTGGTCAACGCGCTGCGCGTGGTGGACAAAAAGCTCTCCGAGGTCCGCATTGTGGTTTCCGGCGTCGGGGCCGCCGGCTCAGCCATCATCCAGCTCCTTAAGGCCCAGGGCGCGGAGCACATCGTCGCCGCGGGCCGCTCCGGTGCTATCCACTCCGGCCAGCAGTACGACGACGAGCACCGCACCTGGATCGCGCGGAACACCAACGAGGAAGGCTTCTCGGGCACCCTGCACGAAGCCATGGCCGGTGCCGACGTGTTCATCGGCGTCAGCGCCCCGCACGTGATCGGCGAAGAGCAAGTCGCGTCCATGGCCGATAACGCCATCGTGTTCGCCATGGCCAACCCAACACCGGAAATCGACCCGGTTGTCGCCGCCAAACACGCCGCGGTGGTGGCCACGGGCCGCAGCGACTTCCCCAACCAGATCAACAATGTCCTTGCCTTCCCGGGCTTCTTCCGGGGGCTGCTGGACGCCGGGGCGTCGGACATCACGCCGGAGATGCTGGTGGCCGCCGCCGACGCGATCGCCAACCGGGTAGCTGACGACGAGCTTAATGCCAGCTACATTATACCGAGCGTGTTTGATCCCCACGTCGCCGCTGATGTGGCCGCCGCCGTAGCGGCAGCCGCAACACCCGTCACCGTCCTGGCCAACGACTGACCGCCCCACTTCCAGCACAAGGAAAGGACCAGAAATGGCTATCACTGTCACAAACCCCCGGCCGATCGAACGTGCGGAGGAAATCCTTACCCCGAAGGCCCTGGCGTTCCTGGAGGAACTCCACCTCCGGTTTGCCCCGAGCCGCAACGAACTTCTTGAAGCCCGCGGCGTCAAGCGGCAGAAGGTCGCCGACACCGGCAGGCTGGATTTCCTGCCGGAAACCCAGGACATACGCGACGGCGACTGGCAGGTAGCGCCGGCCCCGGCAGCACTGCAGGACCGCCGGGTGGAAATGACCGGCCCCGCCAGCCCCGCCAAGATGGCCATCAACGCCCTGAACTCCGGCGCCAAGGTGTGGCTGGCTGACCTCGAGGACGCCAGCACCCCCACCTGGGCCAACGTCATCGACGCCATCCTGAACCTGCGCGACGCCGCCAAGGGAACCCTGAGCTACACCTCCACCGAAGGCAAGGAATATACGCTCCGCACCGACGCGCCGCTCGCCGTCGTCGTGGCCCGTCCGCGCGGCTGGCACCTGCCGGAAAAGCACCTGCTGATCGACGGCGAACCCGCCGTGGGTGCGCTGGTTGACTTCGGCCTGCACTTCTTTCACGTGGCCAAGCAGCTGGTCCTCAACGGCCAGGGCCCGTACTACTACCTGCCGAAGATGGAGAGCCATCTCGAGGCCCGCCTCTGGAACGAGGTCTTCGTGTTCGCCCAGGACTTCCTGGGCCTGGACCAGGGCAGCATCCGCGCCACCGTCCTGATCGAAACCATCCCGGCCGCGTTCGAGATGGACGAGATCCTCTACGAGCTGCGGGACCACGCCTCCGGACTGAACGCCGGACGCTGGGACTACCTGTTCAGCATCATCAAGTACTTCCGCGACGCCGGCGAGGAATTTGTGCTCCCGGACCGCGCGTCCGTGGTCATGACGGCTCCGTTCATGCGCGCCTATACCGAGCTTCTGGTCAAGACCTGCCACCAGCGCGGGGCGTTCGCCATGGGCGGCATGGCTGCTGTGATCCCCAACCGCCGCCACCCTGAGGTCACCGAGGCCGCCTTCGCCAAGGTCCGCGCGGACAAGACCCGTGAGGCCAACGACGGGTTCGACGGTTCCTGGGTGGCCCACCCGGACCTGGTCCCCACCTGCCGCGAGGTGTTCGACGGCGTGCTCGGCGACCCGGAAAACGGCGGCCGCCCCAACCAGCTGGACAAGCAGCGCCCGGAAGTTTCCGTCACCGCCGATCAGCTCCTGGACATCGCTTCCGCGGACGGCCAGGTCACCGAGGCGGGCCTGCGCCTGAACCTGTACGTCGCCGTCGCCTACACCGCGGTGTGGCTCTCCGGCAACGGCGCGGTGGCCATCCACAACCTGATGGAGGACGCCGCCACCGCGGAAATCTCCCGCTCGCAGGTGTGGCAGCAGATCCGCAACAAGTCCGTCCTGGCAGACACCGGAAACACCGTCACCCGCGAACTCGTGGAGCGGGTCCTGGGCGAGGAAACGGAACGGCTCCGGACCGAATTCGGCGACGAAGCTTTCCGCCTCTACTACCAGCCGGCCAGCCAGCTGATCGGCGACATCTGCCTGTCCGAGGACTACACAGACTTCCTCACCACCCCGGCCTACGAACTGGTGGGCTGAGGCATGGCGGTCTCCCCCACGCCGTCGCTCTCAGCGGCGGACCTCGCCGCCATCGACGCACAGCTGGCCACCACCGACCAGCTGCTGGAACGCAATTACCCCGGCGACGACGGCACCCGCCAGCCCGTGCACACCGTGTACGTGCCGGCGGACCGTTTCACGCCGTCGTTCGCTGCCGACTGGGGCGCCCAGGCGCTCACGACTGCGGAGGCACACGGCGGGTTCGAGACGCTCGGCGCGCTGCTGGGCCAGGACGCCGAACTCGCCGGGGCAGTAGCCTCGCGGGTCGCGGCCAAGCTAAGCACCGAACCGATCGAGGACCTGCGCCTCGACTTCGAGGATGGCTACGGCGACCGCGGCGACGAAGCAGAGGACGCTGCCACGGTTGCCGCGGCCCGGGCTGTCAGCGAAGCAGTTGCCGCCGGCACCGCCCCGCCGTTCATCGGCATCCGGTTCAAGTGCTTCGAGGCGCCCACCAGGGCCCGCGGCCTGAAAACCCTTGACCTGTTCGTCTCCACGCTCGCGCAGGCCGGCGAACTGCCTGCCGGGCTCATCCTGACCCTGCCCAAGGTCACCACCGTGGCCCAGGTCCAGGCAATGGACTTTGCGGTGTCCCGGCTGGAGGAAGTCCACGGTCTTCCCGCCGGCCGGCTCCGCTTCGAGGTGCAGGTGGAAACGCCGCAGCTGATCCTCGGGCCGGACGGCACCTCCCCCGTGGCGCAGTTGCCGCACGTCGTTCCGGGGCGCATCAGCGCCCTGCACTACGGCACCTACGACTACTCCGCGTCGCTGCAGATCTCGGCCGAGTACCAGTCCATGGAGCACCCGGTGGCGGACTTCGCCAAGGAAGTCATGCAGCTGGCCGTCGCGGGCACCGGCATCCGCCTCTCCGACGGTTCCACCAACATCATCCCGGTGGGTGACGCGGTCGAAGATGCCTGGAAGCTGCACGGACGGCTCGTCCGGCGTTCGCTGGAGCGGGGCTACTACCAGGGCTGGGACCTGCACGCCGCCCAGCTGCCCAGCCGGTTCGCAGCCACGTATGCGTTCTATCGTGAGGGCCTCCCGGCCGCCGCAGCACGCCTCCGCAACTATGTCGACCACACCGAAGGCGGGGTCATGGACGAACCGGCCACCGCCCGGGCCCTGGCCGCCTTTGTCCTGCGGGGTGTCCAATGCGGCGCGGTGGGGACCGAAGAGGTCCAGGCGCTCGCCGGCGTCGAACTTTCCCAGCTGACCGCACTGGCGCACCCGCGGCTGGCACACTCCACTTCGAAGTAAGGATCCCATGATGGGCAAGTACTACACCCCGCAGGGCGGCCTGCCGCCGCAGACGCATCTGACCACGGAACGGGCAATCGTCACGGAGGCCTACACGGTCATCCCCAAGGGCGTCATGACGGACATCGTGACCAGCACCTTGCCCGGTTTCAGCAACACCCGGTCCTGGATCCTCGCCCGCCCGATCTCCGGGTTCGCCACCACGTTCTCCCAGCTGATCGTGGAGATCGGCCCCGGCGGCGGCGCCCCCAAGACCGAGTTTGAGGCAGGCGTCGAGGGCGTCATCTTCGTCACCAAAGGCAAGGTCAACCTGACGCTGGACGGCGAACTGCACCAGCTCGAGGAAGGCGGCTACGCCTACCTGGCCGCCGGCGCCACCTGGGGACTGGAGAACGTCTCCGACGACGTCGTCTCCTTCCAGTGGATCCGCAAGGCCTACGAGCGGCTTGAGGGTTACGAGGCCAAGTCCTTCGTCACCAGTGATGCCGAGGTGGAACCCACCGCGATGCCGGACACTGACGGCGCCTGGAAGACCACCCGCTTCACGGACTCCAGCGACCTGGCCCACGACATGCAGGTCAATATCGTGACGTTCCAGCCGGGTGGCGTCATCCCGTTCCCGGAGACCCACGTGATGGAGCATGGCCTGTACGTCCTCGAGGGCAAGGCCATGTACCTGCTGAACAACGACTGGGTTGAGGTGGAGGCCGGCGACTTCATGTGGCTGCGCGCCTTCTGCCCGCAGGCCTGCTACGCCGGTGGCCCCGGCCAGTTCCGCTACCTGCTCTACAAGGACATGAACCGCCAGATCCGCCTGACGTAGGCTCGCAGCACCCAGGCTGCGCCTCTCCTAAGCTCGCGGCACCGGGCGGTCCCTTGACCGCCCGGTTTGCCTATTTAAAAGAGGTAGCAGCGGCCCGAGCACGCGGACCAACTGCAGGCGCAACATGGGATTACCGGACCACAACATTCAACATGGATCCGGAGTCGAGCCCTCGCTAATTCGGGGCGTGCTGTTTAAAATCGGGACGGCAGGCTGCGGGCTGCCACACAGATCAATCCCGACATGCTCAGGCGCGTCCGCCTGACAGTGTCAAAAAATTAGTTGATCGCATCCTTAATAGGAGCAAAAGATGTCCATCACTCCAACAATGAATACCCGTTCAATCCGGGCAAAGATTGCCTTGGTTCCGGTCCTCTCCTGAGGTCTGCTCGGGTTCCGCGGCACTGGCTGTCCCAGCCCAAGCGGATTAGGAAAGTCCGGTTGGATGTCGCCCTCGGGCAGGCAGTACAAAAGCGAACATCAGACTGGGAACCACCACAGTGGCCGCCAGGGTTCGTGCCTGCGAAAATGAGCCTGTTTGAAGACTCGATTCGGACGCATCTAGCCGGGTAACGGGCGTAACTACTCAGCGCCCGGCAGGCGCACTTCCACGAGCGATCCGTGACTCAACGGAGCGGCGATCCCACCACCGTGAAACGGGTACCGCCCATCTCCCCCGAGAGCAGCGGCATGGCCTCAGCAATTGCGGCCCGCACGCTGTCCAGCTGCAACGAGGCCTGGTGTGCTTCGGCGGATTGCCAGAGCTCGCTCACGAACACGGTGTCCGGCACATCAGGATTGACACCCACCTCATACCGGAGGCAGCCGGCCGCCTCAAGTCCGGCCATCGGCCGGAGCAGAAGTTGCACTAAGGCGTCCTGCTGGCCCGGTTTGGTTCCAAGGCTGCCCACATTCACGAACGTCATAGGGACAGTGTGCCGCAGGGTGTCGATGACGGTGTGTAAAACTCCCACACAACTGGCAGCAACGTCGCAACTCCCGTCAGGGCTCCCCTTGACTCGCCCGCCCTTCCTTCCCTACACTTTTCATAAAGCAGAATCTAAATTCCACAAAGCGGAAACGGTAAAGAACCGGGAAGCGCAGGAAGATGGATCAAAGCCCTCCTCGGAAGGACCTACGATGACGTACACAGTGAACTGCTCCATCCTCTTGACGGAGCTGCCCCTGCTCGAGCGCCCCGCCGCGGCAAAAGCTGCCGGCTTTGACGCCGTCGAGTTCTGGTGGCCCTTCGAAGCCTCCGTCCCCACCGACGCCCAGGTCACCGAGTTTGAGAACGCGATCAAGGATGCCGGCGTCCAGCTCACGGGCCTGAACTTCAACGCTGGCAACATGCCGGGCGGTGACCGCGGCCTGGTCTCCTGGAAGGGACGCTGCTCCGAATTCAAGGACAACATCGACGTGGTTGTCGGCATCGGCGAACGCCTCGGCTGCAAGGCCTTCAATGCCCTCTACGGCAACCGCCAGGACGAATTCACCCCCGAAGCGCAGGATGAGCTGGCCGTCAAGAACCTTGCCGCAGCTGCCGAAGGAGTCGCCCGCATCGGCGGCACCGTCCTCCTCGAGCCGGTCAGCGGCGCCGCCAAATACCCGCTGCTCAAGGCACAGGACGCCCTGAATGTCATCGCCCGGGTCAAAGAAGAAACCGGCGCGGGGAACATCAAGCTCCTCGCGGACTTCTACCACCTCGCAGTCAACGGTGACGACGTAGCAGCCGTCATCGAGAACCACGCCAAGGACTTCGGCCACATCCAGATTGCCGACAACCCCGGCCGCGGGGCTCCCGGAACCGGCGAGCTTCCCCTAGGCGAATGGATTGCCCGCAGCCGCGAACTCGGCTACGAGGGCTACATCGGCCTCGAATACAAGGAACCTCAGGAAACGGCCTTCAGCTGGGCCATCCGCCAGCACGTCACCCGGTAGCCCCCAGCCCAACTGACTGGCAGTTAACGTCGCGAAATGCCATTTTCACGACATCTAATGCGAGTCAGTTGGGCCAGGAACCAGCACACCAGCCCCACCACAGACTTTCAGTAAAGGAACCACAATGAGCAACGTTGCAGTCATCGGACTTGGAATCATGGGCCTGCCCATGGCCATCAACCTGGTCAAGGCCGGCCACACCGTCACCGGCTTCAACCGCAGCCAGGACAAGATCGACAAGCTGGTCTCCGAAGGCGGCAAGGGTGCCACGAGCATCGCGGACGCCGTGAAGGATGCCGACGTCGTCATCACCATGGTGCCGGACTCCCCTGATGTTGAGGGTGTAGTCAGCGGCAAGGACGGCGTCTTCGCCAACGCGAAGAAGGGCACCCTCTGGATCGACGCCAGCAGCATCCGCCCGGATGTGGCCAAGCGGCTCGCGGACGATGCCCGGGCAGCCGGCATCCGCGCGCTGGACGCCCCGGTGTCCGGCGGCGAGCAGGGTGCCATCAACGCCGCCCTCTCCATCATGGTGGGCGGCAGCGCGGAAGACTTCGAGGCAGCACAGGACGTCCTCAACGCCGTGGGCAAGACCATCGTCCACGTCGGCCCCTCCGGCTCCGGCCAGACTGTCAAGGCAGCCAACCAGCTGATCGTGGCCGTCAACATCGAAGTCCTCGGCGAGGCCATCGCCTTCCTCGAGGCCTACGGCGTGGACACCGACGCGGCCCTCAAGGTCCTCGGCGGCGGACTGGCCGGCTCCAAGGTCCTCGACCAGAAGGGCCAGAAGATGCTGGACCGCGACTTCGAACCCGGCTTCCGCCTGGCCCTCCACCACAAGGACCTGGGCATCGTCACCTCCGCAGCCCGCGAAGCCAACGTCGCCGTCCCCCTCGGCGCCGTCGTCGCACAGCTCGTCGCTGCGACCGTCAACCAGGGCGACGGCGGCCTCGACCACTCCGGCCTCTTCAAGCAGGTCCTGCAGCTCAGCGGCCGCAAGTAGGAGCAGCCCCAGAACGGGGCACTTCGACACGGACACACCGGCCGCCGTCGAAATTTACGACGCCGACTCCCCCGCAGTGCCCCGCGACGGTTCGCCGGGCTACTTCAGCACACCCAAAAACAGACTTTCAAGGAGCACACCATGAGCAAGATGCGTACCGTTGATGCAGCGGTTGCCATCCTGGAAAAGGAAGGCGCCATCGAGGCGTTCGGCCTGCCAGGCGCGGCAATCAACCCCTTCTACTCGGCCATGCGGGCCCACGGCGGCATCCGCCACACCCTGGCCCGCCACGTCGAAGGCGCCAGCCACATGGCCGACGGCTACTCCCGCGCCAAGGACGGCAACATCGGCATCTGCATCGGCACGTCCGGCCCTGCCGGCACCGACATGATCACCGGTCTGTACGCCGCGTGGGCCGATTCCATCCCCATGCTCTGCATCACCGGACAGGCCCCCGTCGCCAAGCTGCACAAGGAAGACTTCCAGGCCGTGGACATCGAATCCATCGCCAAGCCGGTCACCAAGATGGCCATGACCGTCCTGGAGCCCGGCCAGATCCCGGGTGCCTTCCAGAAAGCCTTCCAGCTGATGCGCTCCGGCCGCCCCGGCCCGGTGCTGCTGGACCTGCCCATCGACGTGCAGATGGCCGAGATCGAATTCGACATCGATACCTACGAGCCCCTGCCCGTGGAGAAGCCCAAAGCCTCCCGCAAGCAGCTGGAAAAGGCCCTGGACATGCTCACCGCAGGCGAGCGTCCGCTGATCGTGGCCGGCGGCGGCATCATCAACGCCGGCGCCTCCGCGCAGCTGGTTGAGCTGGCCGAGATCCTCAACGTTCCGGTCATCCCCACGCTCATGGGCTGGGGCTCCATCCCGGACGACCACCAGCTGATGGCCGGCATGGTGGGCCTGCAGACCTCGCACCGCTACGGCAACGAGAACTACCTGCGCAGCGACTTTGTGATCGGCATCGGCAACCGCTGGGCCAACCGCCACACCGGCGGCCTGGACACCTACACCGCGGGCCGGAAGTTTGTACACATCGACATCGAGCCGACGCAGATTGGCCGCGTGTTCTCGCCGGACCTGGGCATCGCGTCCGACGCCGGCGCGGCACTGGATGGACTGATCGACCTCGCCAAAGAGCGCGCGGCAGCAAAGTCCCTGCCGGACTACAGCGCCTGGGTCACCGAATGCCAGGACCGCAAGGCCAGCCTGCACCGCAAGACGCACTTTGAGAATGTCCCCATTAAGCCGCAGCGTGTGTACGAGGAAATGAACAAGGCCTTCGGCAAGGACACCACCTACGTGTCCACCATCGGCCTGTCCCAGATTGCCGGCGCGCAGATGCTGCACGTGTTCGGCCCGCGTAAGTGGATCAACGCCGGCCAGGCGGGCCCGCTGGGCTGGACCGGACCGGCTGCCCTCGGCGTCGTTCGCGGGAAGCCGGACGAGTCCGTGGTTGCGCTGTCCGGTGACTACGACTTCCAGTTCATGATCGAGGAACTGGCCGTGGGTGCCCAGTTCAACATCCCGTACATCCACGTGGTGGTGAACAACTCCTACCTGGGCCTGATCCGCCAGTCCCAGCGCGGCTTCAAGATGGAACAGAACGTGTCCCTGGCGTTCGAGAACATCAACTCCCCCGAGACCAACGGCTACGGCGTAGACCACCTGAAGGTTGCCGAAGGCCTGGGCTGCAAGGCCCTCCGCGTGGAGGACCCGGCGGACCTGCCGGCCGCGTTCGACAAGGCCAAGGCCCTCATGGCCGAGTTCGAGGTGCCCGTGGTGGTGGAAGTGATCCTGGAAAAGATCACCAACATCTCCATGGGTGTGGAAATCGACGCGGTCAACGAGTTCGAGGAACTGGCTGAGACGGCCGCCGACGCCCCGACCGCCATCCTGGCCCTGCAGGCTTAAGCAATGCGGATCGTGATTGCCCCGGACAAGTTCAAGGGGTCATTGTCAGCCCCGGAGGTCTGCAGGCACCTGGAACAGGGCCTGCAGACCGCCGCTGGAACTGCACAAGTGGGCAATTTGGACGTTCTGCGGATTCCCGTGGCCGACGGCGGCGAGGGCACCCTGGATGCCGCCATCGGCTCCGGCTTCACCCGCCGCAGCGCCACGGTCAGCGGGCCTACCGGCCAGCCGATCGAGGCTGACTTCGCCGTCCGCGGCCACGAGGCAGTCATTGAGATGGCCACCGCGTCAGGGCTTGCAGTCCTTCCGCAGGTCGTCGCCGGCGGTCAGCCCGATTCCACCAGCGCCGCCACAGCCTCGAGCCTGGGCACCGGCCAGCTCATCCGCGCTGCACTGGATGCGGGCTGCCGCCGGATTATTCTCGGCGTGGGCGGCAGCGCCAATACCGACGGCGGCGCCGGACTCCTGCAGGGACTCGGCGCCAGGTTCCTGGACACCAAAGGCAACGAACTGCCGGCCGGCGGCGCCGCCCTGGCGGACCTGCACAGCATCGACTTCACAGAGTTTGAGCCACGTTTGGTGGACACACGCTTTGTGCTGGCATCTGACGTCGATAATCCCCTGCTCGGCGCCGAGGGCGCGGCAATGGTATTCGGCCCGCAGAAGGGTGCCACACCAGAAGACGTCGGCACGCTCGACGCCGCCCTGGCCAGGTTTGTCGAAGTCCTGGCCAGGGAAATCGGATTCCGCGCCATCAAAGCGGCGGAAGCTCCCGGAGCAGGGGCCGCCGGCGGGGTGGGCTACGCTGCCATCGCGGTCCTGGCCGCAACGCGGCGGCCCGGCATCGACGTCGTGCTTGAATTCACCCAACTGGCAGACCGGCTTAGCGGCGCCGACCTGGTGATCACCGGCGAAGGCAGCCTGGATGAGCAGAGTCTGCTGGGTAAAACGCCCATGGGCGTGGCCCGGGCGGCAGCCGCGGCCGGCATTCCGGTGGTGGCCGTCTGCGGACGCACCACACTGGCCACGGAACAGCAGCAGAATTCCGGTTTCCGGCACGTCTACGCGCTGACCGATTTGGAACCCAAGGTAGAAATATGTATAGCTCAAGCAGGGCCCCTGCTTGAACAATTGGGAAAGAACATCCTGCAGGGGCTGGCCAACCCGGACCCCGCAGGTGGCATTGGCGTAAAGGAGCCCCTGAATGTCTGAAGAACGCTTTGACCTTGTGATCCGGGGCCAGCGGATCCTCACCACCGCTGGCATCGCACCGCGTGAAGTGGGCGTGCGCGGCGGCAGGATCGTGGCCATCGAACCGCTCGGCAACGGCCTCGCCGGCGCGGAACTGATCGAACTGGCCGACGACGAGACCCTCCTTCCAGGGCTGGTGGACACCCACGTCCACGTCAACGAACCCGGCCGCACCGAGTGGGAGGGCTTCGCGTCCGCCACCCGAGCGGCCGCCGCCGGCGGAGTCACCACCATCATCGATATGCCGCTGAACTCCGTGCCGCCCACCACCACCGTGGAAAACCTCAAGCTCAAGCGCGAGGTGGCCGAGGACCAGGCCTTTGTGGACGTCGGATTCTGGGGCGGCGCCATTCCCGGCAACAAGCAGGACCTTCGCCCCCTCCACGACGAGGGCGTCTTCGGGTTCAAGTGCTTCCTGTTGCACTCCGGCGTGGACGAGTTCCCGCACCTCGAAGCGGACGAGATGGAGGAGGACATGGCCGAGCTCAAGTCCTTCGACTCCCTCATGATTGTCCACGCCGAGGACTCGCACGCCATCGACCGCGCCCCGCACCCCGGCGGCGACCACTACGAGACGTTCCTGGCCTCCCGTCCGCGCGGCGCCGAGAACAAGGCCATCGCGGAGGTGATCGAGCGCGCCCGCTGGACCGGCGCCCGCGCCCATATCCTGCACCTCTCCTCCTCCGATGCGCTGCCCATGATCGCGAGTGCAAAGCGCGACGGCGTCCACCTGACCGTGGAGACGTGCCCGCATTATCTCACCCTCACGGCCGAGGAAATCCCCGACGGTGCCACGGCATACAAGTGCTGCCCGCCCATCCGCGAGGCGTCCAACCGGGAGTTGCTGTGGAAGGGCCTGCAGGACGGGACCATCGACTGCATCGTGTCGGACCACTCCCCCTCCACGCTGGACCTGAAGGACCTGGAGAACGGCGACTTCGCCGTGGCCTGGGGCGGCGTCTCCTCGCTGCAGTTGGGCCTGTCCCTGATCTGGACCGAAGCCAGGCACCGGGGCATCGCCCTGGAACAGGTGGTTTCCTGGATGGCTGAGAAGCCCGCCGCCCTGGCCCGGCTGCACAACAAGGGCCAGCTGGCCCTCGGCTATGACGCGGACTTCTCCATCTTCGCGCCGGATGAGGCGTTCGTCGTGGACGTCACGAAGCTCAAGCACAAGAACCCCATCACTCCGTACGATGGCAAGGCGCTCTCCGGCGTCGTCCGCAAAACCTACCTGCGCGGCAACGAGATCGATGGCCGCACGCCCAGCGGCACGCTGATCCGCCGCGGCGGCGTCTAGGCGCAGCGCGATGGCCGTCAACGTCCACGCCCCGTACCCGCGGCCGCGCGCCGGATCCCGTCCAGGCGACCAGTCCGGCACCGGCACCGGTGCCGGGCGCCGGCCGGGGCTTCAGCCACGCGGTCTGGCGGTCTGGCTGCGGCCTTGTGAGGGCCAGGAAATCGACCCAGCGGTCTGGGCCCAGGCCGCCCAGGCGGTCCTGGCCCGTGCCTTCCGGCTTGCACCGGAAGCCGAAGTCCAGATGTGGCCCGACGCCGACGACGGGACTGCCGCCGTCGAAGGTTCAGACACTGTTGACCCGCCAGTATCCCTGGCCGGGCGGCGCAGCACCGTGGCAGTGGACCTGGCCGCGGGTACCGTTCTTTTGGACGGCGTCCCAGTCAGCTTCACGGGCATGGAATACAGCCTCCTGCGGTACCTCGTGCAGAACCAGTCCCGGCCAATTCAACGTGGGGAATTGCAGCGCGTACTTGAGTCCCTGGACTGCCCCGGCGCGGGTTTCCGTTCCATTGACGCGTATGTGGCCCGCGTTCGGCGCAAGCTGGGTTCGGCCCGTTACGCCATCGCCACGGTGCGTGGGGGCGGCTACCAGTTCGTGCCCGGACCGGGCAGCACTGTCCGCGGACCGGCGGAATACTGCATCTAGGCTGTCCGCTACCCGTATCAATTGATCGCCGGCCACTGCCGGTGTCCCACAAGTAAGGATCACTTCATGACCCAGAAACTCCTCCCCGGAACCCAGGCCCCCGATTTCGCGTTGCTGAACGCTGACGGCCAGAAGGTCTCCCTCTCCGATTACCGCGGACGCAACGTCATTGTGTACTTCTACCCGAAGGCCGCCACCCCCGGCTGCACCACCGAGGCGTGCGACTTCCGCGACAACCTCGCCAGCCTCCAGTCCTCCGGCTACGAAGTCCTGGGCATCTCCCCGGACGCGCCCGAGAAGCTGGCAGCCTTTACGGGCGACTTCGCCCTGACGTTCCCGCTGCTCTCCGACGAGGACCACGCCGTTGCACTGGCCTACGGCGCCTGGGGCGAAAAAATTGTGAACGGCGACGTGGTTGACGGCCTGGTCCGCTCCACCGTGGTGCTCGACGCCGACGGCAAGGTCACGCACACCCAGTACCAGATCCAGGCCCAGGGCCACGTGGCAGCGCTCCGGGAGGAGCTAGGCGTCTAACTAGGCCGTGCGGAGCCGGCCGAGGCAGTAGTCCTTGACGAAATGCCGGACGGTCCGTGGCAGCCGTGGATACACCAGCGCGGACCACCGGGTGGTGCGGTCGAACAGGCGGCTGTGGCGGTCACTCCACGGCAGCCCGTAGCTGCTCCGGAGATGGTCGGGCAGGAGGCCTGCGGTGATGAACCGGATCAGCGGCATGCTCATCCGGAGCCAGAGCGGACCGGCTGGCGGGTAGAGCAGTTCGCGGCCCACGCGCGCTGTGACGGTGTCCAGTTCCAGCACCTGCAGGCGTGCATCCCAGTACGTCCTGAACGCTGCACGGTCGGCCGGCCACAGCTCGGCAGGGAGTTGCAGGACGGTCCCGATCCGCGCGTAGTCCTGGTACATCAGCTCGGAAGTCTCGTCATCCAGCGGGCCGTAGATTTTCTCGTAAACGGTGACGGCGGTGTCATACAGCGTTGCCACCACCCACAGTTGGGCCTGCGCGTCGAAGGCGCTGTAGCCGTGGGAACCGGCATCCGGCTTGCGGCGCACGGCGGAGTGGGCGCGGTTCACTCTGCGCCGCACAGCCGCGACCTGGTCCTCATTCCCGTAGACCACCGCGTACACATAGGTGACGGTGGAACGGAACCTCTCCAGCGGCCGGCCAGCAAAGTCACTGTGCTCGGCGACGCCGTGGCCAACCGCAGGGTTCGCGATCTGGAGCAAAATGGCGCGGCCGGCCCCTGCGAGCAGAACGACTTCCGCTCCGATATCCGCCAAGGTCCGCACCATGCCCCACAGACTACCGACAAACCCCGCAACCGGGTAATGATCGGTGGTCGAGCCGACGGCTGATCGGTGGTCGAGCTCCCGACCAATCGGTGGTTGAGCGTGTCGAAACCACGTTTCCACAAGCTCAACCACCGCGACGGCGGGACCTCCCGCCGTCGTCAGCTTCCGTTGGGTTTAAGCTGCCCCGGCGCCCAGTTCCCGGTTGACGGCGGGCATGATTTCGGTGGCGAGGAGCTCGATGGAGCGGGCGGTTTCGGCGTACGGCAGGCCGCCGAGGCCGATCTGCGCCATGTAGCGGCTGTTGCCCAGGGTCTGGTGGATTTCGAGGAGCTTCTCGATGACCTGCTGCTGGCTTCCCACTAGCAATCCGCCACCCGGATCGCTCCAGTCATCGAACGTGGAGCGCGGGAAATGTTCCACGTTGCGCGGCATGTTCTGCTCGGCGCGATGTCCATGCCGGGAATGATCTGGGTCCGGTTGCCCTTCCAGTCGAGCACTGCGTTGTCGCGGAGTTCGAGGAGCATCCGCAGCTTCTCGTCGAACAGGCCGTCGTAGTCGGCGGTGTCGTGGCCGAACAGCGGGTAGGACTCGATGAAGGCACCGCGGCCGGCGATGATCTCGGCACGGCCGTCGGAGATGAGGTCCAGCGTGGCGAAATGCTCAAAGAGCCGCACCGGGTCCTGGGTGGACAGCACCGTGACCGCAGTGCTGAGCCGGAGGTTGGTGGTTTCCCGGGCGATGGCAGCCAGGACGATTTCCGGGGCCGAAAGCGCGAAGTCGGGCCGGTGGTGCTCGCCCAGGCCCAAAAAGTTAAGGCCCCCCTGGTCCGCCAGTTTGGCGAGCTCAATGATCTCCTTCGGCCGCTGCTGCGGTGAGGGTGCGCTGCCGGTGCTGACGCTGCGGGTAAGTTCGCCGAAGGTAAAGATGCCAAAGTCCATGCATGCTTGAACATTCAAGCTTTGGGATTCATTCCCGAGGTGAGCGGACGACAGCGGCAGGAGCCGCCGAATAAACAGAAACTGTCATGGTGGCCGACGACCGCCAAGGCTAACGCTCAGAGTGCCGCCCGCAAACCCTCAACAAACAGTTGTGCCCGCTCCCCCACGTACTGCTCCAAGGGGACGAGGCCAGTGGTGATACCCGAGCGGCCGCTCAGGGCGGCCGATTCGATGAAAAGCCGGGAGGTTTCCGCAACGAGAACAAATTGCGGTGGCGGAAACCACTCCGTCGCTCCGTCCGCCGGGCCGGAATCCTCCAGATCCGTCTCATGGGCCAGCTGCATGTACTGCGTCATGCCTTCATGGAGTGGAACTGCACCGTCCGGAAGGGCGAGCTGGAGGTCACCGTCCCGCGTGATGTTCAAGTACACAGCACCGTGCGGATGGTAGGTAAAGCCGTTGTCCCGGCGCTTGAACAGGGCATCCGCCACCGGCCATGAGTTGTCCGGGATGGCCTCGAGGATTCCGCCCTTCGCATACGTTTTAAGGGTGCGCGATCCGAGCTCCCGCAAGAACGGTACGAGGAGTGCTATCCGTCGCTGCAGCTCAGCTTCGTCGGCGTCCATCATGGCCCGATAGTACGCTCCAGGAGACCATTCCGTTACCCCATCAGCCGTGGAAGCCAAGCCCGGCAAACGGGGCCCACCGCCGCGGCCGCAGGCATACCAACCGGAAGTAGTCCCCGCACCTAAGCAACAGCGGACGACGGCGGGAGGCACCGCCGTCGTCCGCTTCAGTGCGGGGCACTATGCTGAGCTGAGCTTCAAGGGTGATGGACGTGGCGGTGCAAGGGGGACTGTTGGGATCAGATTCTGGCGACGAGGGTCTTCCGCCCGTCCGCCGTTCGCCCAGTGGGCGCATTCCGCAGTGGGCCATCGATGAGGCAGTGGGCAAGACTCAAGCTCCCGACCCATGGCGCGGTGCCCCCATTTCGCAGGTCTCAGCCGCACGTCCTGGGGCTGGACCACGTTGACGACCCCACGCAACTGATGCATGAAGGGACCAGCGGGCAGTTCGATTTCGGGGACGGCGACCGTGGCGGGCTTGCCCTAGTGGGCACGGGGGCGGGCGTCCCCGCGGTTGTGACGTCAGCCGAGGGCGCGGAGGAACCCTTCCACAGCCTCTTCTCCCAACGACATCCCTGTGTGGAGACAATCCGGGTGGCCGTGGGGAGCGCTGCGCGATGCGTGGTACCGACAACCGCTTGTTGTGAGCGGCGGATGGGAGCCCCCTTCCAGCCCCGGGAGTGATTCCGGTTTTACGTCTTTGGGCCAATGTGGTGGTTCCCAATCCTGGTGTTCGCTTTTGTAGTGCCGGCCGCGTGGCGAGATCCAGCCGGGCGGTTCGTTTTTGGTCGCTGGTGTGGGCCGCCAGGCGCTGGTGTGTCTCAGCCTGTGGTGGCGGGGACACGGCTGTCCCAGATTCGCTACGCCGGTGGTGCCGCCGTGGGCCCACGCGAGAATGTGGTCCGCTTCGTTGTCCAGGGAGTGGTTGCTGCAGCCCGGGAAGGGGCACTTTCCGTCACGCAGCCGCACCCAGTTCCGCATGGCCTTGGTCAAACGGTAGCTTTTGCGGCCGATTTCCAGTGGCGCCCCGTCCCGCGGGTCAACCAGGACCCGGTAGAACGATTCTGCCCCGTTCGCCACGAGCTCTCTGGCCATCGATGCCGGAATCGGGCCGTAACTGTCCAGCATCGCCGGTTCCTCGGTGACGCCGAGCAGCGAAAACACTGGAACCGTCACCAGCACCTGCGCCCGCGGCGGCGGGATGCGCCCGGGATCACGTCCTTCCTGGCTTCCGCTGTTGAGGAGGGCGGTGGCGAGGACGTCAGCGCGGAGCTGCGTGAGGGTCAGGGGCTCGTCGGGGCCCTGGAGCCCTCGGGCGACAGCGGTGGTTCGGTTCCAAATGGCTGCCGCCTGGTGTGCGGGAAGATAGGCCGAGAGCCAGGCCATTCCGTCCTGGTCCGGCGCGTACTCGACCCTGCGGTCAAGGACACCTTTGGCGTGGCGCTTCTCGATACTCTCGGCGTGGTGGCGTTCGCGCCAGGTGCGGGCCTTGTGCCGGAACCGAAACGCCGGCATCTCCCCCGCAGGACAACTACTAGCGGGGTCCGACGCGTCCGGACCCAAAAAGTGGCCCTCCAGCGCGGCAGCACCGTCCGAGTCAAGGGTGGCGGTTTCCTCCACCATGGCCCGGGCGTGCTGCCACGAAATAGCGCCCTTCTGCAGTGCGGACAGGGTCAGCGGCAAAGCGGTGGTCAGCACCTGCGCCTGGTCTAGCAGAGAACCGGCGGCCCGTTCACCAATGGTCAGGACGCACGCGACCTCCGCGGTCACCGCTGCCTCGCGCGCCGAGCCTTCCCCGGGCGAGGCACCGGGAGGCGCCACAGACGCCGCCGTTACAGCGAATTGTGCGGCAGCCTGGGCCTTCAGGGCAGCCATCCGGGCGTCCGATCCCGCCGTCCCGGTCAGCACATTGAGGCAATCCTCGGACAACGCCCGCAACGGGTCAGTCCCGCAAAGCGCACCCGGTCCGCTGACCACGCCACTGAGCACGGCGATGGCGGCATTGATGTCCTCAAATGCCTTTGCCACTTCCGGGTTTCTCATGTCTCAATCATCCAGCGAGGGTCTGACATTCCACGAGACCGCAGCTCGGGGCGTGCGTCCCGCGGTTGTCACCGCGGCGCCCCAGACAAGACGGGCGGCGGACGACGGCGGGACTTTCCGCCGTCGCCCTTCTCCCGCGGGTGCCGCGCACCCGCCTGGGGGATAGTTTGGAAGCATGACGGAAAGCTTTCGGTACGACGTCGAAATCCTGCATCTGCTGGTGTCCCCGGCGCACGCCTACTTCGGCCGCGCGCGGGAGGGTGCGGCGGACGTCCCCACCACTGATGCGGAGAGCGTTGAACTGGTTGCCGGAAAGGGCATCGTCGGTGACCGGTTTTTCGGCAAGGCTGCACATATGGACGCGGCTGTAACCCTGATCTCCGTTGAGGCCCTCGAAGCCATGGCGGCGGAGCTGGGTGCCGGGCCTTTCGATCCGCTCCTGACCCGGCGCAACGTTGTGCTCCGCGGCGCCCACCTGGCGCCCCTTATTGGTGGGGACTTCGTGCTGGAATCGCGCGGACGTGAGGTGCGGCTCAAGGCCGGCCGGCCCGCCAATCCCTGCGCGTGGATGGACCAGATGCTCGCACCCGGCGCCTACAAAGCGATGCGCGGGCGAGGCGGCGTTCGCTGCCGGCCGCTCTCGGACGGCGTCCTGCACCGCGGGCCGGCGGTGCTGATCAGTCCCGTGCCGCTGAAGCCCGAACGGGCCGGCGAGGCCTCGATGTTGCGGGCCTCGCGGCTGCCCTAGTGCGGCACGGGCACCACATGCTCCTCGACCAGGCCCAACGGCTCCCGGCTGGTGGCGAGGATCCGTACCTCAGACCCGGCCTTCAAGAGTCTGCTGGTCAGCTGCGCCACGTGGCGGGTCGGATGTTCGAAGTTGTCGAGCACCAGGAGCAGCCGTCTGTCCCTCAGGTGCGCGGCCAGGGCATCGGCCGATTCAACGGTCCCCTGCTCGCGCAGGTCCAACGCCTTGCGGGCCGTACCGGCGAGCAGCGCCGGCTCGCGCATCTCGGCAAGCTCCACGAACCAGAAGCCATCCGGGAAGTTCCGCCGTAGCTGGGCAGCGAGCCGAAGCGACAGCCGCGTTTTGCCCACACCTCCCGGACCCGCCAGGGTGACCAGCCGTGCGGTCAAGAATCTCTTCTTGGCCCCGCTGAGTTCCCGACGGCGGCCCACGAAGCTTGTCGTTGCGGCCGCAGGTTTCAAGGAGTCCCACCATGGCTCCCCATGAACACAAGGTACCCCGCTTCAGGCAGCGTTCAGCGGAATCAAGCCCTGCGCCGGCCTGGATCATTTCTGCTCTGGGGATCCTTCGCCCTCGGCATCCACGTGGTGCCCGAGCAAATCGCCTTTATGGCGGGCTACGTCGAGGTGGTGCTCCAGCTTTTCCTCCGCATCGCGGCGGCGTTGACCCACGGTCCGCATTTGTTGCGTGGTCGGAGCGGCGTGGGCGTGCTGGTGCGGGCCATGGTCCTGAATGCTGTCAGCGCTGTTCTCACTCATACTGAAATCGTCCCACCCCACGGCAGTGTCCGGAAGGTGTCGTGTCCGGCAAAGCAGAAGGACGACGACGGTACCTCCCGCCGTCGTCCTTTTGCCTTGGGTGCCGCTCCCCCAGGACGCCGCTACCCCAGGGTGCTGTTACCAGTTGGACGCGAAGACGTAATTGAAGTCATCGGCACGGTGGATGGCACGGCGCCAGCCACCGGACCGGCCGTCACGGGTGAGCAGCAAGGTCTCAACAACCATAATCGGTTCGCCCTCGCTTAGGTCCAGGGCCGCGGCGTCCTCCCCTTTCGCCCCGGACGCCCACACGTGGTGCTCCGAGCGGGTGAGGTCGATGTTGCGCTGCTGGTGGAGCGGATCGAACGCGGAGCCTGCGTCCTCGAGCTCGCGGCTGGTGGGTTCGAACTCCGCCGGGCTGCACTGATAGCCCTTGAAACTGACGAGCTTCTCGTCATTCACGGTAATGACGCGGGGTGAAAGTGAGAACCTTTTCCGAGGCGCCCAGGCCGAGCTGCTTACGCACGTCGGCCGGCGGAACAGCGCGGGTCACCCCGTGCACCGTGGCCTCGGGCGAGAGGCCCTGCTCGCGCAGGTAGCCCATGAGGCCGCCGAGCTGCAGCGTGGCGGGCCGTTGCACGTTCAGGCCTTGCACCGGGAAAGTTCCCTTGGCCCGTTCGCGGTAGACGTATCCCTCGTCAACGAGTTCCTTGAGCGCCTGGCGTACGGGAGCACGGCTGACGTGGAAACGCGTGATGAGGACTTCCTCAGTCATCGCCTGGCCGTCGGCTCCGGCGCCGGCCTTGGCGCCCCGGGCTGCAGCGGACCAGAACAGGAGGCCCTTTGCGGATGAAGGCGAGAATCTGGACCAGGACGAAGCCCATCACACCCAGGACCAGCATGGTGAAGGTCTGCCACTTGGAGGCACCCAGCGACTGCATGACGTCCCGCCGTTCGCGCTTCACCGATTTGAAGCCCGCGAAGCCGGCCACCAGCACAGGGAAGAAGACGATGAGCGGGGCGATTGCAATCTTGGGAACGCTCTGGAACGCCACTATCAACGGGTTGAAGATCCGCGAGCCTGGCTCCCTTAATTATCCCAGCGCGGCGGCATATGTCTTTGGACCGGTTAGGCAGCCAGCGGTATTCCGAAGAGCGCCTCGGCAAGCCGGATCAGGTGGCACGGAGCGTCGGTTTCGTCGCCGCGGGTTCCGTGTCCCAGGAACACCGCCGTCCCGTTGAGCGTGCCGTCGAGAACGATGCCTGCCTCGCGGGCAAGCACTTCGGCACGGAAGTTCTGGGGCAGCCGGCTGCCCTCGTCGTTCAAGTAGACGTGCCAGTCCCTGCTGGTAATGGATTCGATGTTTCCAGCGACCAGCTTCTGCAGTGCCGGCATGTCCATGTCAACACTTTCGATGCGCACCGGTTGCTGGAGGTGGGCAGGGACGATCAGGGCGTTGTAGGTGGTGTTCATGGTCTTGTCCTTGGGGCTGAACGTTTCTCAGGGCCGGCCTCAGGCCGCGGCATACTAGCGCTGGTTTTTGCGCGTCTTTATGAACCGAATTTCGCTGGTTTCGCTTTTAGCTCTTTTATCGGCGCGCTTTTCGAGAATTGACTTTTCCGCTTTTTTAACACTTCTGCTCCTGGGGGATTTTCCTGACACTGGAATTCCACCTTTCTATGCTGTGTATCTACCCGATACCATACACACTTATATTTTTTGTGCCAGTTTCCTTATAAAATATCGTCGGCCTGTGAGGTGGGCCGCAGGTGGCGTCCTCACGGAGCTGAAGGGTCCGTGTGTGGCTACCAACTTCCCCCCAAGCGTGCATTCCTCGCGGCCATGATGAATTTCCGCTTAATGAGGCGAACGGAAATTATTCTGCTGGCGAATTTGCTTCTGGATAAATTCACACGACCCGGAAAGGCCACACGCTCCCAAGGTCCGACGCCGGCATTCAGGTGAGTGCCGGCGTCGTGCTCTGTGCAGATTTTCTTAGGTGCGTGGTGACGCTGTCCGCGGCCGAGGGTTGTCAGTAAACTGGGACGCATGACCCAGGACGAACCGGCCCTGGCCGGGGTCGCTGCGGCTCCGGGCCTCGGCGATCCGGAGTCCATCAACACGTCCATGCGCAGTCCGGCACAGCGTTCCCGCACGTTCGCCGGAATCCTGGTGAACACCGGCCTCGCCAACATCACTACCAGCTATCTTTGGTTCGCCCTGACTTTCTGGGTTTACTTGGAGACGCGCAACGTGATCGCCACGGGGGTGATCGGCGGCGCCTACATGCTGTTGATCGCCCTTTCCAGCATCAGCTTCGGCACCTTCGTGGACCGCAACCGCAAGTTGGCCGTGATGCGCTTCGCCGCTGGCTTCACCCTGGTGATGTTCGCGGTATCCGGGGTCATGTTCCTGATAACGCCCACAACCAGCCTGCTGGACCTGACCCAGCCGTGGTTTTGGATCTTCGCCGTGATCATCCTGGTGGGTGGGGTGGTGGAGAACATGCGCAACGTGGCCCTCTCCACCATAGTCACCATCCTCATCGAGCCGGACCGGCGGCCCAACGCCAACGGGCTGGTGGGCATGGTTCAGGGGCTGGCGTTTCTCGTCACCTCGGTGCTCTCCGGCCTCTCAGTTGGGCTGCTGGGCATGGGCTGGACTGTCGTCGTCGCAGTGGTCCTCACTGGGCTGGCGTTCGCGCACCTTCTCACGCTGCGGATGCCGGAGGAAGTGCGGGCAGCCGCCACTGACGCACACGGCGCGTTCGATCTCCGCGGCTCCCTCGCCGCGGTACTGGCCGTTGCGGGACTGTTCGCGCTGATCCTGTTCTCCACGTTCAACAACTTCATCGGCGGCGTCTACATGGCGTTGATGGATCCGTACGGCCTGGAGATGTTCCCCGTGGAGCTGTGGGGGACGGTCTTCGCCGTGGGCGCCACGGGGTTCCTCGTGGCCGGTGCGCTGATCGGCAAGTTCGGACTCGGTTCCAACCCGTTGCGCACACTGCTCATCGCGGTGATCCTGATGGGCTTCCTCGGCGCGGTGTTCACGGTGCGGGAGTGGCCCTGGCTGTTCATCCTGGGGATCTGGCTGTACATGTTGCTGATTCCTTTTGTGGAGGCCGCAGAGCAGACGGTCATCCAGCAGGTGGTGCCGCTGCCCCGGCAGGGCCGGGTGTTCGGCTTGGCCATGGCGTTCGAGTCCGCGGCAGCGCCGATCACCGCCTTCCTCATTGCGCCGATCGCCCAGTTCTGGATCATCCCGTACGCGCGGTCCACTGAGGGCGCCGCCCAGCTGGCCCCGCTGCTGGGCGAAGGGATGTCCCGCGGCATCGCCCTGATCTTCCTGGTGGCCGGGATCATCGTCATCGTGGCCGCGCTGCTGGCCTTCCTGACCCCGGTCTACCGCCGGGTCTCGGCGTCGTATGCGCAGGCGGCGGCCGAAGCGCGGGAGACGGCGGACTCGCTCGCTGTGGATGAGTAGGGACGTACCCGCGAGCAGTACTCACGTCGGGCACAGCAGGTGTCCAAGATCAGACAGCCGTGCGCGATGTTGTCCCGGTTGGTCCCGCCGCTCACCAGTAGTCGCCGGCGACGCGTCCTGTCGCCGTGGCTGTGAGCGCACGACGGCGGGACCTCCCGCCGTCGTGCGCTTGCCTATGTCGCGGCTTCTGCCTCCGCCAGTCTGATCATGCGAAGTTCGCCCGCCACTGCGCGGGACGGCCAATGGTCATTCGCCAGTTCCCTTACCAGGCGCTGATCTGCTGCCGGGAAGAACCTCTCGAGCAGCCCCGCCGCGTGGAGTAGTCCGATCAGTCCCTTGGTCCAGGGATCGGTCGGCTTGGAATCAGTCGTCCCAGACGGCGCGCCGCGGAGTGCGGCTTCGATCCGATTCAGCAGGGCCGCCTCCGGAGCGTGGTCCTTCTCCGGGTAGCGTGTGGTCCTGAACAGGCCAAGGTGCCTTCCGCCCACATGTTCCACGATGCCCAGCGACGCCATGCCCTCATAGATGCGGTGCAGTTCGGCGCGGCTCTCCAGCATGGAAACGCACTTCTTGGGAGTATGCAGCCCCGGCCTGTCCCGGATGATTTCCAGCTGGTGCTGGAAGTCCGTCTGCGGGGTGGAGCCGGTTGCCACGACGTGCTTCCCCTGCAGTTCGATGGCACCGAGCAGATCCAGCTCGGCCAGGATCGCGCCGGCCACGCCAGCCCTTAGGACGGCCGACGGCACCTCGGGCCCGCCATCCGTGTCATTTGTCGCCAGGAGGAGGAAAGCCTGCGGCAGGCTTAGCTCCCCGCCCTTCTGAATGTTGGCATCCATATGATCATGGTCGCGCAGCTGGACGCCCACCACAATGAGGATTTACAAACCGGGAACGGAAACCACTGGCCGCAAAAGAAATTGCAGAGTAGATTTGATGCAATCAGTCTTGCAGCGTGATCCACGTTACAGAAGAGGTCTGGTTTGAACACCAACGCGGTCGATCTTGAAGCCGGCGCGGCAGGCGACACCAGCGCCGGAAACCTTACCCACGCCTGGCTCGGTGACGTACTGCCGGACGTTCCGCTGTCCAAGGCCCAGGGCCGGGTGGTGGATGTCATCGGCCGCAATCCGCAGCTTTCCTCATACGCCGACATCGCCGAAATTGCCCAGCGCGCCGACGTCAACAACTCCACGGTGGTCCGCGCCGCCCAGCACCTGGGCTACCGCGGCTGGCCTGACCTCCAGCGGGAACTGCGCTCCCGGTACCTCGTGATGATCTCCACCGAGGACACCCTGACCGAGCACGGCGAACACCGCAGCCCCCTGCACGACGCGATCAACCACGACATCGAGAACCTGCGCCTGACGCTGGACTCCAACACAGCCGACGACGCCGAGGCCGCCATTGCTGCCATGGCCGCCGCGAAGTCCATCACCGTCGTCGGACTTGGCTCGTTTGCCGGTCCCGCCAGCGTGCTGGCACATCTGGGGTCCACGATGGGCTACCCCATCACCGTGGAGAACCGCGGCGGCGTCCACCTCGCCTCCAGCACCAACACCCTGGGTAAAGGGGATGTCCTGGTGGTCATCAACATGTGGCGATCCATCCGGCAGATCATTGTCACCGCCGAGGCAGCGAAGCAGGCTGGCGCCACAGTCATTGCCATCAGCGACATGCGCCGCGGCCGCCTGGCAGCAGCGGCGGACCACCTTCTGGTGGTGGCCTCGGAAGGAATTTCCTTCTTCCAGTCCGTCACCGCCGCAAACTCCCTGGTCTACGGCCTGCTCGCGGGCATGGAGGCAGCGCACCCTGAACGCAGCCGCGCCGCCATCCGCCGCACCCAGCAGCTGTGGAAAGACCTCGACATCTACCTCGACTGACCCCGTAAACCCCAGTCCGTGTCCAGGAAGCCCCGCATACTCCAGGAGCAGTTCATGAACACCACCACCGACCGCCGCATCGCCGTGATCGGCCTCGGCGCCATGGGCGGAGCGATGGCCGCCACCCTCCACCAAGCTGGCTGGCACGTCACGGGCTTCGACCCTTCCGAGGCCGCCCGCGCTGCCGCTTCCGAAGCAGGAATCGCCACCACGGCCAACCTCGCGGATGTCGCCGGAACGCCATACGTGGTCCTGTCCCTGCCGGCGGCCAGTATCGTGGCAACCACAGTGCCGCAACTCCTTGCCGCACCGGGAACCATCGCAATCATCGACACCACCACGTCCGAACCGGCCACCAGCAAGTACATGGCCAGCCTCGCGGAAGCACAGGGGGCAGCCTTCGTGGACGCCCCGGTCTCCGGCGGACGCGACGGAGCCGCATCCGGATCCCTGAGCGCGTTCGTGGGTGCAACCCACGCAGCACTGGCCGCGGCCGAGCCCGTCCTGCTCGCCCTCACCGGCGGTAAGTACAGCCACATCGGCGGCGCCGGGAGCGGCAACGTGGTCAAGCTCCTGAACAATGTCCTGGCAGCGGCCAACCTGGTTTCCGTGGGAGAGGCCCTCGGGGTCGCCAACGCCTATGGCATCGATCCTGCCAAAGCGGCCGCCAGTATCAGCGAAGCGTCCGGCGGTAGCAAAGTCTCCGCGAACATGTACCCCAACTGGGTCCTCAACGGTACGCACGATTCGGGCTTCTCACTAGGCCTGATGGCACGCGATGCCGCCCTCGCCGTGGAGGTCGCCGCGCAGATCGGCGAAAAACCGGCGCTGCTCACCGCCGTCGCTGGCCAGTGGCAGGCGGCTCTGGCCGCCCTCGGCCCGCGTGCCGACTTCACCGAAATCGCCAGGACCGTTGCCCCGGCCATCACCCCCGCCGGCGCCCCCCGTACCGCCATCGCCTGAGCAACCACTCCCCCAGCCCCCCAGCCTCAAAGGACCACCACATTGAGCATCACCACAGCACCCACCTCCTCCTCGACGGCCACCGCCCGAGCCGTCCTGGACGCAGCCTTCCCCGCCGGCCTCGGCGCCTTCCTTGACGGCAGCACCGTCACCGGCAGCGGCGAGAGCATCACGCTCACCGCAGCCGCCACCGGCGAACCCTTCGCCACCTACGCCGACCCCGGCGCCGAGGGTGCCAACGCCGTGCTGGAAAGCTCGACGGCGGGCGCGGCGGTTTGGGCCGCACTGAACGGTTTCGAACGGGCGGCCATCCTCCGCAACGTCAGCCGCGTTGTCGAAGCGCATGGCGAAGAACTCGCCATCCTTGAATCGGCCACCACCGGAAAGCCCATCCGTGATGCCCGAGTCGAAGCTGCCAAGGTGGCCGAGATGTTCGGCTACTACGCCGGCTGGGCGGACAAGCTGACCGGGCAGACCATTCCGGTCCCCGGGCCGTGGCACACGTACACCGAGCGCGTCCCCTGGGGTGTCGTCGTCGCCATCACCCTGGAACGCTCCCTTGTTCACGGCGGGCTGGAACTCCGCCGGACCTCTGGCCGCAGGCAACGCCGTAATCATCAAACCCAGCGAATTCACACCGGCCTCCCCAGTCCGGCTGGCCCAACTGGCCCACGAAGCCGGACTGCCGGCAGGCGTCTTCAACGTCGCGGCGGGACTGGGCCAGACCGTGGGCGCCACCCTCACCACCGACAGGCGCGTCGGCAAAGTCAGCTTCATCGGCTCCGTCCCCACCGGACGTCGGGTGGCCGTCGCGGCCGCGCAGGCCGGGATCCCTGCCCTGCTGGAGCTCGGCGGAAAAAGCGCCAACATCGTGTTCGCCGACGCCGACTTGGACCGTGCCGCCGACGGCGCCGTCTCGGCGATCTTCTCCGGCGCCGGCCAGTCCTGCGTCGCCGGGTCACGGCTCCTGGTGGAGCGCAGCGTCCACGCACAGGTCGTCGAAATGGTCGCCGCGAAAGCCGCACGGCTACGCGTCGGCGACCCTCTGAGCGTGGACACCGAGGTGGGCCCCATCATCACGGCCCAGCAGTTCGCCACCGTCAACTCCCTCATCGCAGCCGGAATTCACGACGGCGGCCGCCGGGTCACGGGGGCCACGCTTCCGGCAGCGCTGGCCGGGTCCGCGCTGGCCGGCGGACACTGGGTCATGCCCACCCTGCTCGACGGAGTGACGCCGGCGAACCGCCTCGAAACGACCGAGGTTTTCGGCCCCGTGGTGGGCGCGGACGCGTTCGATACGGAGGCTGAAGCCATCGCCCGGGCGAACAACACCAACTTCGGCCTGGCCGGTGCGGTGTGGACCTCGGATATTTCCCGAGCGCACCACATTGGCCGCGAAGTGAAGGCCGGAACGTTCTGGATCAACTCCTACAAGACCATCCACGTGGCAGTCCCGTTCGGCGGCTTCGGCGGTTCAGGCCACGGCCGTTCCTCCGGCCCCGGCGTCCTGGACGAATACACCCAGACGAAGGCCATCTGGGTGCCCACCCGCGCGGCAGGATCCCCCTTCCCGTCGCTATCCTTCTAATGCGTCCTCCTCATGCGCCCAACTGAAGCAGGCAGGTACCTATGGAACAGACAGACACAACCTCCGCGATGGCGACCCTCCGCGCCGCCCTCGCAGACGGCGTCGAAAAGTGGAAGCCCCGGGTGCAGGCCCTGGCGCGGGAAATCCACGCCCACAAGGAGATCTCGTTCGAGGAGGTCCGCTCGGCCGAGGCCATCGCGGCGCTGCTGGAAGAGGGCGGTTTCGCGGTGGAACGCGGCACCTGTGGCCTGCCCACGGCGTTCGCCGCGAGCGCCGGCAGCGGTGAACTGACCGTCGCGCTGTGCGTGGAATACGACGCACTCCCGGACATCGGCCATGCGTGCGGGCACAACCTGATCGCCGGCGCCTCCGTCGCCGCGGCGCTGGCCCTGCAACCCTACGTGGACCAGCTGGGCATCACGCTGAAGGCCATCGGAACGCCCGCCGAGGAGCACGGCGGCGGCAAGGTGCTCATGCTGGAACAGGGGGCGTTCGACGGCGTCGGGCTGGCTTTGATGGTCCATCCCGTTCAGGACGGCCTGACGTACAACCCGGCGGGGACCAGCGCCCAGGCCGTGGGCCGGTACAAGGCGACGTTCACGGGGAAGGCCGCCCACGCGGCAGCGGCCCCGCACCAGGCCGTGAACGCCGCGGACGCCGCCGTGCTGAGCCAGGTGGCCGTTGGCCTGCTGCGCCAGCAGATCCCCGGCGACCACCGCATCGCTCTGTATGTTGCGGAGGCCGGGCACGTCACCAACATCATCCCGGACCGGGCGGTGGTCCAGTTCGAATGTCGGGCCTTCACCCTACCGGAATACGAGGCACTGCTCGAGCGGGTCCGCCGCTGCTTCGAAGGAGCCGCTCTGGCCACCGGAACCACACTGGCCATCGAGGCAACGGAACCGCTCTATGAACCGCTGTTACAGGACAACGCCCTGGCTGCGCACTGGACTGCGGCGATGGACGCGTTCGGCAAGGACACCTCGCCCTCGGCCGGCCTCGGCGGCGGGTCCACCGACATGGGCAACATCTCCCAGGTCATCCCGTCCCTGCATCCCTGGCTCAGCATTCCCGGGGCCAACGTGCCCATCCACTCGCACGCGTTCGCCGCGCTGGCCGACACCCCCGAGGCGTACGGCGTGATGTTCGAGGCAGCCACCGCGCTGGCCTGGACCGTCGCCGCCGCACCCTCATCCCCCACCGAACGGGAACGCTTCACCAGAGCGGCATACCGCCGTCGTACTTTCACTCAGGAAGGCACATCATGAGTACCAGCACCACAACTCCGCGGATAGACAAAGCTGGTGCCCGGCTGACGCTTCCCGTAGCCGCGCTGGCGTTTGTCATTGCGCTGGCCGTGCAGTTCATCGGCCAGACCAAGATTGACCTCGGAATCGGCACAATCGTCATTTTCCCCATGGTCTGGGGTCTCATCCTGGGACTTTTGGTCTCCATCCAGAAGCTCAAGCCCTTGGGACTGGACCTGCAGCGGATCGCCGCCGCCCTCGTGGGTGTGGCCGTGCTGCTGCTGGTGGCCAGGCTGGCGTTCAACATCGGGCCCAGCCTCCCCAGCCTGCTCCGTGCCGGCCCGGCCCTGCTGCTGCAGGAAGTTGGGCACCTGCTGGGCACCATCGCGCTGGCCCTCCCCCTGGCCGTCCTGCTCCGGATGGGCAAGGCAACGGTGGGCGCCACGTTCTCCCTGGACCGGGAACCGTCCTTCGCCATGGTCTCTGAAAAGTACGGACCCGACTCGGACGAGTACCGCGGCGTGCTGGCCATGTACGTCTTCGGAACGCTGTTCGGCGCCGTGTACATCACGCTGCTCACCTCGCTCGTGGCCAACTGGAAGATTTTCGATCCGCTGGCCCTGGCGATGGGCGCCGGCGTGGGATCCGGATCCATGATGGCGGCGTCCTCGGCCAGCATCATCGCGGCCTACCCCGGGGACCAGGAAGCCATCCTCGGCATGGCCGCGGTGTCCAACCTGATCACCACTATCCTCGGCGTGTACGTGGGGATCTACATCGCGCTGCCGCTTGCGGACCGTTTCTACAAGCTCCTCACGCGCAGGCAGACCCGCGAAGCCGCTGCGGTTACAGCCGGGGCACCCGGGGCACCCGCCGAACGTGGACTGGCCGACATCGAGCGGGAAGAGGCCCAAGCCGAAGAAAACCGGCGGTTCCGCGAGCGGGTGGCCGAATCCTCCGCAGCCGTCAAGCTCCCGCTGTGGCTTTCCCTGCCGGTCCTGACGGTCCTGGGCATCGGCACGGCGTCGGTGGCGGCCAAGGGCTTCAGCCTGACGATCGTCGCCGGGTACGGAATCATGCTGGCCCTGGTCCTGGTGAGCGTTGCCCTGGCGAAGGCTACCAAGAAGATCTCGGCGATCGTCTACATCACCACGATCGGTGCCTACATCTCCAGCCCGTGGTTCTTCGGGGCGGAGGCGCTGACAACGGTCATCAAAACGGTCGACTTCCTGTCCATCGCCACGGTCATGCTGACGCTCGCGGGCCTGTCTTTGGGAAAGGACATCCCCTTGCTGAAGAACATCGGCTGGAAAATCATCCCGGTGGGCCTGGTGGCCATCACCGCGTCATTCCTGCTCTCCACTGTGATCGCGGAGTTCGCATTGGGGCTCTGGCACTAGGACGGAGTTTTCGCGTCGCCGTTTGCGGCAGCAGTGAACGGACGACGGCGGGACCTCCCGCCGTCGTCCGCTTGCGTTAGAGGCCGTTCCCAAGGCGCCAGGCACAAAGCAGCGTCAACTTTACGGACGGTCAGCTTTCGGCAGGCGCCCGGCCAGTTTTTGGAGCGACGGTTCCCGGCCCAGCTCCACATGTGCGAAGGCCAGCGCCGCCGCCAAGTCCGGCTTGCCGTCATAGATGGCTTGGCACAGGCTCAGGTGCTCCGCGCACTGAGCCTGGGGGTCACGATGCCCGGTCAAGGTGAAGAGCCACTGCATCCTGCCCATGATCGCCCTGATCGGCATGTCGCTCGGCAGTGACGTCAAGGCTCTGCGCTTACTGAGCTGGAAGATCGCATCGTCGCCCTGATGACGTTCACGGCGAGCTTCGTCGCCGCAGCAGTCATCGCGCAGGTTGCCTTCCACTTCTAGTACGTGGTGCGGTAGGGGGCGGGGCTCCGGTCCCGCGGGATCGGGGCCTTCCCGGCCTGTCATTCACAGCCCAGCCGAAAGGAATGAACAATGCTCATTACCAACGTCCGCCCCTGGGGCGGGGACGCCGTAGACCTCGAGGTTCGCGAGGGGTGGATAGCGGCCGTTCACCCCGCCGGGACCACCGTCGTAGTCGCAGACGCCGCCGGTGGGGCAGTCGACGGACGGGGCCGGATCGCCATGCCCGCGTTCACCGACGTACACGTCCACCTCGACTCGACCCGAATCGGGCTGCCGTTCCGGGAACACACAGCCTCGCCCGGTGTGTGGAACATGATGCGCAACGACCGGGAAAACTGGCGCGACACCCCCATCCCCTACAGAGATGTCGTAGCGGGAACGCTGGAACGAATGATTGCGCGGGGCACCACTCGCGTCCGTTCCTACGCCCAGATCGACGTGGACTGCAAGCTTGAGCGCTTCGAGGCAGTCATGGCCGCGAAGCAGCACTTCGCCCACGCCGCCGACGTAGAAGTCATGGCTTTCCCCCAGGCAGGCCTCCTGCTCGAGGACGGCACCGTCCCGCTTCTCGAGGAGGCGCTCCGCGCGGGGGCGACGACGATCGGCGGCATTGATCCCTGCCAGCTGGACCGAGACCCTGTCCGCCATCTGGACATCGTCTTCGGTCTGGCTGAGAAGTACGGCGTCGATGTCGACATTCACCTGCACGAGCCTGGCCATCTGGGGGTCTTCAGCGCTGAACTTGTCTTCGAACGCACCCGCGCCCTGGGTATGGAGGGACGCGTCTCGCTGTCCCACGCTTACGATCTAGCCAATGTCCACCCCGACGTGACCGCCCGGCTCGTGGAGCAGATGGCGGAGCTCGACGTTGCCTGGGCGACGGTCGCCCCGGCAAGCGGCGGCACGCAATTCGACGTCGCCCGGATGACCGAGGCGGGGATCCGTGTCGGTTTGGGCGAGGACGGGCAGAGGGACTACTGGAGCCCATACGGCAATTGCGACATGCTCGACCGCACTTGGCAGTTGGCCTTCACACACCGGCTGCGCAAGGACCGGCTGATCGAGCACTGTGCTGCGATCGCCACCATTGGAGGCGCGTCCATTATGGACAGTACCGTCCAGCGCCTCACCAGTCCCGACGACCGGCCGGGCCTGGCTCCCGGAGATCGGGCCGACATCGTCCTGGTTGACGGCGAAACCATCACGAGCACCGTCATGGACCGCGGCACCGACCGCACCGTCATCCACGATGGCAGGCTCGTCGCGGACAGCCTGGTCGTTCTTCCGAACCCGGCCTCGTAGGCAGCCCGCCGCGCTCCATGGCGTCCCGGATCTGTCCGTCGAGCTTGGCCAAGGCACTTGTAACTTTCGGCCGGTCCAGCAGTGGTTCGATCTGTCCCGGCGGGGCCGGGAGCCGGAAGTCGCGGGTACAGACGCCAGCTACAGAAAATACCTGGTTGGCCCAGGCACGCTTTTCTTTCAGCCTGAGACAATGTCCCAATGGAGATCGCGCTCGGGCTTCTGGTTCTCGTCGCGGTGGTCTGCGCCGGCAGCGCCCTGGGCCGGAAGCTCAATATTTCGGTTCCGCTGCTGCTGGTGCTGGCCGGTCTGGCCGGCTCCTTCCTCCCCTTCGTTCCGCACATTGAGCTGAACCCTGAAGTGGTGCTCGTGGGCTTGTTGCCTCCGCTGCTCTACGCCGCAGCACTGCGGACTTCCCTTTTCGATTTCCGTTCAAACCGCCGCGCCATCGGGCTGCTCTCGGTGGGTTATGTCATCGTCGGCACCCTCGCAGTGGGCTTCGTGGTCTGGTGGTTGTTCCCGGAGATTCCGCTGGCCGCGGCGATCGCCCTCGGCGCTGTGGTGGCGCCGCCGGATGCGGTGGCGGCGACCGCCATCGCCCGGAAGGTGCGGATGCCGCGCAGGATCGTCACCATCCTGGAGGGTGAATCCCTGGTCAACGACGCCACCGCACTGATCTGCCTCCGCACGGCCATCGCCGCCATTTCGGGCTCAGTGTCCGTGGCAGGGGTCGCCGGGGATTTCCTGCTCGCGGCCGGCGGCGGGGTGGTGGTGGGCCTGGCCGCCGCCTACATGCTGACCGCGCTTCGCAAGCGGATCCGGAACGTCGCCATTAACACCTCGACGTCGTTGATCGCCCCGCTCGTCGCCTACCTTCCTGCGGAGGCGATCCACGCCTCCGGTGTCCTCGCCGTCGTCGTCACCGGATTGGTGATGGGCACCAAGGCGCCCTCCATGCCCAACGGCGCCGCCCGCCTGAGCCAGCGCAGCAACTGGAACACGGTGCAATTCCTGCTCGAAAACGCAGTGTTCCTGCTGATCGGGCTGCAGGTGCGGACCATCATCGACGGCGTCCAGGACGATTCCCTGGGCGCCGGCCGGATCTGGGCCGGCTGCGCTCTGATCCTGCTGGCGGTGCTGCTGCTCCGGCCGGTGTGGGTGTTCCCGGCAACGTACCTGCCGCGCCTGGTTCCGTCCGTGCAGCGGAATGACCCGGCGCCGCCCTGGCAATACGCGGCCATCGTCTCCTGGGCCGGGATGAGAGGGGTGGTCACCCTCGCCGCGGTACTGGTGCTGCCCGCGGAGCTGGAACACCGTTCGGTGCTGATCCTGGCGGCCCTGGTGGTGGTAGGCGGGACGCTGACCCTGCAGGGGTTCACGCTTCCGGCGCTGGTCCGCGTCCTACGGATCCAGGGCCCGGACCAGCGCGAGGACGCCCTCAACCAGGCCTCGCTGATGCAGCTGGCCACCGCTGCCGGCGTGGCCCGCCTGCAGGAACTGCGCACGGATGACGATCCACCGGAAGTCGTGGCCATGCTGAAACGGCGCACCCAGGAGCGCGGGCTCGCTGCCTGGGAACGGCTGGGCCGGCCGTCGGCGGAAACAGCCACCCCCAGCGAGCGCTACGCCCGGCTGCGGCTGGCGATGCTGGAAGCCGAGCGGGCCAAGGTGCTGGAGCTCAGGCGTGGCGGCGAGTATGCCCAGGAAGTCCTCAGCGATGTCCTGGACCGGCTGGACGTTGAGGAATCCATGCTGGACATGGCCTTGGACGAGGTGGACACTTCCGGCGAGGGCGGCGGGGAAGGGCTCGCAAGGCCCGGCGGAGTGTGCGGGCACCTTGAGTCGGCCCGGCACAAGCAGGTGCCCGGCGACCCATTCTGCGCCACCTGCCGTGAGGAAGGAACGACGACGGTCCACCTGCGGATGTGCCTGGCGTGCGGCAAAGTAGGCTGCTGCGACTCCTCCCCCGGAACCCACGCCTCGAAGCATTTCGAAGCGACCGGGCACCCGGTCATGCGGAGCATCGAGCCGGGCGAAGACTGGCGCTGGTGCTACCAGGACGACCTGCTGGGCTGAAACGGTGACCCTGTTCGCACCGAAAGTGGCATTCCAAGCTTGTTTCTCTGAACTAACGCGCAGCGTGCACAGTGCCGATCGGGTTACACGGTCAGTCCGCCGGAGACGGACAGCGCTTGGCCGGTGATGTACCCGGCATCCTCGGAGGCAAGGAAGAGAACGGCCGAGGCCACCTCTGCCGCCGACCCCAGCCGCCTCTTGGGAATCGCCCTGACCGTGGCATTCATGACTTTGCCTGTGAGCCCTCCGTGGCCAGCATGTCCTGAAGCAGCGGGGTGTCCGTGGGGCCGGGGCAGACCACATTTGCAGTGATGTCCAGTTGGGCATCTTCGCGGCCAATCAGCAGCGACCGGATGGAGTCCGTGCCACAGGATGTCCCGGGCTTCCGAGCAGATCCAGCACGCTTTTTGGGCACTGTGCATCTTGGCGATCGAGGCCATCGTGCCGGTCCAGGTCCCCGCTTTGGCTGGCTGAAGGTCTATTCAGCCCAGTCGGCGTCGCCGTAGGCGCGGCCGCGGAAGTGGGCGCGGAGGTATTCCCCCACCACGGCGGCCCCGAGGTCCCCGGCTTCCGGCGCCACCACACGGCCGTCGATCCGGCGGGCCATCCGCTGGACGAAGCGTTCCAGGCCCGGATCGTCGCCGAGACGGAAGAATGTGGACTGCGCGCCGGCCCGTCCCACCCGGTCCAGTTCCTCAACTGTCCTGCGGATGGTCTGCGGGTCCGGCGGCCAGGAGAACGCCGATTCGCCGTCGGGCAGCAGGTGGGCGGTGGGTTCGCCGTCGGTGACCACCAGGAGGACCGGCTGCATGGTCGGGTGCTTGCGGAAGAAGCGGCCGGCCAGCAGTAAACCGTGGTGCAGGTTGGTACCCTGCTCACGGAAGGCCGGCAAGGCGGTGAGCTCGCCGATGTCCATGGTCTGGGCGTAGCGGCCGAACGTGATGAGCTGGAGCCGGTCGCCACGGAACCTGGTGGAGACCAGGTGGTGCAGCGCGAGCGCGGTGCGTTTCATGGGCACCCAGCGCCCCTCCGCCGCCATCGAGAAGGACACGTCCACCAGCAGGGCGACGGCGGCCTGCGTGCGCTCCTCGGTCTCCGTCACTTCGATGTCTTCCATGGCCAGCCTGACGCCGCGGCCCGGGTCGCCGCCGTCGGCAATGGTCCGGCGGATCGAGTTGGTGATGGTCCGGGTCACGTCCCACGGCGCGGCATCCCCGAACTCCCACGGGCGGCTGGAACCGGTCTGCTCCCCCGCCGCGCCCGCAAGCCGGGTCTCCCGTCGGCCCTGCCTGCCGGACAGTTGCTTGGCGGCGTCACGCAGCAGTGACCTGCCGAGGCGCCGCATGGCCTGCGGTGACAACCGCAGGTCCCCGTCGTCCCCGCGCCGGAGGTAGCCACCGTCGTGCATTGCCTTTTCGATCTCCGCGAGGGTGCGGGCGGTAACGGCGGCGTCCTGTCCGAGCTGGCGGGCCAGGGCGTCGAGATCAACGTCGTCCAGGTGCGAGCCGTCGTAGTCCTGGGAGAGCTGCTCGGCCAGGTCGTCCAGTTCGGCGAGATTCTGAAGGACGCCCGTGCCGTCGCCCAGTCCCATCCCTTCCTGGCCTTCGAAGCGTTCGGACCCGGTCCAGTCCTCGCCGGGGCGCAAGGCCTGGAGCGTCTCGTCCAGCTGGCCCAGCTGGGCCATCAGCTCGGGTGAGCCGAACGCCTGCGCGGAGAGCTGCATGAGTTCTGCGCGCTGCTCCGGGGACATGGACTGCAGGAGCCGCTGGGCTGCGGCCGCCCGCTTGGCCAGCGCGTCCACCAATTCCTCCACGGACTGCGGGTTTTCCGGAAAGTGCTGGCCGTGGCGGGCCATGAACTCCTGGAAGTCGTCCTCCGTGTCCACCCCGCGCCGGTGCTTGTCCAGGAGCCCGTTGAGGTCGCGCAGCATTTCGCTGACGGCCGCCCGGTCCTCCTCGGTGGCGCTTTCCAGCGCCTGCTTCATGCCGGCGAACCGCTGGTCCAGGACTTCGCGGCCCAGCAGGTCCTTGATCCGCTCGTACGTCTCCTTCGCGGTGCTGGACTGCCAGTCGTAGGAGGCGAGTTCGTTGACGGCGGCGGCGGTGGACTTGGGCAGGTTCTGCAGCTGCATCTCCCGGAACGCGCGGTCGGTGTTGTCCATCATGGCGTCGCGGGCCAGTTGTTTGCGTTCCTCCAGCACCGCGGCGTCCAGCAGCTTCTTGACCTCGTTGAGGGTGCCGTCCAGGTTATGCCGGTCCAGGAGGTCCTCGCGGCGCTGCCGGATCCGGCCGGCGAGGTCGTCCAGACCTTCCTGGCTGTGGCCGCCGCGCCGCAGGAACTCCTGGAGCGCGCGCCGGGGCGAGTAGCCGGCCATGACGTCCTCGGCGACGGCGTCCAGCACCTCCGCGAGGTCCACCGGCGGCGCCAGCGGGTCCGGTCCGCCGGTGTAGCGGCCGTATCTGGACCGGTTGTGAAGGCTCATGGCACTTCCTGTCGCTAGCCGTAGATGGTGGCCTCGTCGTCGGACTCCTTGGAAATCCGGCGGCCGAGGTAAAGCCCTTCGAGCGCGAGTTCGACGGCGGCGGCACGCTGGCCGTCGTTTTCCGCACCCAGGCGTTCGCTGATGTCGTCGTAGAGGCCGGATCCGTTAAGGGACGGGAGGTTGGCCAGGAATTCCTTCGCGGTGACCAGTTCGCCGGTGGTCACCGTCGAGTGCCCGTCAAGAGCCGCCACCAGCGGGCCCATGTCCAGGCCTTTGAAGTGCTCCCGAACGGCTTCGGCGGTGGCGGTGCGCAGGAGGTGGTCCAGGATGTCCTGCTCACGGCCTTCCTCGCCGGACTCGAACTCGATCTTGCCGGTGAGGACTTCCACGGCGGCTTCCAGGTCGATGATCCGGGCCACGGCTTCGTCCTCGCCGCGCACGCTGGCCCGCCGCAGGGCAGCTGCGGCCACGGTTTCGGCGCCTGCGATGGCGAAGCGTGCGGACACGCCGGAGGTCTGGTTGATGGCCGGGGACTGGCGCAGCGCGCGGGTGTAGCGGGCCAGGATTTCCAGGATGACCGGCGGAACGCTGGCCACCAGGTGGCCTTCCTGCTCGATGACGGCCACTTCATCGTCCAGTTCGATGGGGTAGTGCGTGCGGATTTCGGCGCCGAAGCGGTCCTTCAGGGGCGTGATGATCCGGCCGCGGTTGGTGTAGTCCTCCGGGTTGGCGGAGGCCACCACCAGGACGTCCAGCGGCAGCCGCAGCACGTAGCCGCGGATCTGGATGTCGCGCTCCTCCATGACGTTCAGCATGGAGACCTGGATGCGCTCGGCGAGGTCCGGAAGTTCGTTGATGGCCACGATGCCGCGGTTGGAGCGCGGGATCAGGCCGTAGTGGATGGTTTCCGGATCGCCCAGGCGGCGGCCCTCGGCTACCCGCATGGGGTCGACGTCGCCGATCAGGTCCGCGACGGAGGTGTCCGGCGTCGCGAGTTTTTCCACATAACGTTCGGAGCGGTGGCGCCAAGCGACGCGCAGCCGGTCCCCTTCGGTGTGGGCCAGGGCGCGGGAGTACGCGGTGATGGGTTCGTAGGGGTGCTCGTTCAGTTCCGAGTCCTCGATCACCGGCGACCATTCGTCCAGCAGCCCGGCCAGGGTGCGCAGGATACGGGTCTTGCCCTGTCCGCGCTCGCCCAGCAGGACGATGTCATGCCCGGCGATCAGGGCCCGCTCGAGCTGCGGCAGCACGGTCCGGCTGAAGCCGAACAAGCCGGGCCACGGGTCGCGGCCCTCCGCCAGAGCGGCGAGGAGGTTGTCGCGGATTTCCCGGCGCAGATCCTTTGGAACGTGGCCGGAGGCACGCAGTTCACCAACAGTGAAGATTTCAGGGCGTTCGTTCACTCCTCCACGGTAGACCTGTTTCGGGCAGGAATTGGGCAATCTCAAATATTCGTGCAAGTGAAGAGACTGCGGGCCGTACGCTGGTGCTGATGACTGCAGCAGCCCAGCCGGCACCGCCGGCGTCCCCAGCAGAGTCCGCAGCGGCGCCTGCGAGCACGCTCCTGCTCTTGGTGCGCCACGGCGAAACGCCCACCACGGGCATGGTGCTGCCGGGCCGCGCCCCGGGACTGCACCTGTCCGAGCGTGGACGGGCCCAGGCCGAACAGGTGGCGGAACGGCTCGCGGGGCTTCCGATCAGCGCCCTCTACTCCTCGCCGCTGGAGCGCGCCTGCGAGACGGCGGAGCCGACGGCGGCATGCACGGGGCTTGAGGTGCACCGGGACGCCGGACTGCTGGAGTGCGACTTCGGTGACTGGACCGGATCCGCCATCGCGGACCTGAACGTCCTGCCGGAATGGCGGACGGTGCAGAACAGCCCGTCCACCTTCCGTTTCCCCAACGGTGAGAGCTTTCCGGAGATGCAGGAACGGATTGTCGGTGCGCTGGCGGCGCTGTGCGCTGCCCATGCAGGTGGCGTCGTCGTCTGCTTCTCCCATGCCGATCCCATCAAGGCGGCGGTGGCCCACTCCCTGGGCACCACGCTCGATCTTTTCCAGCGCATCATGATCAGCCCGGGCTCAGTGTCCGCCGTTTCGTTTGTCGATGGCCAGGCGGCCTCGGTGCTGATGGTGAACTCGCACTCGGAGCCGTTGAGCGGGCTGAGGCCGCAGTGAGTCGGGACGTACGGTGTCCGGCCGGGAGCTGACGCTGCTCACCGAGGGCAGCGTGGAACTGGTGGGGCAGATTGCGCGCAGCAGCAACGAGACGTTCCTGGTGCAGCTCAGCCACGGGGAAGACACCGCCCATGCGGTGTACAAACCGGAGGCCGGCGAGCGGCCGCTGTCCGACTTTGAACCCGGGCTGTACCGGCGGGAACGTGCGGCGTACCTGCTCAGCCAGTCGCTGGGATGGGGGATGGTGCCGCCCACGGTGATCCGGGAGGACGTGCCGCTGGGGGTCGGGTCGCTGCAGTGGTTCATCGACTGCGACTTCCGCGAGCACTACTTCACGCTTGCCGCCGAAGACCCGGCCACCCACCCCGATATGGCCCGGATGGCCCTGTTTGATTACATCGCCAACAACACCGACCGCAAGAGCGGGCACGTGCTGCGCGGTGGCGACGGCCGGATCTGGGGCATCGACCACGGGCTGTGCTTTTCCGCGGTCTTCAAGCTGCGCACGGTGATCTGGGACTTCGCCGGCGAGGCAATCCCCGCGGCCCTGCTGGCGGACATCGCACCCCTCGCCGATGCCGTGCCTGCCGAGGTGGCCGAGTTGCTCGACGGCGACGAGACTGCCGCCCTGAAGCGGCGGGTGCGGCGCATGCTGCAGGAGGGGACATTGCCAGTTGACCTCACCGGCAGGCGTTACCCGTGGCCGCTGGTTTAAGGGGGCCCGCTCCTCGCTGCTTGAAACCGGCGAAGTCCGCGGCGGATGCCAGCTGCCACGAAGCGCGGGCTGTGCTCAGATGCAGGAATGGTCGTAATCGAATCCGCCCGAGACGTACTGGGTGAGCGAGACTTTGCCGCCCGCGGTCAGCGGGGCGTCGGCGCATTTACGTTTCGCCAGCGCGAGTGAGCTGGCTCCGGCCAGCCAGCTGGGCAGGTTGTAAAGGTTACTTGACGGGGGCACTGCCCCGACGATCTGGGTCCACTGGGTCCTGGTGGAGTAGATGCCCGTTGGAGCCTTGATGCTCGCGAAGTAGGCCACCATGCCTTCCAGATCGGCCCTGTTAGCCAACGTGCTTGGCGACCAACTGTTGCCGGTCTCGACATCCAGCCACCAGGTGTACAAGCCGGGGTCGCTGACGCCGCGGATGTTCGCGTCGTCATACGCCTTCGCGTACCCATACATATACGAGCAGGCGGGACCGTAGACGTCCACCGTGCTGGTGCACTCGCCGTACGGGTTGGTCACTTTGGCCCCTCCGTACGTGTTGCTGGTGGGCCACCACGAGCCAGCAGCGCCCGGGTTGGCGGTATTTACGTACAGCGCGATTTTCGGCTGCCCTGTCCCGCCCGTTGACGCTCGCGCCCAGGCCAGCTGGGTGGCCAGGCAGGGGTTGGTGTTATTCGCAAGTCCGTTGTTCACGCCGACGATGCCGAAAGTCTGGTTTTTGGGCAAGGCCTGGCCACATTGGGGCCACGACACATCGTTGCCGGGACCGACGGTGGGGCCAGCTTGCGCCGGCTGCGCAACGAACATCAGTACGGCGGCCGCTGCTGCGGCCAGTGCCAAGCGGAAGCGGGACGCGGGGGACGCGGGGGACGCTGCATGGTTAGCGGACATTGTCGGACCTTCCGGTCGTATGTTGCGAACAGGAACCCAGCATGAGCGCTGCGGACGCATAGGGTCAAGGGGTGGCAAGATCCACCGCCGGATCGCCGGCACCCACATCGCCGAAATCGATCACTCCGGCCAACGAGCCGCCTGCACCCAGGAGGATGTTGCCCGGGTGAAGGTCGCCAAGGAGCATCACGGCGGGACCACCCCAGGCTTCAGCGGCGCAGGCCTGCTCCCACAACGCCGGCCTTCGGCTCGCCGGTCCGACGTCGGCTGCTGGGACCCCATGAACCCACCGCACAATGCTCCACGGATAGGGAAAGTCCGGCGTCGGCTGGCCGGCATGGACGGGGACCGGAACCGGAACCGGCGACCGGCGACCGGCGACCGGCTGGCGATTCCAGGAAGATACAGCTGCTCATGCAGGATCAGCTGTACAGCCTCGGCCCGGCGAGGCAGCCGGACCGCGAGATCGTCGCGTACCATTCAGCTGAGTATCGTCGTCAGCCATCCCGCAGTCGAGCGGGGCACGACGGCGGACCTCCCGCCGTCGTCGGTCTGAGTTGCGGAGAACTCAGTGATCCTCGGGGCTGGGACCCAGAGTTGACTGGCCAGCCCCGGCTGAGGATCATCAAAGTCTGGCTCGACCGCATTGGCGCGGTCGGCACGGCTGAGGGAGTAACCATGGCAAAGCCGGAGATTGAATTTACTGCCAGCTCGTCTGTGGCCTTTACACCATGCAAACCACACATCGATGGACTGATGGAAGCCATCCTGGCCCGCGACGACACAAACAACAGCGTCACGCGCGTCCTCAAATTCGAACCCGGCACCGACACCTCACCCCTCGGTGTGCTGAAGCACGAATTCTGGGAAGAAGTCTTCATCTTCGAAGGTTCATTGGCAGATCAGCGGCTCAACCGCACGTTCAAGGCTGGCGATTGGGCAGTGAGGCCGCCCGGGATGGAACACGGCCCCTGGATCTCCGAGCACGGCGCAAAGTTGTACGAAGTCCGGTACTACCAGAAGCGGGAATAGCCGTTGTTGAGCCGGGGCGGGGCGAAGACCGGTAGTACTGCGAGAGCGTTATCGCCGAGTCGGCTGGTCCGAGAGCATCAGCGCCAGAATTCGGTGAGTTTCCCGGCCAGGGCACTGCCTTGGCTGTAACCAGCCCGGGCAGCGGGCGGACGCAGCGACAGATCCATGGCATTGGCCCCGAACAGGTGCTCGGAACTGCTGTCCGGGAAGACCGTTTCGACTCCGCTGCCGCCTGCTCGGAGCTCGTCGACCTGTGTTGCGAGATGCATGCCCCAGTCCACCGGAGTCCGTGATCTGCCGCCGAATGGCGACAGCACCAGCACCCGTGCAGAGCCGGCTGCCAAGTCAGCATTCTCGGCGTTGGATCGGTAGCCGCCGTCGATATAGCTGTTGTCCCCGATCCTGTAGGCGAATCCGCTGGCACAGCTGGCTGCGACGGCGTCCACCAGGTCTACCCCGCTGTGCCGGTCGAACACGGCTGGTTCCCCAGTATGGGCATCGACTGCCGTGATGAGCATTCGCCGGTCCGGCCAGAGCTGATTGGGCAGCCGCGCGGCAACGATCGCGCGCCACCGTCCGGAACCGTCCGACGCCGCCGCCAGGTCGAGTGCCAGCGCGCCCATCTTTCGGCGCATGTCAGCCGCATCCTCCGCGGCGGCGATGATCCTGGCCGTTCGCTCCAGATGGTCCGCCACCTGTCTGACCGGAACGCGCCCGCCGTCGGATCCGGCCGGACCGGTCCGTTGCTGCGGCGCCGCGGCGAGGATGGCGGCAAGCAGTTCGGCCGGGGTTGCGCCGGCCAACTGGGCGGCGGCCGTCGATCCGGCGGATGTACCGACGACCAGATCGGCCTCCGTGACATAAAGCCCGGCATCGAACAGGCCGGCGATAACGCCGATCAGCCACGCGTTGCCAGTCGATCCGCCTCCGCCGAGGACCAACGCACGCCGGGTAGCCGCCGTCGAGGTGAAGTGTTGATTTGAAGAAGGGGTTGTGTTCATGGGAGTCGCCTTTCGCGAATTGCTTGTTGGGCGCTCCCGGTGGCGACTAGCTCAGCCGCGCGATCGTGTCCTGCAGGGGTGCACCCAGTGTGGATACTGCGTTCATGGGTCTCACCTCCTGCCGACGGGTCACGAATACGGGAATGATCGCACACGAATGTTGCGGTGCGCAATGGGCGTGTTTCAGACATGTTCGCCACCTCGCCGGTTGAAGGCGTGCACGCGCTGGCCCACTCCGCACTGTCCGGAACGTCGATCACGTAATGGACGGCCCGCGAAGACGACGACCTGCCGGTAGTGGGGCGCACTCAAGCGCCCGGACTGGGCGTCACGCAGCGCGGACGACTGCGGGAACCTCCCGCCGTCGTCCGCTTTATGTTTGCGCCGGTGGTTACTGGCTGAAGGGGACTGTCTCCCAGCTGAGGACTTCCGTGCCCTTGGCGTTGTTGCCGGCCACCGTGAACCGGACGTAGTTGGTGGCGTTGTTGGAGCCGTCCACGGTGATGCGCTGGAGGTCGTCGGCGGCGGGCTGGCCATAGATGTCCAGCCAGGGTGAGCCTTCGGCGAGGGGCTGGTTCTCGGCGAAGACGTGGCTGTCACCGTTGATGAGATAGACCGGGGCGTCGAAGCCGTTGGTCTCCTCGACAATGGTCTGCACAATCTCACGGAAGCCCGACATCGTTGCCGGGTTGGCGGATGCGGCGGCGAGCAGCGAGCAGCGACGGATCGAACATGTCGGCCTGGGTCATCAGCACCACGGCCCTGTCGTTGCGGCGTTCAGCGTCGGCGAAGGTCTCCCGGACCTGGGCCACAACGGCGCCAGTACGGTACGCCACCTCGGCCAGCTGCTCCGGGGTGGCGGCGGTTTTGCCCAGGCCGGTCCAGGGCATGAGTGAGTTGTTGCTGCCCTGGATGTTCAGCACGGAGAAGGCCACCCGGTTCTGGAACCAGATCGTCCGGGCCATCGTGGTCCTCGTGGATCCCGACGCAAACCGGTTCTGCGTCATCGAGTCCACAGACATGGAGGTGGCCGGGGGCTATGCCGGCAGGCTGCCGCCGTCGTTGAGGGGTCCGTAATGGCGCCGCCGCAGCGCGAAGACGCGTCATCGCCGTGCTGAGCTCCCTCGCCCGCGAAGCAGATGTCTGCGTCATCGTGGCGGGGCACCGGGCGGAACCGCTCGTGCCCGTTGCCGACTCGTGGTGGACCATCGACGACGGCGCCCTGGTACCAAGTGCCGCGCCGTCCGCTTCGGTCCCGGCTTCTGCGCGTCCGACGCCCCGAGAGCCAGCAGACCTCGCGCCCGTGCTGACTGCGGCAAACCTCGCGGTGCACCGCGGCGGCAAGCCGCTCGTGCGTGACGCGTCCCTGCCAGGAACGCCCGGGCAATTGTCAGCAGCTGCTTCTCGCCGGCGGAAACGTTAGAGCCCTCGTCCTCCAGCACCGTGTCGTACCCCTCCGGCAGCGACCTCACGAACCGGTCCACATACGTCGCCCGCGCCGCCTCCAGGATCTCGTCCTCGGAGGCCGACGGCCGACCGTACGCGATGTTGTCCCGGATGGTCCCCCCGAACAGCCACGTATCCTGCAGCACCATCCCCAGCCGCGAGCGCAGCTCCCGCCGCGGCACCGAGGTGACGTCCACGCCGTCGAGCGTTATCCGCCCCGCATCAATCTCGTAAAACCGCATCATCAGGTTCACTAGAGTGGTCTTGCCCGCACCAGTCGGACCCACAATCGCCACCGTCTGCCCCGGCTCCGCCACCAACGAAAGATCAGAGATCAGCGGCTTGTCCGGCGAATACGAGAAGGACACATCCTCAAACACCAGCCGGCCCCGCGATCCCCACGTACACCAGGTTCCCGATGAACGTCATGGCCGGCATGATCAGCCCGGAAATGAACTGTGCGCCGAAGCTCGCGTCGTACGGCTCCACGTTCTTCTGCCGGAACCGCGGAGCCAATGATGGTCACGGCATTTCCGGCAGGAGCTGTGTGACGGATCGGCGGACCTTTCGGAGCCTTACATCGGAACAGAATGGGCTGGGCGTGCCCGGTTGATCACGACGCCTAGGCTAGTGATGAGCGCCGTGCCGGCCGCGGGGCAGGCACGTGAAGAAGGAGGGCTGCTCAACCGGCGCGAGCGGGACGACAAGCCACTGGCCTCCGTAGTACTCCACGTACGAGTCTGAAGGGCAACCTGCATAGGCTTCTTCACGTGTCATGCCGATCAGTCCTTCCAAACCCCGGTTATTGAGATGTTCCCATCCCCCTTGTTCTTCCATAAGTCTTAGACCTTTAATGTTACATGTCAATAGACATTTGAAGTTAAAGGTTAGAGAATGGGAGTGGCGTAGCCGGGCAGGCCTGACGAAGGAGCAACCGTCCATGACCACATGGAGAGAGCAGCTCGCCTTCGCCCCCTTGGCCACCTTTGATCGGGGGGAAGAGGTGGGGAGGCGTCTCAGGTACGCCATTGAGCTCGGAGTGCTTGAAGACGGGACCCAGCTGCCCAGCGAAAACGAGCTTGCAGCCAAGATGGGCGTCTCGACACTGACTCTTCGCGCGGCGTTGGCCGACCTGCGCGGGCGCGGCTTGCTCGAGACGCGGCGCGGGAAGGGCGGCGGAAGCTTCGTCAAGGCCAGCACCGGCGACATCATCAAGGCTGAGCGTGAATCGCTCATGGCCTATTCGCTCGACGACCTGCGCGACATCCGCGACTACTGGGCCTTCCTGGCGGGCTCGGCAGCAGCCGCCGCAGCGGAGCGGAGCGGGCGGCTCTCCCTTGGGCGCCTGGCATCGATGGCGGTGAAGATTGAGTCCGCCGAGGATTCTGCGCAGGCGATCCGCGACGACAGCAGATTTCACATCGAGCTTGCCGCAAGCTCGGGCTCCGTGCGGCTCACCCGCGAGGAAATGGCGATGCAGGCCGAGGTGGGGCCACTGATCTGGGCAGCCCCCGCCGGGTACGGTAACGCAGCGTCAGAACATGCGGCCATCGTGGAGGCGATCCGGTCCGGTGACGGAGCACATGCCCGGTCTCTGGCCGAGGAGCATGTCCGTTCGGATATGAACCGGGTACTCGACCTACGCATGAGCGTGGATGCATCACGGAAAGAATTTTTTGCTGACCCCGCCAAGGAAGAACACGAAGTAGCGTTGATCGAAGCGTTCGCTGAGCTGCTGGCAGATACTGCCTCTTCGTCGATCCGTTCGATTGAAGACGCGGTGCGTGTGCATCTCGGCCCTAAGCATCGGGGTGACAGCTCTGACCTGGACGCTATCTACGACGCGTCGCGACGGACTCTCGAGGGGGCCGTCCCCCTGCTTTACGGCGCGGGCTTCCTGCCTGACACCTCATTCGGCCCTGCGGGCGCGGCATGGTGCTATGCCCCGACTCGACCCCAGTCACTTCAGCGGCTCGTGATCGACTGGGACCTCTATGAAGGCGGTACCGCAACGTGGCGCCCTGAAGACTACGGCAACGGAGCCGTCCACATCAGCCACGCTTACCTGGATGCCAACGGAAGCAACGAAAACATCGTCACCTTCAGCAAAGCCGTTTTCGTGGAAGAAGAAATGGTCGGGATCGTCGCTGCAGATGTGCTGGTCCGGGGAATCCAGAGCCACCTCGAACCCCACCTTCGGGCCTTACCCCCGAAGACGTGCCTCGTCGACCAGCAGGATGCAATCATCGCAACCAACACGGGCCGCTTTATGGGAGGAACCTACTCACCCGGACAATACGCCGGGAAACAGATAGACCTCCACGCCATGCCCTGGCGATTGTTCGTCGGCACCCCTGCCGCCGGCCCCTCCGGAGAATGAGGTACGGCGGACGAAGAGGCCACTAATCTGGAGCGTCGACCGCCAGACTGAGGCGGTCAACCCCATGCATGGCATCTGCTGCCCTGACCAGGGTCAAGTGCGAAAATGCTTGCGGAAAGTTCCCAGCCATCCGGCCTTCGTCTGTGGCGTACTCCTCACTCAGCAGACCAAGCTCGTTGGCAAGCCCCACGAGCTTGTCCATCAAGACCTTTGCCTCGGCCTGGCGACCTGTGCGCGCGTACTGCTCCACAAGCCAGAAAGAGCATGCGAGGAAAGGATGCTCACCCGGTTCCAGACCGTCAACGCCACTCTCTGTCCGATAACGCAGCAAAAGGCCGTCCTCCGTAAGGAGTTCCTGTTCCAGCCGTGTGACCGTGCTGAGCATGTGCTTATCGTTGTAAGGCAGAAAACCGACCTGGGGCATGACCAGTAGCGCCGCGTCTGTTTGCGTTCCGCCGTAGGTCTGCGTAAAGGAGTCAATGCTGCGGTTGAATCCCTCGCGCATGATCTCTTCTCGTAACCGGTCACGGAGTTTCTCCCAATTCTTGGCATCGCCAGGCAGTCCGTGCACCTGTATCGCCCGGATCCCGCTGTTGAAGGCGGCCCACATCATCACGCGGGAGTGGGTGAAGTACTGTGCCGCACCGCGCATCTCCCACAGGCCGAAGTCCTTGTCATCGATGTGTTTTTCGACGAAGCCCAGCAGTGCCTTTTGCAGGGCCCAGGAGAAATGGTCTTCTTTACCTCCGGCCATACGCAGTCGTTCCAACGCCACCATCACTTCGCCGACAACATCAGCCTGGAACTGCGATACGGCGGCATTTCCAATGCGCACAGGTTTGGAGTTTTCGTAGCCGGGGAGGTGGGGGAGCTCGCGTTCAGGGAGTTCCCGTTCTCCCCCAACCCCGTACATGATCTGCATCTGCTCGGGATCGCCGGCGAGGGCCCGAAGAAGCCAGTCTCGCCACTGAAGTGCCTCCGTTTCGTAGCCATGGGTCAGCATCGATTCCAGCGTCAGGGCCGCATCGCGCAACCAGCAGTACCGGTAGTCCCAGTTTCGCGGCCCGCCGAAATCCTCGGGGAGAGACGTCGTGGGAGCTGCGACTATACCGCCCGTTTCAAAATGTGTGAGGGCCCGCAGTACCAACAACGAACGTTTTACCGCACCCCCATAGACCCCGTCCTGACGGCAGTGACTTCCCCAGCGGTTCCAATAGTCAGTGGCTTCTTCGAGGGCGACGTCAACATCAGTCGCTGAGGGCAGGGGGCGATGCGAGGGGAACCACGTCAATTCGAAATCAAGCTGCTCGCCCTTCGATACGAGGAATTCTCCCTCGTGCCCGTGCGCGTGGGCATGCGGAAGATGAGGTCCCCTCAGGGCGAGGGCATCCGGACCGGCCCTGGCCAACAGGACCGGCGCCGCGGTCTGCGCATTGTCGCGTACACGGCTCATCCAAGGCAGAACCGTTGAATATCCTGGCCGGATCCGCAGTTCCTGGCGCATTTCAACGATTCCTTCCATACCCGTAACCCGGCGGACAAGGGATGATCCGCTATCCCCCAGCGGCATGAAATCGGTGACCAGGACGGTTCCGCCACCGGTCTTCCAGATGGTTTGGAGCACAAATGTCGAGTCAATATAGTGCCGATCGACAACGGCAGCGCCGTCTTCGCTGGGCGCCAAGAGCCAGCGACCGTGCTCATCGGTGCCCAGGATTCGGCTAAACACTGACGGTGAGTCGAAGCGCGGGAAACAGAGCCAGTCCACGCTGCCATCCCGGGATATGAGAGGCCCAGTCTGGAGGTCGGACAGCAACGCATAGTCCTCAATGGGGGAAGCCATGCTCCACTCAATCACAATTTTTTCAACCGGGTTAGACCCCGCTGTAGGTCCAATCTGACCGGCACGGAACCGACAACCGAAAGAGTCCTGATCCGGACCTGGTTGGACACGACAGGCACTACCTACCAAAAGGGGTGGTTTAAACCGTCCGGAATCAGCGTTTCCTCCTACCTGCCGTTGACGGGACGATTGATGTCAAGCCCACCTCCGGCGAAAGAGGGAAAGCAGTTCCCATCCCAGCAACGCATTACCTAGCGAGAAAGTCTAAGCGACATGACACGAGAAGAAGCTTACGCAAGGTGCCCCTCGGATTCGTATGTGGAATTTTATGGCGGCCAATGGTTGGTAGTCCCACTTGCACCCGTCCAGCAGCCTGCCTTTTTCACGTGTCTGCCCGGTGAACGCCGTACCACCCGCCGCTGATTGCAAGTGCAGAAGCACTAAACCTCCGCCACCGGTGCCGCGAACTGCGCCTCGTACAGCCGCGCGTAGGCCCCGCCCGCAGCCAGCAGCGAAGCGTGCGTCCCCTGCTCCACGATCTGTCCGGCCTCCATCACCAGGATGAGGTCGGCGTCGCGGATCGTGGACAGCCGGTGCGCGATCACAAAAGAAGTCCGGTCGGACCGCAGAGCGCCCATGGCCTTCTGCACCAGCACCTCAGTCCGCGTATCCACGGAAGAAGTCGCCTCGTCCAGAATCAGCACCGACGGCCGTGCCAGGAATGCCCGGGCAATCGTCAGCAGCTGCTTCTCGCCGGCGGAAACGTTAGAGCCCTCGTCCTCCAGCACCGTGTCGTACCCCTCCGGCAGCGACCTCACGAACCGGTCCACATACGTCGCCCGCGCCGCCTCCAGGATCTCGTCCTCGGAAGCCGACGGCCGACCGTACGCGATGTTGTCCCGGATGGTCCCCCCGAACAGCCACGTATCCTGCAGCACCATCCCCAGCCGCGAGCGCAGCTCCCGCCGCGGCACCGAGGTGACGTCCACGCCGTCGAGCGTTATCCGCCCCGCATCAATCTCGTAAAACCGCATCATCAGGTTCACCAAAGTGGTCTTGCCCGCACCAGTGGGACCCACAATCGCCACCGTCTGCCCCGGCTCCGCCACCAACGAAAGATCAGAGATCAGCGGCTTGTCCGGCGAATACGAGAAGGACACATCCTCAAACACCAGCCGGCCCCGCCCAAACGCAGGAGCACCCGAAGCATCCCCAGACTCCTCGTCCTCATCCAGCAGCTCGAACACCCGCTCCGCCGACGCTACCCCGGACTGCAGCAGATTGGCCATGGACCCCAGCTGCGCCAGCGGCATGGTGAACTGCCGCGAGTACTGGATAAACGCCTGCACATCGCCCAGCTGCATGGCCCCCGACGCCACCTGCAGGCCGCCCACCACCGCGATCCCCACGTACACCAGGTTCCCGATGAACGTCATGGCCGGCATGATCAGCCCCGAGATGAACTGCGCGCCGAAACTCGCGTCGTACAGCTCCACGTTCTTCTGCCGGAACCGCTCCTCCACCTCCCGCTGCCGGCCGAACACCTTTACCAGCGCATGCCCGGTGTAGGTTTCCTCGATCTGCCCGTTCAGCTCCCCGGTGTTCTTCCACTGCGCCACGAACAGCTTCTGCGAGCGCTTGGCGATCACCGCGGTGATCCCCAGCGTCAGCGGAATGGTCACCAGCGCGATCAGGGCCAGCGTGGGCGAGAGGATCACCATCATCACCAGCACCCCCACCACTGTCAGCACCGACGTGACCGCCTGGCTGATGGACTGCTGCAGGCTCTGCGAAATGTTGTCCACGTCGTTGGTGACCCGGCTCAGCAGCTCGCCGCGCTGGATCGAATCGAAATACCGCAGCGGCAGCCGGTTGATCTTCGCCTCGATCTCCTCACGCAGCCCGAACACCGTCCGCTGCACCACCCCGTTCAGCACATATGCCTGCACCCACATAAACACCGACGCCAGCACGTACAGCACCAGCGCCCACGTCAGCACGGCGGACAGCGCAGCGAAGTCGATCCCCCGCCCCGGCGTCAGCGCCATGGGCGTGAGCATGTCCGCCTTCTGGTTCTCCCCCTCGGCCCGCAGCTGTGCGATCAGCTGTTCCTTGGTCACCCCGGCGGGCAGCTGCTTGGACACCACGCCGGCGAAGATCAGGTTGGTGCCCTCCCCCAGCAGCCGCGGCCCGATCACCGAGAGCGTCACGCTGGCGATCCCCATCACCAGCACCAGCAGCAGCCACGCCCGCTCCGGCCGCAGCGTCGCCACCAGCCGCTTGGCGGAGCCGCTGAAATTCATCGCCTTCTCAGCCGGGACGTTCATCCCCGCGAACGGTCCGCCGCGTCCCGGTCCGCCCGCCGGACGCGGAATGCGTACGACGTCGGCAGTCCCGGTTTTGGCGGCGGGTGCGGTTCCGCCGGTGGCGGCGCCGCCCGCTGAAGCAGCGCCCGACGTCGGCCGTTGCTGCGTGCTCATACCGTCTCCTCCGCTGCCAGCTGGGAGGACACAATCTCCCGGTACGTCTCCGAGGTTTCCAGCAGCTCGGCGTGCGTTCCGCGCCCCACGATCCTGCCGTCGTCGAGCACCAGGATCTGGTCCGCGTCCGCGATGCTGGACACCCGCTGGGCGATGATCACCAGGGTGGCCCCGGCGGTGCTCCGCTTGAGGGCCTGCCGCAACCGGGCGTCCGTGCCGGTGTCCAGGGAGGAGAACGAGTCGTCAAAAATGTACAGCTCGGGCCGTTTCACCAGCGCGCGGGCGATGGCCAGCCGCTGCCGCTGACCGCCCGAGACGTTCGTGCCGCCCTGGGAAATGGGTGCATCCAGCCCGCCGTCCATCTCGGTCACGAAGTCGCGCGCCTGGGCAATCTCCAGCGCGGACCACAGCTCGTCTTCGGTGGCATCCGGTTTGCCGTACTGCAGGTTGCTGCGGACGGTCCCGCTGAACAGATAGGGCCGCTGCGGCACCAGGCCGATGTGCCCCCACAGGAGGTCCGGGTGCAGCTCGCGCACGTCCACGCCGTCGATCCGCACCGATCCCGTGGTGGCATCGAACAGCCGCGGCATGAGGTTCACCAGGGTGGTCTTGCCCGATCCGGTGCTGCCGATGATCGCCGTCGTCTGCCCGGCCTTCGCGGTGAAGCTCAGCCCGGCGAGGACGGGCGCCGCGGCACCCGGGTAGGCGAATCCGGCGTCGACCATTTCCAGCTCGCCGCGGCGCACCGCGCTGCTGACGGGATTCTTTGGCGGCCGCACGCTCGACTCGGTGCCCAGCACCTCGCCGATCCGGTCCGCCGAGACCGAAGCCCGCGGGATCATCACCGCCATGAACGTGGCCATCATGACGGACATCAGGATCTGCAGCAGGTAGCTCAGGAACGCGATGAGGGTGCCCACCTGCATGGAGCCGTCCTCGATCCGGAAGGAACCGAACCAGATCACCGCCACGCTGGAGACGTTCAGCACCAGCATCACCACGGGGAAGGCGAGCGCCATCAGCCTCCCGGCATGCAGCGCGGTGTCCGTGACGTCCTCGTTGGCGTGGGAGAAGCGGGCGGTCTCGATGTCCTCGCGCACGAAGGCGCGCACCACGCGGATGCCGGTGAGCTGTTCGCGAAGCACCCGGTTCACGGTGTCGATCCGCTTCTGCATCTTCCGGAACAGCGGCACCATCCGGATGATGATGAGGCCCACTGCGATCAGCAGCACCGGCACGGCAACGGCGATCAGCCAGGCCAGCTGCACGTCCTGCCGGACGGCCATGATCACCCCGCCGATGCTCAGCATGGGCGCAGTGACCAGCATGGTTGCGGACATGAGCACCAGTTGCTGGACCTGCTGGACGTCGTTCGTTGACCGGGTGATCAGGCTGGGCGCGCCGAACTTCGTGACCTCCTGCTCGGAGAAACTGCCGACGCGGGAGAAAATGGCGCCCCGCAGGTCCCTGCCTGTACCCATGGCCGCCTTCGCCCCGAAGTACACGGCGATCACTGAGCACACGATCTGCAGCAGCGTGATGCCCAGCATCAGGCCGCCAAGATTGAGGATGACGCCGGTGTCCCCCTTCGCCACGCCCTCGTCGATAATGTCCGCGTTCAGGGTGGGCAGGTACAGGGACGCGATGGACTGCGCCAGCTGGAAAATCACGACGGCGATCAGCAGCTGCCGGTGCGGCCGCAGGTATTCAACAAGCAGTTTCCAGAGCATCCGAGCTCCAAACGTTTTGTCCCGCAATAAATGGTGCGGAGGTCAGTTTACGTCCGGCGGCTGGGAAGTGGGCCGGTTCTCGCTCGAAAAATAGGCCGGTTCTCCGAGGGCGAATTTTGGCCCTTAGGCCCAGAAGTCGGAGGCATGCGCGCACCACAACGCCCGGTGGGATATTCCCACCGGGCGCCTTCGTATTCAAGCCGTGGAAAGACCCGGGTCTCTTGCTCTTTTGTCCTTCGTCTTACGGTGCGGGCGACGGGGCAGCCGCCTCCATTGGACAGTCGGCCCAGGCCGTGGGAAACGCCGGCACCCAGGGACCTTCCCGCGGCCAAGCTCCCGCCACTGGTCTTCCCGCCCTGCCATCGACTGCTCGAGGGGGCGAGGCTCCCCCTGGTACCCCTCCCACTCCACGCCGAAGTAGGCTGCGAGTTTGGGCCACATCCAGCGCCAGCGGAACACGTCGCCGTTGACGATGTTGAAGGCCTGGTTAGCGGCTGCCGGAGTGGTGGAGGCCCAGAGCATGTGCTCGGCGAGCAGGCCCGCCTCCGTCATGTCAGTCAGTCCGTTCCACTGTGTTTCGGATCCGGGGAAGACGAACGGCTCCCCACTGTCCCGGCACAGGGTGGCCTGAGCCGCGAGGGTGAGGCCCATATTCATGGCATTGCCCACCGCATGACCGATGACAGTGTGCGCGCGGTGCACTGACCACGTGAACCCCTGCTCCGCCGCCGCTGCCCAGAGCTGGTCTTCCTGCGCGTAGTAGAAGTTCGGCACCGGACGGCGCGGCTCCTCCTCATGGAAGGGCGTGTCCGGCATTTCTCCGGCGGCGTACGCTTCGAACGGTCCGAGGTAGTGCTTGAGGCCGGTCATCAGGGCAACGTGGGCCACGTCCTTGCCACGGAGGGCTGCGAGGAGATCACGCACCATGCCGGCATTGACGGCGATGTTCTCCTCTTCGGTGGCCTGCCGCGACCACGCCGTGAAAAAGACATGCCAGGGGTTCTCCGGACCAAGCACAGCGGTCAGGGAGGCAGCCGAGGTCAGGTCTGCGGAGAGCCACTTGACGCCGGCGCGCTCGGGGCCGGGCCTGCGGGACAAGGCAAGGACGGCCCAGCCCTTGCCAACCAGGGTGTCCACCAGGGCGGACCCTGCGATGCCGGTGGCTCCCACAACGAGGGCCGTGCGTCCGTTGCCCGCTGCTGTTCCTGCGCCGGTAGTCATGGTGCTCCTTCTGTGTGTGCCGCGTGAATGGGCGCGCGTCGGCAAAGCCTCAAGTTCTTGCGAGGGCCCGCGCGCTGTGTCGCGGCAAGACGTCATGCCGCCGGCGGCCCATTGGCGACAAGCCGCAGCCTCCGGCAGATATTCCGCCACCCGCCAATAACTCGACGCCCGGCTGGGCAGCGCCACTGCCAAGGATCTTCACCGCCGCACAAAATGCCTTCGTGACCGCCCACGAAAGGACAGCGGACGACGGCGGAACATCCCGCCGCCGTCCACTCCCGTCAGCTCCCGGCTCAGTAAGCCTTGACCCTCTGTTCCACGATGAGATGGATGAGCGCGAAGACGCCGTCCTCGTCGATGGCCGCTAAGGCGGCGTCCAGTGCGGCCGGAACGTCATAGTCCTCGGTGACAGTGGTCCCGAAACCGCCGAAGGCCCGGGCCATCAGGCCGAAGTCCGGATTCTTCAGCTGGGTTCCGGAGACGCGCGAGGGATAGTGACGCTCCTGGTGGGTGCGGATGGTGCCGTATTCCTGGTTGTCCATAACGATCACCAGTGGCGTAGCCCCGTACTGGGCCGCGGTTGCCAACTCCTGGCCGTTCATGAGGAACTCCCCGTCCCCGGCAATGGTGACCACGCGGCGCCGGGGTTCGGCCAGCGATGCGGCGATGGCCGAGGGGACCGAGTAGCCCATCGAGCCGTTACGGGCGCTGATCATGGAGGCGTAGCGGCGTGTGGGGAAGTAGCGGTGGGCCCAGTTGGTGTGCTCGCCCGCGCCAAACGTCACCAGCGCATCCTCGGGCAGCCTTGGCACCAGATTCGCCATCACAGTGTCCATCCTCGCCTGCCCCGCTCCCGGCGGGGCCGGCGGTAACGCGGCGAACCGCTCCTGCTCGCCCCGCATCCGGTCCGTCCACGCATTCCACTCTTCCTTCACCGGCAGGTCGATGCCCACAAGGTCGCGGACAAAGGCTTCGGGTTTGGCCAGAATCTGCCTCGAAACGGGCCCCGACCGGCCGCGTAGTGAGGGGTCGACACTGACCAGGAAGTTCTTTTTGTTCCAGTCCTGCCGGCAGACGAATCCGTCCGTGATCACGTCGCCCGGCACTGTCCCCACAAACACCAGCAGGTCGGTTTCCTCCAGGAGATCGTAGGTGGGGCGGGGGCGGCCGTAGCCAATGGGACCCACATAGGATGGGGAATCGAAGGAGACCGTTCCCTGCGTCCGCCATTCAGCTGCTGCCGGAATATGGTGCCGTTCCAGCCATTCGGTCAGCTGGTCAGCTGCTGCCTGGGTCCAGTCGTTGCCGCCCGTGACGAAAAGCGGCTTGCTGGATTCGGCCAGGGCAGCCTCGAGGGCTGCGGCGTCCGTCCTGCTCATGCCGCCGGCCGCCACCGGGATGGCGGGGTGCAGTTGCGGGTCAATCTGTTGCCGGATGATGTCCTCCGGCAGGCCCACCACCACCGGGCCCGGCCGCCCGCTCATGGCCGCAAACATCGCCTCGGCCACGATCTCGGAAGCCCGCTCCGCGTGGTCAAGGACCATAACGCGCTTCGCGCCCGTACCGAACCAGGCCTTGATGTCGAACTCCTGGAACGCCTCGCGGTCCCGATGGGCGAAGGGGATCAGGCCGACGAACAGCAGCATGGGGGTGGAGTCCTGCCACGCGGTGTGCAGACCCACATGCGCGTTGGCTGCGCCGGGCCCGCGGGTCACCATCGCTATGCCAGGGCGCTGGTGCATCTTGCCGTCGGCCTCTGCCATGTAGGCGGCGCCCCCCTCGTGCCGGCAGACGATGGTTTCAATCTCAGAGTTATGGAGGCCGTCCAGCACATCGAGAAAGCTCTCACCGGGAACCACGTAGGTTCGCTCCACACCATGGGCCACCAGCGAATCAACAATCACGTGCCCGGCTGATTTCAGTGCCTGACCAGCGCCGGCGTGGGGGACCTCCGAACGGCTTGCCTGCCGGGAGTCTTTCTCGGAATTCCCGACGGCGGCGGGCAGGGTGTGCGATGCGGTCAAGGTTGCTTCAGTGTCCGTTGTCATGGGCTTTCTTTGGCTGTTTGGACTGGTTGGCGTTCGTAGCGGATGGTGCGGGGTTATCTGATGGGCGTCGGGTTGGCGATGACGGGGGCCTTGCCGGTGAAGCCGTCGCGGGTTTCGGCGATTTCACGGATCCGGGTCCGGCAGGCGTACCAGCCGAAGACCATCAGCACGGAGGCGATGGCTGTGACGAGCATGGTGAGGGGCGAGTCGATGAAGACCATGATGAGGACGCTGAGGAGGAAGAGGAGGGAGAGGTAGCCGGTGTAGGGGGCGCCGAACATGCGGAAGGAGGGGCGTTTGAGCCAGCCTTTGTTGGCCCAGCGTTGGAGTTGGATCTGGCAGAGGACGATCGTTGCCCAGGTCATGACAATGCCCACAGAGGCCACGTTCAGCACGATTTCGAAGGCTTGGGTCGGTGCCAGGTAGTTCAGCGGGACGCCCAGGAGGGACACGCCGGCGGTGATGGCGATACCGCCGTAGGGGACGCCGGCTTTATTCATCCGGGAGGCGAACTTCGGGGCGGAGCCGTTAACGGACATGGAACGCAGGATTCGGCCGGTGGAGTAGAGCCCGGCGTTCAGGGAGGACAGGGCGGCGGTGAGGACCACCAGGTTCATGATGACATCCACGCCCTGGATGCCGATGGAGCCGAAGAAGGTTACGAATGGGCTGACGCCCTTTTCGTAGGAGGTGTACGGCAGGAGCAGCGCGAGCAGGATCACGGAACCGACGTAGAACACGGCGATGCGGAAGACCACGGAGTTGATGGCCTTGGGCATGATCTTTTCCGGGTTTTCGGTCTCGCCGGCGGCGGTGCCGACCAGTTCGATCGAGGCGTAGGCGAACAGGACGCCCTGCATGAGGATGATCATGGGCAGCAGGCCGTTGGGGAAGATGCCACCGTTGTCGGCGATGAGGCTAAGGCCCACCTGCTGGCCGTCGACCGGGGTGCCGAAGATGACGAAGTAGGTCCCGACGACGAGGAAGACCACGAGGGCGGCGACCTTGATGATGGCGAACCAGAACTCGAGTTCACCGAAGACCTTGACGGAGACGAGGTTCAGGGCGAGGACCACGACCAGGGCGATCAGGGCCCAGGCCCACTGCGGGACGGCTGCCATCCAGGGAATGTAGTTGCCGAAGAAGTTCATGTACAGGGCTGCGGCGGTGATGTCCACGATGGTGGTGGTGGCCCAGTTGATCCAGTAGAACCAGCCGGAGACAAACGCGGCCTTCTCACCGAAGAACTCACGGGCGTAGGAGACGAAGGAGCCCGACGACGGGCGGTGCAGCACAAGTTCACCGAGTGCTCGCAGGATCAAGAAGGCAAAGAATCCACAGACCGCGTACGCGATGACAAGGGAGGGGCCCGCGGCGTTGAGGCGGCCGCCGGCGCCCAGGAACAGGCCGGTACCGATCGCCCCGCCGATAGCGATCATCTGGATCTGCCGCGGTTTGAGGTTCTTGTGGTAGCCCTTGTCCTCCGCGTGCAGAGCGGATTCGGAGGCGTGGGCGTGGCCGCCGTCGATGATGTGGTCCGGTGCAACATTGTGGTCGTGTACAACCTCGTCATTGGGGTTGATGGGCATGGTTGATCCTTTCGATACGGAGAAGATCCTGCTGGGTTGGGAAGAAGTTATGGGGTGTGCAATCAGCGGATTTAGAAGACAGACCAGCCGGTGCGGTCGGAAAGGTCAGCGAGAGCCGCGGTGCCGGCCAGGGAGTTTCCTTTGGCGTCCAGCCGCGGGCTCCAGACGCAAATGGCGCAAACACCTGGAACGATGACCAGGATCCCGCCGCCCACACCGCTTTTTCCAGGAAGGCCCACGCGGTAGGCGAACTCGCCCGCGGCGTCGTACATCCCGCACGTCAGCATGATGGAGCCGATGCGTTTCGCGTCGCTGCGGGACACCACCGTTCCCAGCGTTCCCTGGCCGTCGCGGGCGAGGAAGAGTCCGGCTTTGGCGAGTTCCACGCAGGTCATCATGATGGAGCATTGGCGGACATAGTTTTCCACCACTGATTCCGCGGCCTGCCTCAGGTTGCCGAAGCCCTTCAGGAAGTGCGCCAGCGCCAGGTTCCGGCTGCTGTTGGAAAGCTCGCTGGATGCCGCGGCCTCATCGATGTAGGGCCCGGTGCTGCCCGCCTGGGCGGTGAGGAACCGCAACACCTGGGTGGCGGCGTCGAACGTTTCTTCCATCAGGTGATCGGTGACCACCAGGGCGCCGGCGTTGATGAAAGGGTTCCGCGGGATGCCGTGCTCCAGTTCCAGTTGGACCAAGGAGTTGAACGAGGTGCCGGACGGTTCGCGCAGCACGCGGGACCACAGCGTTCCGGAGCTGTCGCCTTGAAGGGCCATTGCCAGCGTGAACACCTTGGAGATGCTCTGGATGGAAAACGGGACGTCGGCGTCGCCGGAGCTGAACAGCTCACCGGAAGTGGTGGCGACGGCGATCCCGAACCTGTCGAAGGGTACCGCTGCCAGGAGGGGAATGTTGGCCGGGACAGAACCGGTTTCCCGCTGTGGCCTGTGGCTGCGGACGATGTCGTCCAGTACTGCGTCCAGCGGGGGTGCTTTGAGTGCTGTGGTCATTTCCTGCCCAGTTGTTCTTTAGGTGTGCTGGCCCATTCCTGGATGTGGAGCAGGGCCACCAGCGAGTCTCGCGGGTTGCCGAAGTTCAGGCCGGTCACCCGGGAGGCCTTGCCGATCCGGTAGTAGACGGTGTTTTTGTGCAGCCCCATCCGGCTGGCGCACTCGGCGGCATCCAGCGAGGCTTCGAAGTACGCGTGCAAGGTTTCCGCGAGTTCTGCGTCCTGCCGGAGCAGGGCGGAAAGACTGCGGTGGCGGAACGTGGAGGACGTGAAATTCTGGACCGCCTCGCGGAAGAGGATTTCTCCCTCGAAGTCGTCCACCGTGGCAACGCCCCTGACCGGAGAGGTGCCCACACAACTCAACAGGGCCTCGGTGATCCGGGTGGTTGTGTGCAGGGACAGCAGGTCTGGCACTACCGGACCGACCGCTGCGAAAGGGCTGATGCCGAGGTGCTTGCCGGCATCCCGCACGATGGACTCGGCCAGGCTCCGCAGTCCGGGCTCCGCAGAGGTTGACTGCAGGCCAGGGACAATGACGGCAGTGTCGCCCTTGAACTGGCCCACGACGGCGGACGCTTTGTATGCGGCCGCGTGGATGGACGCCAGGTTGGCGAGTTCGCCGTGCTTCAGTGCTGCGTCGTCTGCTTGGGCTTCGGAATGGGGCATTCCGATCAGGATCAGTGCGGCCGGGCGCTCAGCGGAGATCTTCTCGCTGTGAGCACTGGCAGCGGCCTCCGCCGAACCTGACAGGATTCGCACAATGCGGTCCTCGCGCATGTGCACAGACTGCTGGTTGCGGTGCCGGATCAGCTCGGCGGAAACCCGCGCAGCAGATCCTTTCAGCACATAATCAACGTCCGGGCCGAAGCCGTCCCCGGTTTCCTGCAGCCAGATGTAGCCCATGATCCGGTCCCCGGCGAACAGTGAGACGGCCACCCGTTCCCGCAGCCCGTCCTGGGGGCGGGCCGGTACCCGCACCGGCAGCCGGGTCCGGTGCAGTTCACGGTACGCGCCCAGGTCCTTCAGCAGCAGCTCGTATTTACGCGGACCGCGCCGGGCCAGGATGGAGGCCTTGCGCAGCTCGTCGATGTCGTTCGAAACGGTGGAGTATGCCAGGACCTTGTTGGCGGCGTCTTCGATGAGCACGTGGCTGGATGTGAGCCGGGCGGTGGTCTGGGCGATGGCAAACAGGTCCTCTTCCAGCAGCGTCAGCACTTCGCTCTGGTAGCTGCGCGGCTGGATGCGGTCCTTGGCAATGGACAGCAGCCGGTCCCAGTCAGCCCCCGGATCCACCAGGAGCAGGCCCGTGCCGGCATCGCGGAGCAGCTCTTCCGCTTCGGTGAGCTCTTCACGCCTACCTTTGACGGCGACCACCGGCGGAGGGTTCTTCAGGAGCCGCCGCAACGCGGGCAAAGCCGAGCGGCCGCGGACGCCGATCAGCAGGACAAAGGCCCCGCCGCCGTCGGACGTCTCATCATCCGCGTCCACTATCAGGAGCCGTTCGATCGCAGAGCGGGCAGGGGAAGGCCCGAGGATGAGGCTGGCGAAACCCAGAGGGAGGTCCGCGAGGATGTCGTCCACCGTAACGGCTGCCATGGGCTTCCTCCTGCGTCGAGTTGACCGGACGGCTCTGTCCGGTCAACTCATGCTATCGACGCGGGCTCCCCCGAAATATGTAAGGGAACCCAAAGGCAGTGGCGGCTTTTCGGTTGGCTGACCAAGTTGTGACGCTGCAAGGCCCTGTATAGCTGGCCTGCCCCCGTCGGCGTCAGGACCAGAAGTCCGAGGCCTTGGCCGTGTCCTCTATGAACTCGTTAACCTCGGTAACTTTGCCGTCCCTGATCGTGAACACGAGGACGCCGTGCTGATCCATGGACGCGCCCTTTCGATGGGCTTGAGCGGTTTGAAGCGCCACCGTGTGGCCCTCACCGGCGATGACGTCCTGCAGCTCCACTTTTACCGTACCGTCGGACCGAGAAAACAGTTCACCGAAATAGGCCAAAACCTCGTCTGACCCTTGTTTGACCCCCGCGAGGCCGCCGCTTCCGCCGACGCGCCAAACCGCATCAGGGGCAAAGAGGTTTTTGAGCGTTTCTGTATCGCCCGAATTGAATGCTTTATAGCCGCGCCGCACTACCGCGGCGTCTTCCTGCATGCCCATCGCGAACCGTTTCCAACACCATTGTCGGGGTCCCCAGCGCAGCAATTTTAAGCCTCGCGGTGGCAGTTGTCCATGGCTCGGTGGGCGCACTCCGCACCGCATAACGCTGCGGGGATAAACGCGGTTCAGCTGTGGAACCTGACCGGACCCGTCCGGGCTAGGATGCCCGTATGGGACTAATAATTGGACTTTTGGTCATCTGGCTTATTCTTTCGGTCGTCGGCTTTGCCGTGAAAGGCCTCATTTGGCTTGCAATCATCGGCCTCATATTGTTTGTCGCGACGGGTGTGTGGGGCTGGGTAAAGCGCAGGGCCTGACCATGTCCGGGATCTGAAGTCAGGACGCGCTGACGAGGATCCCCGGAACTGTGGCGACCGTCACCGCACTGCGCGGCGCGCACTGCCAAGCGCCGCCGTCGGGCGTTCATCAGAACAGCAGAGGCGACAGTCGTGACGTCAGTTCACGGGCCGCATCCGCGTGTCCGCATATTGTGGTGAACCGTTCCGCGGGGCCGGTGAGACACAGCGCCCCGCCTGCTGACCCATTGGGCAGTCGCACTGGAAGCGCCAGACTGGCCGATCCTGATCCCAGTTCGTTGATCGCCGAGGCGTGGCCTGTGAGCCTTATTTCCCTCAGTTGCTCTTCCAGCTTGCCGCTCTCGGTAATGGCGTGCTCGGTCAGTTTCAACAACTGCCGGTCCGGAAGCGGGAAAGCCGGATCGCCAAGTTCAGCGAGCATCAGCTTTCCCGCGGCGGAGGTCTGCGGATACCGAAGCATCTCGAATACCGAATGGAGCGGATAGTCAGGGTCTTCATCGGCGATCCTGAGGGAAGCGTTAATGAACATGAAGAGGTGCACTCCGAAACGGTTTCCCTGCCGGAACCCTTCTATGACGGTACGGGCCGCGGTGGGAACCGTCGGCGGTGTCGCCGCCATAACCAGACCTGAAATCGCGTGTCCGAGGGCGAATCCACGCAGATCGGATGTGCGGACCAGATATTCGTCCCCGACAAGCGCATTCAAGAGCCTGTAGGCGGTCGCCGGAGGCATCCGCAGGGCGTCCGTGATCTCTTTCGCCGTTGTCCCGGTGCCGAACCGTGCCACGATTTCCAGGATTCTGAGCGAGTTTGACGCTGGGCCGGAGCCGGCGTGTTTTGGCCTGTAGTTCATTTGACCGGCCCGCCATGAAACAGGTCTGATTCCCGGGTCTCATCGTAGATGCCCACTGACGCCAGGCGCATGGGTAACCGGCGGTGAAGGTACATGCCGTAAACGAAGCTGGTTGCGAGGACACCGCCGTAGATGAGGGTCTGCAGGTTGCCCGATCTAATCGATGTTGTTGCGGCCGTCCAGAGCACCGCGCCTAGGACCAGGGAGGTTGCTGCTCCAAGTACCCAGCTGGCGTACGTGTTCTCCCCGATCCTGCGCAGGAAGAAGGGAAGGGACGCGCTGGCGAGGACATAGGACCCCAGGTATCCGTAGGCGCCCAGCGTGAAGAGGTTGGCGAGGCCCTGCTCAGGTCTTGCTCCGGAGATGACCATCGCGATGGGAACGATGGCAACAACCGGCATGACTGCCAGGATCGCCGTCGAGGGTGTCCGGAAAACTCGATGTGTCCGGCCGACTGCCCGTGGGGCGACGCCTTCTCTACCCATGCAGAAGAAGATCCGGGCCAGGGCGTTCACGGATGCGATTGCGCACGCAAACCACGATGCCGTGATTCCCAGGTCCAGGAGTGCGGCGAACACAGGGGAAGTCTGCGAAAAAAGGTCAGATAAGGGCGTGGGGCCGGATGTGATGTATAACGGTGCGCCTCTGAGGGCTACGTCCTGGGCGGTCGCGGCGAGGAGGTAGAGCACGCCCGCCAGGATGGGGGTCCAGGTGATGGCCCGTGGCACGCTGACGAAGGGCTTCTGCGCCTCGCCGCCGAGCGTGGTTGGACTTTCAAAGCCAACAAAGGCGCTGACGGCCACCACGATTGCGATTGATGCCGAATCAAAATGTCCGTTCCACGCAAACACGGCCCCGAGATCGACATTCGGCTCGTTGAAGGCGAAGTAGACCACCATGAGGACGGCCAGGATCCCGATCGAAATGGTTTCCATTAGGAGTGTGGACCACGATGATAACTGGATCCCCCTGACCATAAGGAAGCAGGCGGCACCTGCGGCGGCAAGAATGACCAGCGCCGTAACAAACCTTGGATCGGTCACGGGGATGCCCAGGTTGCGGAACAGCTCAACGGCATATGTACCAACAGCCAACAGACTGGCCATGGCCACAAGTCCGTACCCGAAGATGGCCGACCAGCCGGCAGTAATCGCTGTCCGTTGGCCAAGCCCCTTGGCGGTGTAGCTGTAGAGCCCGCTGACGGCAGCCATGCGCTTTGCCATCGGTCTCAGGCATAAGGAAACCAGGATCATGACCGCCATGGCTGCGCCGAATGTCAGCACAAGGTTCGGGCCGTCGGACCCAAAGACAAGACCCGGGAAGATGAGGGCCGGAATGACGGTCATCGCACCCGCGGGTGCCACGTTAGCTACTGACTGCGCGAACACCGGCAAGAAGGAAAGCTTCCGGCGCCTTAGTCCCTCCACTGGAGAGCGGGGCGTGATGAAGCGATCACCGCGGGCAGACACTGGGACCAACTTTCCCTCCGGCATGCAGGCTCGTCGCTGATTTCGCGTGACACAAGTCACTGGCCAGAGGTGCAAAACATTAGCATTCCCCGCCCTTGATGACGGCAACGGACGCATTTGTGAATGTTTCCAGCATGTTAACTGTAGTGGGAAAAAGTCGGACCGATTTTCCCACCCTTTGACACTCCCCGGCCCACTCCCGAATATTTCCAACATGTTAACTGGGCTGGGAAAATGCCTCCGTGAATTTCCCACGCAGATATCCCTAAAAGGCTCGCCCCAGGGGTGTTGCGTGACGTAGTTTCTCTTCCACAGACGGAATGCAAGTGATCGGCATCATGCCAGCAGTGCTCAGAGCAGAGCTCGGCTGACACTCCTGGAACTGAGGATGTCGATTTCAAGTGATCCCTTCTCTGGCCTCATCCGGGCTCGGGAGTGATCTTTAGCGCAGCAGCGTATGCACAAGGGAATTGACAGTTCTGACAAAACTAAAGATGAGTAGTTCTGTTATTCCGCGAATCTTTGTGGCTATTTATTCGCAATGGTAATTCCACCGGCATCAGCCGGGGAAGCCGCGCCGGCCGCTATCCCGTGAGCCGTCATTTTGAAAAGAACCAAGGAGAAAACCATGACTCTCAACACTGAAATCCACACCGAGGTCGGGGTAGCACACCCGCTCGATCCGCTCTCCCGTGAGGAGATT
>NZ_JBEPPJ010000017.1:0-89178 GCF_040547265.1 Arthrobacter sp. UYCo732 | reverse complement strand
AAGGCCGGCCCCTTTCCAAGACAAGGAAACCGGCCTCGGGCCGTTACGGCTCAAACCTGAGGAACCCTCAAACAATTACCGACCCACGCACCTAGGTTCTGCCCACCGCGCGGCGTCCCGGCCGCAGCGTCGGCGGTGTGGCTTACGGTGAAGCCGGGTGGCAAGAGCGAGCCACACCCTCATGGGCTGTTCCTACCTGGCGGTTTGGCCAACGGTCTTTTCGAGCGCCAGCGAAGGCCCGCCCGGCCATCTGAAAGACCCCGGTTTCGCAGCTTCGCGACGCAGCCCCCGAAGCGTTTGTCGGCTCACCGACTCGTTCGCCATAACACCGAGAACACCGGTCAAATGAGCGCCTCGGGGGGTGTCATCTGAGCTGACTTGCTGAATCCATCCGCCGTGTCGACCAAGCGATATGCATTGACGAACCCGGCCGTCATGACTGTGATGCTCGCTATGCCGGCAGAGGCGGCCTCGCGCTCCTGCGCCGTGACCACGATTCCAAGCCGCTCTAAATGTCGTTGGACCGTATTCCCTCCGGCTATTTCAAGACTGGCGCCGCCGGGTCCTCGGGTGCGAAGTCGCACGCGCAGGTCGGGGCGAGCGGACGCGATCTCCGCGGCAAGCTCGACCCCGGTCAGTCCGCCACCGATCACGTCGACACTGCCGAAGCCGAAACTTGCCAGTCGCGCCCGCAGTCTGAGCGCTTCGCCGTGGGATGCAATGCTGAATGTTCCGGAAGGCATCACGGGCGAGGTGCTCCCCACCGCGTAGACCAAGCCGTCGTAACCGATGATGCGCCCGTCCGCGAGAAAGACCTTTTGCCCCTCCGCGTCGATGCGTTCAGCCCAACCGACCATGAGCTCCACATCGAGGTGCAGAACTGATGCGAGGGGCAACTCCGCGCTGTCCCTGCTGCCCGCGGCGACCTCGTGCAGCCGGATGCGTTCGACAAACGTTGCGCCAGCGTTCACCAGGGTCACGCGCCCGCTACGGCCGGCTGCTCGGTTCGCGGCCATGACGCTGGCATAGCCGCCGCCGATAATGATGAGGTCGGTATTCACTCGCATCCTGCTTGCTGCTGTGGCCGGCGACCAGTGATCTGGCACAGCTTGTGATCGACGCCCCCGGCGCGGCCGGTCCACTACGGCGGACCGCGTCCCCATCGATTGTCAGCGCAACTCGGTGACGGCTGAATACTCCGCTCGGTCGGCGCCAGCGCGGCTGTCCCCCACCCGCTCGAGTGCAGTGGCGTTGAAGCCTTTGATGATCAGCCAGAGCGCGAGCGACATCTCCCAGACGAACACGGGCAGCGCGACGAGCAGCCCGATCGGCGAGAACTGCCCGTACAGGCCGAAGATGACCAGCACGGTTGAGAGCGTGATGACCGCGCCACCTACCAGGCCGAGAACCGCGATGATGCGAGGCACGAGGCGGGACGTGTACATGAGCGAAGCCAGCAGGATCGAGCCGATGCCGAGCGCAAAGCCCGGGCCGAACAGGAGCGTAGCGTCTTGCAGCGTCAGCAGGGCAGCCGCGACGACTTCGAGGGTGCCCTCGTCGGCGCCGCGGGGCTGCTGCCGCAGCAGCAGCACGGTGAGCAGGCTGATAGTGCCCACCGCGATGATCGACGCCTCGATGATGCGGGCGGCGACGTAGGCCAGGGCCAACCTTGGGCTCTGGCGCTTGACGACGGGATAGATGGCTACTGCGGTGCCGACGACGGCGATCACGAGCAACGCCTCGAACAGAACACCGACGGCCAACGACGCGTCGCGGCCGGTACCGGTGACGTAGCTGGGCGTGTTCAGCACCGGAGCGTAGAGGAGCCGGGCGACGATCGCGCCGACCTCACTGAGCAGGAACAGACCGCCGATGAGAATCGCAGTTGTGCGTGTGGGGGTCATGAGAACTCCTTGGGGGGTAAGGGTGTACGGTGTACACCAAGATTCAATATACTCTAAGGTGTACGATGTACTCCAGTCAAGGGCAATCCCATTCTCAACCCAAAGGACCGCAATGACTCCAGCGCCGTCCATCCCGCGCCTTCGTCTCAACCGCGATCGCGTGCTTCAGGCCGCCGTGGAGCTCGCCGACGAGATCGGCCTCGAAGCGCTGAGCATGCGCCGGCTCGCCGAGGAGCTCGGGGTCGTACCGATGGCGCTGTACAAGCACGTCGCGAACAAAGAAGAGCTGCTCGACGCGATGGTCGAGGTGATCGTCAAGGAGATCGACCCGCCGATCAGCAGCACCGACTGGAAGACGGCTGTCCGCCTACGAATCATCTCGGCACGGCAGGTGCTAATGCGGCATCCGTGGGCCCGCGCGGTACTTGAGTCGCGCACCAATCACACCCCAACCGTGCTGGACTACATGGAGTCCACGATCGGGATGTTCCTGGCCGGTGGGTTCTCGGTGGACCTCACCCACCACGTCATGCACGCTCTGGGCAGCCGGATGTGGGGCTTCACCCAAGAACTGTTCAACCAACCCACAAGCTCCGGCAGTGCGGCCGCAGCCGAGACGGCCCCCGACGCGCAATCTGCCCAGACCCTCGCCACGGCAGAGCGCTACCCCAACATCGCGCGGATCAGCGGCGCGGCCGCCCACGACGGCACGGTCGTGGCACACGGATGCGACGACAGATTCGAGTTCGAATTCGCCCTTGACCTACTCCTTGACGGTTTCGAGCGGCTCCACCAAACGGGATGGCGTCCGCCGCTGCGAAGCTAACGGTCTACGAAACGGCTGGCACTGTTTCGCTGAATTGCTCCTTTGCCACCGGACCCGCCCCGATCTGCGCCGGCTGCACTCCACGGCAAACTGCGGCCTGCGCGCAGTGCGGGCAGGACCGTCCGCCGACCGCCCGCTGGCCCGAGGGTCCGGTCTGCGACAAGTGTTACACCGCGGCCATGCGCCACCGGGGCGGCTGCGACGGCTGCCACCAACAGCGCCGGCTGGTTGGCCCGCCGGGACCCGGGGCAAGCATCTGCGCCGACTGGCCCGGGATCCCGGGCCATGCATGTGGGCACCGGCTGCGGGATTGAGGACAATCTCTACGAACGGGGCCGGTGCCCGTCCTGCGCGCTTGCCCACAGAACCGTCGGCTCCTGGCCGCCGCTTCAGGGCAGCTCCCGACCGCCTTGGTGCCCGTCCATGAATCGATCACCGCCACCACTCCCCCGCGTTCGGCGCTGAACTGGTTGCATCAAGGAGCCGGCGCCCCGATCTTGCCGGGCTGGCCGCGGGAACGCTGGCCATCAGCCACGACGCCCTGGATACCCACCCGAATCCGAGCGCAGCCGCCTACCTAAGGTGGCTTGTGGAAAAGCGACATATCCGACGCCAAGGTTTTGCGGATCGTCGTAGTGGCCCGTATTTGCCGGGTTTGATGTGGCGATTCGCACCTGGTGGACACAACACCAGCGCAGACAGCAAGAAGCTCCGCAGCACGTGTCAGTGATGCGGAGACTTCCTGGCAACCCCTCCGCACCGGAATCCGTCCCAGTGCCGCTTTCATGACGGGCTGGCTGCACGAAGTGGTGGTCACCGTCGTCCCTGCGGCGCTGGCCGCCTTCACTGGCGCGGTACTCCAAGACCTGCCTCTGACACTCGACGGCGGGGGCGGGGGCGTCGCACCAAAAGTGCGGCACGCCGTCGTACTTTCGCGGAACGATGCGGACGTCAGCGGCCCAGGAGCCACCCGCCGCGCACTTTAGCCGTGGCTGCGAATCAGGTTGGCAATCTCCACGAAGCCCAGGCGATCCGCGTTCTGCAGGGCAGTGCGCGCCTCGGGGTCCCGAATGGTATGGTCCCCGCCGGCGTCCAGGAGCTGGCGCACCACCTCCTGCTGTCTGACGCCACCGTCGTTGAGCAGGATGGCCTCCTGCATGGCGGTCCAGCCCAGCCTGTTCACGTGGTTCACGGGCACCCCGGCGGCCAGGAGGATCTGCACCGTCTCCACATGGCCGTGCTCGCTGGCGGGAATCAGTGCAGTACCGCCGTAACGGTTGGTGCTGGTCACGTCTGCGCCGGCTGCAAGCGTCAGCTGGAGCATCTCATTGAATCCCTCGGCGCCGGCGTAGAGGAACGCGGAATCCTCGATGGCGTCTTTGGCGTTCACATTGGCGCCGTGGCCGATGAGTTCGCCGGCCAGCGCGACGTTGTTGGTCTTTGCGGCGACGATCAGTTTTTGGTCCAGCTGTGCCTGGGCCGTCGCGGACAGGGCTGGCGGCGTGGTGGGTGCCGCTGTGGTGTGAGCGGTCAGTGATAACGGGGACGAGGCTGTTGTTACGGACGAGGGCGACTCCAGCCGTTGCGGCTCACCTGGATTTGTCTGGCAGGCGGCCAGGAACGCCGCGAGACCCGCCACGATCAGAACCGCTGCTGCCTTGGGGGCCCGGCGGCACATGCTGAACGGTGTCATGGATCCGAGCCTACTTGGCAGCGCCCGCGACCGCTGCACCGATGGCCTCGGCACCTGCGGTGGCGCAGGCCTCGTCCAAAGTGCCGTCAGGGGCGCCCCCCACTCCGATGCCCGCCACGGAAACGCCGTTGACTTTAAGCGGGACGCCACCGGCCAAAAAGAGGGTGCCGGGGAGGTCGGCGATGCTGGGTCCGTTGCCGTTGATGCGCTTGGCCAGCTCGCTTGTTGGTGCACCGAAGGCGGCCGCGGTGTAGGCCTTCTGCTTGGCAGCGTCAATCGTATGCTCAGCGGCGTTGTCTCCGCGCAGGAGAGCCTGGACGGTACCAAACCTGTCAACCAGGGCCACAGTGACGAACGGCAACTTGTCCGCCTGGCATTTCGCGAGGGCTGCCTGGACGGCGTCCGACGAGGCGCCCACGGTGATGCGGTTCTGCGCGACCACGATACCCGGCGCCTGGGGAATATCAAGGGCGGGTACGGCGGCGCGGGCGGCCATTTGGCTGGTCCCGGCATTGGCGGCAGCGGTCAGGCCACCAGTCAGGAGCAATGCTCCGGCGGCAGCAACGGCGGCAATCTTGTTCGGCTTTTTCATGGGTTCTCCTTGAATTTCAGTTGGTGGCTCAACCAGACCGTGGCCTGGGCCCGGCCCGTGACCTCGTCTCCATCCTGTCCCGCCCAGCCGCGGCGGACATCGGGCCTTCGGTTGCATCCCGCTCCTCCGGAAGGCCAGCAGCGTCAGCCAAAAGGCTGAGAGACCAGCAACGGCGGGGGCCCTAGCATTGGAGGGGAACTCCCCTGACCAGAACCGGACAACATGCCCTCGCCAGCCACTGCCCTTGAAACCCCACCCGCCGGACCTGCTGCGAAGCCCGGCCGGCTCGGCCGGATCGACGCCGCGGTCCACCTCGGCTTTGCGTTGCTGTTAGTCGCATCGGCCGTCCGCTATGTCATGCGGCATAGCCTGCCAGACAACTTCCTGGTCCTCGGACTGGCCGGAGCGGTATGCGCCCTGTACGCGGTGATCGCTGTACTGGCCCGGCAGAAACGTCCGTGGGCGGTCTGGATGCTTGTACTTGTGGCCGTGTGGGGGGTCCTGGTCATTTCCGCCCCCAGCTTTGCGTGGTGTTCCTTTGCGATCTTTTTTCTGTGCCGGACAGCGTTCACGGGCGCCCTGAGTTACCTTGCGGCAGGCGCGGTGGCGGCCGCCACCGCCGTCGGGCTTTTTCGCCTGAGCGCCGGCACGGACCTGGCCATGCTGCTGGGGCCCCTAGCAGTCGGAGTGATGCTGACAATGATCTATGACCGGATCGAGCACGACTCCGCCGAGCAGCGCCGGCTCCACGCTGCAGTATCGCAGGCACAAGGACAACTGAAGGCCAGCGAACGCCGCGCCGGGACCATCGCCGAACGCGAGCGGGTATCACGCGAGATCCACGACACCGTGGCTCAAGGCCTTGCCAGCAGCCTGCTGCTCCTGGAAGCCGCCAAACGCTCGTGGCCCGGCGCGGCATCCCGCCGCGACGTCGATCGGGCCGCCGAACTGACGCGGCGGAACCTCTCCGAAACCCGTAGCCTTGTCCACGAGCTCGCTTCCCCGGGGCTCGACGCCTCGCCGCTGCCCGAGGCCCTGCGTCAGGCCGCCACTCAGTATGTCCCGAACGCCAGGCTCCTGCTCACCGGCGAGCTGAGGGACGTCCCGGCGGAGGTCCGGCACACGCTGCTCCGGGTGGTCCAGAGCGCGGCCGCGAACATTCAACAACACGCAAACGCCACCGCCACAACCGTAACGCTGGGTTTCCTTCCGGATTCCGTCACCTTGGACATTTACGACGACGGAACCGGGTTTAACCCGTTGGCGGCAGCACCGCCATCGGACGCCGGAGGCTACGGACTGCGGGCCATGCGCCAGCGCGTGGAACAGCTGGGCGGGGAATTCTCGGTGGAAAGTTCCCCCGGACAGGGCACCATCGTGGCGGCCCAGGTACCCGCCCAACACCCCATGCAGCTACCAGCGCAGCGAACCAACCAGGAAGAGTCATGAGAACCATCAGCGTCCTCCTCGTGGACGACCATCTGGTGGTCAGGAGCGGACTCCGCTCGTTGCTGGGCACGCAGCCTGACTTTGAGGTGGTGGCCGAGGCCGCCTCTGGCGAAGAAGCCCTCAAGCTGGCGGACCAGCACTCGCCTGCTGTGGTGGTGATGGACTTGGCCATGGGCGCCGGGATGGACGGGATCGAGGCCATTAAGCAATTGCGGCAGCGCAACGGCCGGCAGGCCATTCTTGTCTTCACCACCTACGATTCAGACGCGGACATCGTGCGGGCAGTGGACGCCGGGGCAATGGGCTACCTGCTCAAGGACGCAGCCCCGGACGAAATCTTCGCCGCCCTCCGTGGCGCCGTGCAGGGAAAGTCCGTGATGAGCGCACCGGTAGCTTCCCGGCTTTTCCAGCAGCTGCGGAATCCCGGCGACGTCCTGACGCCGCGGGAGGCCGAGTTGCTGAGCCTCCTGACCCAAGGGCTCAGCAACCGGGAGCTGGGCCAGCAACTCTTCATCTCCGAAGCCACGGTCAAGACCCACCTGGCCCACATTTACGCCAAGCTGGGGGTGGAAACCCGTGCCGCAGCCATCGCCACTGCCATCCGCAGGGAGGGTATGCGCTAGGAGACTGTCGAATCAGTCGCGGGCGCTAACGCGGGTCGGCTGGACTGGTAGAGCCCGTGGTTAGGACTGGCCTTATGCAGGACATGAAGACGCGGAACCCGGGTATTTGGATATGGATGCGCTGACCGGGGAATTGTTGGCTCCGGGCTCCGGGCTGCGTCTTTGCATTCTGATCCCCTCGCGGCGGCGCCGGCCTTCTGCTCCGGCGCCGGTCATTGGGTCGTTGCACGCATTGGAGGCCTTGAAGGCCTTTCGGACCGGGAGGCCCCGGAGGCGTTGACAGACGATCTGCGGTGGAAGGCCGCGTGCGGGTACCGGTTTACTGATAAGGCGTTCCATCCGAGCTGCAAGCTGCGGGAGCGCCGACCTTGCTGCCACCCCGTGGTCGGTTTAATTTTCCGGACTACGGAGTTCCGGGCGTTCGTCTCTTTGCTACACGCGGAACCAACGGTCCAGCCAGCCAAGGCTGCATGCCCGAACCAAAGTAACAATTCGTTTTTAGGCCTTTCTGAAAAAATACGTTGACAGTGATTCAAGTCACTCTTAACTTTGATTTGGGATCCCAAGCTCCCCCCAACGAGGGCGCGGCCAGGATCGGTCCAAGGGCGAGTCCGGCACCGGCGACGCCTCCAACACAACAGGTCCACGCCGCGACCGACCAGCCCTCAGCCGACTGGGGGCGAGCGCACGTTGGCCAAGGAACCCGATCCCGAACCTCGAAGAAGGAACCAACCGCATGAAGTTTGCACGCCTCGGCCCCGTCGGAGCCGAAACCCCCGCCATCATGAATGGTGGTAGTTACTACTCCCTAGCCGGACTGACCCGGACCTAAACCCCAACTTCTGGTCCTCGGGCGGCCCCGGCCGTGCAGCAGCGGCCCTGGCTGCCGGGGAACTACCGAAACTGGATGCCGTGAGCCTCCGAATCGGGGCGCCAATCACCCGGCCGTCTTCAGTGTTTTGCTTCGGCTTGAACTACGCCGCTCACGCCGCTGAGTCCGGTTCCGAACCACCCGTGGCACCGATCCTGTTCCAAAAGGCTGCCAACACCGTCGTAGGACCCAACGACGCCGTCGTGATCCCCCGCGGTTCCACCACCACGGACTGGGAAGTCGAACTGGGCGTTGTCATCGGCACCCGCGCGTCATACCTCAATTCACCATCGGATGCGCTCAGTCACATCGCCGGCTTTGTCACGGTCAACGACCTGTCCGAGCGGACCTTCCAGCTGGAGGGCTCCGGCGGTCAATGGTCCAAAGGCAAGAGCTGTGCCGGGTTCTGCCCCACCGGTCCATACTTGGTCACCCCCGAGGAAGTGGACCCAGGCGACCTCCGGCTGCGCACATGGGTAAACGGTGAACCCCGCCAAGACTCCACCACGCAAGACCTGATTTTCGACGTGGCCACCATCATCCATGACCTCAGCCAGTACCTCGTCCTGGAAGCGGGCGACTTGATCTGCACCGGAACGCCGGAGGGCGTGGCCTTGTCCTGACGCTTCCCTTATCTAAAAGCCGGGGACGTGGTGGAGGTAGAGGTGGCTGGCCTTGGACGCCAGCGGCAGGAATTCATTCAAGCCTAGAAGTACAGTCGCGTTTATTCTTGGCGCTGTCGGCGTTTTAATCGTGTGATGTCTCCAAAGTTTGGTAACAGTTCCGCCTCGAGACTTCGGTGACACTTGCTGTCTCTAGACATCGGTAACAGTTTTCTCTGCCTGCCTATCTGCGGAAGTGGGTGCGTGCCTTGCCCATCCGGACGTAAGTGGTTCCTTCGGCGGCCAGAAGTACTCTGCGAGGACCTCCCCTCCGGTTTTGGCGGAGCACGACGCCGTCAAGGTCCCAGGCGGCAATGACGACTAGTCCGCCCATCCGCTTGGTCACGGAGTACAGGGTCCTGCCGATGCCGACCATGTCCCCGGGCAACCGCGTTGGCGAAGTGTCGGACGGCGTGAGCGTGGCTCCAGGGCTGCGGCGTGGCCTTCATCAAAGGCCCTGTGGCCCGTATCGCATAGAACGTCTTGCGGGTTTGCCCGTGAGGACCTCCAGGGCGGCGAACAAGGTGGTGGTGCCGTTGGCCCTCCTATGTTTGTCTAGCCTTGTTCAAGGTGGCGTTTTTCGAGTTAAGGGTTCGGTGGACCCGTCGGGCCAGGTAGCGTTTGGTGCAGCGGCGGATTTCCTTGATGGTGCGTCCTTCGGCCTCCCGTTTGTCCGCGTGGTTCGTCTCCAGCCTGCTGCGCCACTCGGCGGCGTCCTTCATCAGCAGCTCCGCGAGTTCGATGGCCATGGCACTATTCTGCTCCACGGGACTCCTTATTCAAGGCGTGGCATTATGGCCATATCAGGCAACAAGCCGTCGTCTTCACCCCGGGAGATCCAATGCTGCGTGTCCGCCCCGTCCACTTCACCTCGCGCCTGGACCAGTGGGAGCGACTCCTCACGGGTCTGGGGATGGTCCGGACAGTCGATGACGGGCCTTGGCAGGAGTTCGACTCCGGGTCGGGCAGGCTTGCGCTGCACGCCGCCGAGCCGAGCTCGCCCGAAGACGGGACGACGGGGTTCGGCGTCGAAGTGGGCGATTTGGCTGAGTTCGCCCGGCGCACCAACGAGGCCGGGGTGGAGAGCGGGACGTCGCCGGCCGAGCTGACCCGGGCTGACCATGGCGACACCTGCCGCATCACCGGCGAGGACGGCTTCAGTTTTTACGCCGACAAGGCCGCCCACGGAGCCCAGTGCGCGGACGCCGATCAGGCGCTTGCCGTCGTCGTGGTTTGGTTCACGCCGGACGCTGCCGCGGCCGCCCAAACACTACGCAACATGGGTGCGCGCCGCCGTCCGGTCCCGGACGATGACGAAACAGCGGACTTCGCGGCCAAGAACGGCGGGGTGCTGATGGTGCGCCCGGCCTCCGGGCCACCCCGGACCGGCCTGGGATTTGAGTACGACGGCGATCTGGGCGCCCTGCGCACCCGGCTCGCGGACGCCGGGGTGGAGGTCGGCGAAACGGAGGAAGCCTTCGGCCGGACCCTGCACGTGGCCAACCCGGATGCAGCCGCCGCAGGAACGGCCAGCCCAGCCCCGGATTCCAATGCCGGCCCGCACGTCCCGCCCACGCTCTGGATCTCCCAGCGGCGCGCCGAGGGGTGAGATCCCGGCGCCGTGGCCACGCGCTGTGGACGGCGAATTACGCTAAAAGCCCCCCTCACCGGCCCGCACGCGTCCGATGGGGTAGAACTTAACCATGAACGTTCGCACTCCTGACCCCAATCCCGGCTGGCTCTCCGAGGAGGACCTCTTTGAGGCACGCGGGAGGCTGCCCATGATCTACGTGGAGGCCGTTCCCGTCAGGCTGGATCCGCTGGGATTCGTGAACGAGGTTGGCACGCTGCTGCAGGCCGATGAAGACGGCACCATGATCCGGTCGCTGGTGTCCGGCCGGGTGATCTACCGCGAGACCATCCGCGCCGCGCTCCTGCGCCACATGGAGAAGGATTTGGGGCCCCTCGCGTTTCCCCAGCTTCCCATCAGCCCGGTGCCGTTCACGGTGGCCGAATACTTCCCGGCCCCGTCCCACACCGGCTTCACCGACGACCGCCAACACGCCGTGTCCCTGGCCTATGTTATCCCCGTGACGGGCGAATGCGAGCCCCGCCAGGACGCCCTGGAACTGACCTGGATGACCCCGGAAGAAGTGCTTAGCCCCGGGGTTCAGCTCGAATTCGACGGCGGCCGGGGAGCTTTGGTCCGCCAGGCGCTCGCCTTTGCGGGAGTGGGCTTCTGACGCCCGGAGGATCCCCGGCGTCCCGGACTGGAGCGCCCTGCTTTGTAGACTGTAGGGCGGACCGCAAGAGAATTTAAGGACCCCCATGACCGAAACCCCAGCCGCCAGGCATTACAGCGAACAGCAGGCTGGATCTCTGACGTCCGGCGATCAGCTCCTCCTTCCCGATGGTGAACGCACCGCCGAAATCCAGCGGGTGGAGCTGGAGTCAGATGATTTCGGCACACCTGCCGTGGTTCTGGCCAACCTCACCGGCGGCGGCACCATCCGCATCGCGGCCGGCTCCACGGTGAAGATCGCCAGCCCAACGGCCCGCAACGTCACGCTTCAGGACATCATGGTCCAGGATGCGGCCCACCAGGACACAGCGTCCGACGCCGTCACGCAGCTTCCGGTGGCAATGCGCCTTCCCAAGGGGGAACAGGCCGACGCTGAACAGCCCGACGGGGAGCAATTCCACGCGGAATCCCGCGAACACCAGCCACCGGCAGCGGTGGAGGCAGCCCCGGTGGCTCCCGCCGTCGTCGTACCTCCTCTGCCTGCCATCCCGCCCGCGGTGAGTGGCCCTTCGGCGGAGGAACTCGCGCGGATTCCGGCCCCGCAGGGCACGCCGGAATCCGTGGTGGAGGCAGCCGCCGAAGCCCACCCCGACGCCGTGGGTGTGCTGCTGCTGGCCGATAAGCTGGCCAAAGGCATCAATTTCAAGTCCGGCAGCTGCCTGAAGGACCTCAGCGACCTCGCCCACGAGCTGTTCATCACGCTGAAAGACCCTGACGGGGCGCTGGCCGTGGCGGACCTGCTCAACGTGCTGCCGTACGACGGCAACCCGGGCAGGTGGGCCTCCGTGGAGGCGTCGCTGGCGCTGTCCAGCTACATCTGCCGCCAGGACCGGCAGGAAGAGCGCGCCGAAGTCTACGAAAAGCTGCTGCGCACCCCGGAAAACCAGGAAACGGACCCTTTCAAGGCGCGCATGAACGCCAAGGTGCGCCAGCGGTCACTCAACGAACCCAACCTATACGACAAAGAGATCTTCCGCTCGATCGACAACTCCAACCACGAGGCCGAGCGGGAGTGGCGGCTGCTGCGGCTCGAGTCCCTGCTCTTCCTGCGGGCCCACGGCGGGTCTGAGACGATCGGGCTCGGTGAACTGCAGCGCCGGATCAGCAACGAGCTCGAGTCCGTCCGGGCCTGAACAAACTAGCCCTACCCGGGGTTGCGCGGGAGTTGTAGATTCGGGGCTATGACGAACAATCTGAGCGTGGTGGTTAATGCTGATGCGCCGCAGGTCTGGACCATGCTGCGCGAACCGGCCAAGGTGGCCCAGTGGCACGGCTGGGAGGCCGATGAACTGGCGGCCGAAATCAACGAGATCTACTTTGGCAGTAAGGTCGTCGAAGCCCCGGACCACACCAGCCTGACCGCCAACGGCGGCGATGTTTTTGACCTGAAACCGGTGGCGTCCGGGACGGAGGTCCGCGTCACCCGGGCGGCCCTGGACCACAATTCCGAATGGGCGGCCTGGGACGAGGACATCACGCAGGGCTGGCTGACGTTCCTGCAGCAGCTCCGATTCGCGCTGGAACACCATCCGCACGGCCAGCGGCACACTCTGTTCATCGAGGTCCCGGGCGGATCCGGTTCAGCCATCGAGAAGCTGGGGCTGTCCGAGGTTCCCAAGCCCGGCGAGCCATACCAGCTGACCCTGGCCACCGGAGAGGAAATCTCCGGCAAGGTCTGGTACCGCAGCAACCATCAGGTGGGGCTCACTGTCCACGGTTATGCCGAGCACGGGGACGGCCTGCTGATCGTGGCCGACCAGCCCGTCATCGAGGACGTCAGGCCCGACGGCGGTGCCATAGTGATTGCCTCCACCTACGATCTGGGTGCCCACAAACTGGAGTCCATCCAGTCGTCCTGGGACGGCTGGCGGGCTGAGAACTACCCCACACCAAAGGCGGCCAACTGAGGGATCGGCGCTGTTTGCTGGCACACTGTAACGGTGCCAGCCATTCCCGCCTCCGCTCTGCCCGCTGACTCCACTGCCGCTAGCGCCGGAGTCACCTTTGCCGGGCAGTCCATCGCTGCGCAGTCCCAGTTCTCCTTCACCGTGGGCACTCGGTTGGCCGAAAATTGTGCGCCGTCGGCCGACCAAGTCGCTACCAACGGCGGCCGGTTTCTCGGCCGCACGGGCACCATCAGCACGCCGCACGGTGAGATCCAGACGCCCGCTTTCATCGCCGTCGGGACCAAAGCCACCGTGAAGTCGGTGCTGCCAGAATCGATGGCGGAACTTGGGGCGCAGGCGCTCCTGGCCAACGCCTACCACCTGTACCTCCAGCCAGGCGCGGACATCCTGGACGAGGCCGGCGGGCTGGGCGCGTTCATGAACTGGTCCGGGCCCACCTTCACCGACTCCGGCGGATTCCAGGTGATGAGCCTGGGCTCGGGGTTCAAGAAGGTTATCGACATGAAATCGGTTGATTCTTCGGGGCCGGATGACGCTGTCGCTCCAGGCAAGGAACGCCTGGCCCACATCGACGACGACGGCGTCTGGTTCAAAAGCCACCTCAACGGCGACCGGCACCGGTTCTCGCCGGAAATCTCCATGCAGGTCCAGCACCAGATCGGCGCGGACATCATGTTCGCGTTCGATGAACTGACCACGCTGCAGAACTCCCGCGGCTACCAGGAGGAGTCACTGGAGCGCACCCGCCTCTGGGCGCTGCGCTGCCTGGACGAGCATTTCCGGCTGACCTCATCCCGCGTGGGGAAGCCGTACCAGGCCCTGTTCGGCGTGATCCAGGGCGCCCAGTACGAGGACCTGCGCCGGAAGGCCTGCCAGGACCTGGGAGCCATGAACTTCGACGGCTACGGCATCGGCGGGGCGCTGGAGAAGGAGAACCTGGGCACGATTGTGCGCTGGTGCAACGAGGAACTGCCGGAGGACAAGCCGCGGCACCTGCTGGGCATCTCCGAACCGGACGACATCTTCACCGCCATCGAAAACGGTGCGGACACCTTCGACTGTGTCTCCCCCACCCGCGTGGCCCGCAACTCGGCGTTCTACCACCCCACCGGCCGCTACAACCTCTCCGGCGCCAAGTACAAGCGCGACTTTGGGCCCCTGCAGGAGGGCTGCGACTGCTACGCCTGCGCCAACTACTCGCGCGCCTACATCCACCACCTTTTCAAGGCCAAGGAGATGCTCTCCGCCACCCTCATCTCCATCCACAACGAGCGCTTTGTGGTGAAGATGGTGGACGACGCCCGGCTAGCCATCGAGGCTGGCACCTTCTTCGACTTCAAGGCCGAGACCCTGGCGCAGTACTACTCCTGAGTCCGCCGCCACTGCGGCGGGCCGCGGTGCTGCCGCGGCCCGCCGTCGTCCTCCTATATCCTGACAAGATGCTCCTTGAGATCCCTGCCACTGCAGGCACCGCCGAAGCCCTGGTTGTCCGTCCTTCCGCCGGTGAAGGCCCGTTTCCCGGCGTCATCCTGTACATGGACGCGTTCGGCCTGCGTCCGCGCATCGAGGAAATGGCGCGGCGCATCGCCGACTGGGGCTACGTGGTCCTGGCGCCGAACGTCTTCTACCGCGAAGGATCTGCTGACGAGTTGGCACCGACGGTGGACATGACCACTCCGGACGGCCGCGCGGCTGCCGGCAAGGCCGCGTTCCCACGGGTGGGACACCTCACTGCAGACAAAGCGCTGCCGGACATTGACGCGTGGGTTGCAGCGCTGGGAACGCTCGACGGCGTTGCGCCCGGCCCCATCGGCACGTTCGGTTACTGCATGGGCGCCCGCCTCGCGGTCCGCACCGCCACCGCCCACCCGCAGGTGGTGGCAGCCTGCGGCGGCTTCCACGGCGGCGGTCTCGCCACCGACGCACCGGACAGTCCGCACCTGGAACTGGCTCATGCGAAGGCGCGGTTTGTGTTCGGCCACGCCGACCACGACCAGAGCATGGCTCCCGAGGCCGTCGCGCGCCTGGGCGAAGCGCTCGACGCAGCGGGGCTCGAGGCGTCCAACGAGATCTATGCCGGTGCGCCGCACGGCTACGCGATGGCAGACACCTCGATGTTCCACGCCGAAGCCACGGAGCGGCACTTCACCGAACTCCGCGGCCTCCTCGACGGGACGCTGAAGGGCTGACGCCAGGCCCTCCGGAGAGGGCTACGCCCGGAAGGTGCAGCAGGCGGCTTAGGGCCGGTCCCCCGTCCTCACGCCGATGACCCGCCGCCTAACCCGCCGGAACGCTGCCGGACCGCCGGAGCGTTTCGGCGATCGGAGCCCGTTCGGGCAATCTGGACGCGCTCCGGCGACGTGGGTATTCCACATAACGACGGCGGCGCCTTCCGGGCTGCCACTGGCTGCAGCATTCTGTCGGGATGACACCCTCGCAGCCAGTCCGCCTTCCCGCACTTCCAAGCACCGGTCACCTGTGGCGAACGGGCCAATTGCACGAAAAGGGCCTCAATTCCCGGGCCATCAAGGTATTGGTGCTCCATAAGAAACTTGTTCGACTCCGCTACGGCTGCTACATCCGCGGTGAGCTGTGGGAGAAGCAAACGCGTGCAGTCCGCAGCAGGCAATTGATTCAGGCCCACGCGCACGGAACACTCACGACATCGACCGGAGACTTCGTCTATAGCCACACCTCGGCGGCGCGGCTGCACGGTTTGTATCTCTGGGATGTTGACGACCTGATCCATCTTCTGCTGCCTGTTAGCCCCTCCAGCGAACGGCTAGGCAAGGATGTCCGCGGCCATACGCGGCCCTACGCCTAGTCGGAGGTCGTGACCCTTGGGAAACTTCGGGTGACGTCGCTCGAGCGGACGGTGGTGGACTGCGCCATGACGCTGAGTTACCGGCAGGCACTGGTGCTGATGGACCACGCACTCCGGCTTGGCGCAGATAAAGCCATAATGGAGACCGCAGCTGACGGCCTGCCGGGACGCCGCGGGATCCGGACCCTCCGACTGGCGCTCGCCAACGCCGATCCAAGGTCGGAGTCAGCGGGTGAGACGCTCACCCGCGAACTACTCACTAGGCTGAACCTTCCCATGCCCGAACCGCAGGTCGAGGTGACTACCCGAGCCGGTCGGTACCGCCTGGATTTTGCCTGGAAGGAGAAGAAAGTCGCGCTTGAATTCGACGGGAAAACGAAGTATTTCGATTACAAGCCGACGGCCGAGGTGTTGTACAAGGAACGACAACGCGAGAATGCGCTCACTGAAGACAGCTGGAAATTCGTGCGCGTGAAATGGGATGACCTCTTCCACGAACTGGAGTTCAAAGCCCGCATTCTGGCCGCGCTCCGGCGCTAGCCATGCCGCCGAGATCGCCGGAACGCGACGGACTAGCCGGTCCGTCCCGGCGATCCAGCAGCGTTCGGGCTGGCCCGCAACGTTCCGGCGGTCTCGCCGCAGCTGGAAGATACGACGCCGGGCGGCAGCTACGCGGCGTTCGTCACAGCTGCCGTCGGGGCGCCGTAGCTGGGTTCGCGCTTTTTGATCCAGCCGATCACCAGGGACGTCACGGGGACGAACAGGACCTCCACGAGGGTCTTGTAGGCGAAGCCCACCACCACGTAGTTCACAAACGTGCCGAAGTCGGTGATGCCGATGACGGACGCGGCGATGCTGCAGAAGATCAAGGTGTCCACGAATTCGCCTGCGCCGGAGGAGCCCATCAGGCGCGCCCAGAGGGATTTCTCCCCTGACCGGGCCTTCATCTTCACCAGGATCCAGGAGTTGATGGTCTGCCCGGCGAGGAATGCCAGCAGTGAGGCGAGCACAATTTGCGGAACGGGGCCAAGTGCGATTTCAAGGGCCGCCGGCTTTGAGGTGCTGAACGATGTCCTCTGCCTGAGCCGCAGCATCCGCGACTGACCAGCATGGGAGAAGACATGAACGCAATAATCACCGTGGTACTCGCCGGGGCTTCCGGCTTCGTCGGCGCCTACCTGCGGGGCCGCTTCGAGCGGGACGGCTGCCTCTGGCAGGGCGGCGCGCGCTAAGTCAGTCCCCACCCCACCCCGGACGCTCTCTCACTTAATGCAGGTTTTCCAAACGCTCTCTCACTTTCATAAGATAGTGAGAGAGCGTTTAGGTTTTTCCTGCAGGATCTCCGAGAGCGTCTGGAGGGGCGGCCGAACTCATCGCCGGGGAATGTTCCGCAGGTTGCTGCGGGCCATGCTGACGGCCTCGCCCGCACCGCGGTTCAGCACCACTTTGGACATGGCCGTGGTGAAACCGAGCACCTGGGACCCAGAAACCTTGGGCGGAATCGAGAGCGCCTGGGGATCGGTGATCAGTTCCACCAGTGAGGGGCCCTGGTGGGCGAACGCTGCGCGGTATGCCCCCTCGATCTGTGTAGGCTCCGTGACCCGTACGGCGTGGAAACCCAGGGCCCGGGCGACGGCGGCGTAGTCGGCGTCGGGCACGTCCACGCCGAAGTCGGGAAGCCCGTCCACCAGCATTTCGAGCTTCACCATACCCAGCGTCGAATTGTTGAAGACCACCACGTTGACGGGCAGTTTATGGGCGGCGACCGTAATGAGCTCGCCGAGCAGCATGGACAGGCCGCCGTCACCGGACACGGAGACCACCTGCCGGCCCGGAAAGGCCAGCTGCGCGCCGATAGCGTGCGGGAGCGCGTTGGCCATGGACCCGTGCAGGTAGGAGCCGATCAGCCGGCGGGTGCCGAGCGGGTTGATATACCGGGCGGTCCAGACGTTGCACATGCCGGTGTCCGCAGTGAAAATGGCATCCTCAGCCGCTACCTGGTCCAAGAGGGACGCCGCGTATTCGGGGTGGATCGGCTGCTTCTTCTCCACCTTGCGGGTGTAGGCGCGCACAGATTTGTTCATCAGCCTGTCGTGCTTTTTGAGCATCTGGTCCAGGAACCGGCGGCTCTTTTTTGGCTTCAGCAACGGCATCAGGGCGGCGAGGGTGGGCAGCACGTCGCCGTGGACTGCGACGTCGACGTCGGTCCGCCGGCCCAGCCGGTGGGCTGCCCGGTCCACCTGGGCGGTCCGGGTTTCCGGCAGGAACTGGTCGTAGGGAAAGTCGGTGCCCAACAGAATCAGCAGGTCAGCGTCCTCGATCCCTTCGGCAGCGGCGCCGTAGCCCAGCAGGCCAGTCATTCCGATGTCGTACGGGTTGTTGTACTGGACGAAGTCCTTGCCGCGCAGCGAGTGGCCGATGGGGGCGTTGATCAGTTCCGCGAGCGAGATCAGTTCGTCGTGGGCACCTTCAACGCCTGCGCCGGCGAAAATCGCCACCTTTCCGGCTTCATTGATCGCATCGGCCAGCTGCCGAACGCTGGCGGGGTCCGGGGTGAGCGTGGCGCGCCGGAAGGTGGCAGGCAGCGGTGCTTCGGCTGCCGCTCCAAGTCCGGCGATATCGCCGGGAAGTGTGACGACGGCGACTCCCCCGATGCCGACAGCATGCTGGATGGCGCTGTGCATCACGCGCGGCGCCTGCTCGGCCGTGCTGACCAGTTCCGAGTAGACCGAGCATTCGTTGAAGAGCCGGTCCGGATGGGTTTCCTGAAAGTAGCTGCTGCCGATCTGTTTGCTGGGGATGTGCGAGGCGATGGCCAGCACGGGAGCCCCGGACCGGTTCGCGTCGTACAGTCCGTTGATCAGGTGGAGGTTGCCCGGGCCGCAGGATCCTGCGCAGACCGCCAGCCTGCCGGTCAGCTGGGCTTCCGCGGCGGCAGCGAAGGCGGCGGCTTCCTCGTGCCGGACGTGGATCCAGTCGATCCCGCCCTTGACGGCGCCGCCGGTCTTCCGGACGGCGTCCACGATCGGGTTCAGGCTGTCGCCGACGATCCCGTAGATCCGCTGCACGCCGGCAGCCTGGAGTTGTTCGACGAGCTGGGTGGCTAGTTCCTTGGCCATGGTGCACGCTCCCGCGAGATGGATCGATGAGCTGACACTGGCCAATATAGTCTGCCCGCCCGGTCCGACACCGGGGCCCGGTGGTGGGTCCGGCCCGAATGCGTTTCCGGTGCACCAACGGATCTGCGTGAGCACCGACTTGTCAGCCTCACCCAGCTCTGGCTGGCCAATTCGGCAGCTGCCGTTGCTGGCCTGCCGCCGGATAACCGGCACCCACCCTCGATGGCAGGCTATGACCTCCTCAGCCGCAGAACGACACCACCAGTCCCGACTGTGCAAGAGAACATCTCATGAGTTCGACCAACCCCGTCATCGTTTCCAGCACTCCCCGCGCCGCCGCCACGGGCTCACACCGGAGGCTGCGACCGCGGCCGTGGACCCGGCCCGTCCGAGCCTCCGGCTGCCCACCATCCAGGCGGTCCTTGCTGAGGCACTCACGGTGGGCGGAAAGGAGCAACATCACGGCAGTTTTCGATTGGAAAGTCAGCGGAGCCGATCAGCTTCCGTTCGCCGGCCCAGTGGTCCTGAACGACGTTGACATAGCAAGGCGTCATTGCCGGACAGAACCAGTCGAAAGGCGACTGCCAGCCATTGTTTGCAACTGCGGCCGGCGTGAAGCCTGCGGTGGGGCACTGGGCCGCCTATGGCGCGAGCGTGTGGGCGAGCCCGGCAAGGACCGGTTCACGGCCAAGTTCGATATGCGAATACACCAGGGAATAGGCCAAATCGGGCCGGCCTTTGAGGATGGCGCCGCAGAACTCCACGTGCTCGTCACGCTGAAGCTCGTTGCTGCGGTTGTGGGCGAGGCCGAAGATCCAGCGCATGCGGCCGAAAAGTGGCTTCAGGGATTGCCCCTCCGCGACGCGGACCGATGCGGTGCGTGCCGCGAAAGTTTTGAGGCAGAGCCGGACGTCAAAGAGTTCGTTGACATCGGTGAGCGTGAGCCGACGCACCGCCGCACCCCGGCGGGGGGATGTTTCAACGAAGCCGTCCTCCTCTGGAAAACGGTTTACCGCGACCGCACCATCACCACCTCGGACAGCGGGGCAACACCACAAACCCGGACCCCCTGCGATTCCTCCCGCTCCTGGGTTGGGAAGACATCAACCTCACCGGAGACTGCACCTGGCCACGACCCAACCACAGCAACCCGGCAAATACCGGCCACGGCGACGATCCGAAAACCTTAACGTCGGATATTCCACATTTTGCCAGCCACCCCTGGTGTGACGGGCCAAGGTCATGTGTAGCATTCCGGGCGGTCGGCGGGAAGATGCCCCACCCGGCGGGGTCCGTCTTTCCCCGGGCACGCCTAGTACGTTTCCGGCGGCGCTCGCGCTGCAGGGCTGTCATCGGCCCCTCAGAGGGCAACTGCTGGCACGACCTTCATTTGGGACGCTGCCGCCATCCGGCAAACGCACTACCATCGCAGCGGGAGCTCAAGCGGAACTTCTTACCCCGACGGGCGCGTCACCCGGAGAGCTCCCGGTGACGCTCCCGTCTGGATATGGGCTATACGGATCTTAGAAGTTGCTGGTATGAAGGCTCGCGGGCCACGAGAGGGTAGCCCGGGAGGTGTCATCGACGCTTCAAGTTGTGGTTTATGCAAGGTCGCCGATGGCTCTTGCTATGTCAGCAGTTTGCCCCAGCGCGGGTCCAGGAGGGGTGCGCCCGCGATTTTAAGGGCGTGCCAGAGCGTTACGGCCACGGAGTCCAGGACGGGAATTCCGGTGCTTTCTTCGATTTCGGCCGTGATGTTGGCGCCGTAGAGGTTGGTGCACAGGTAGACCAGTGCGTCGGGGGCGGTAGCTGCGAGTTCCAGGGAGCCTGGCCTCATCTCCTCCGCGGTAACTCGGGCGAAGGATTCGTTGTCACTTAAGCCCAGTGCCCGGTGGCCGGTTGTCTTGATCCCTTCCCGCTCGTAGGAAGCGATTACCTCGTGATTTACATCCTCGGTATATGGCGTGAAAAGGCCGATCCGTTCCGTGCCGAGTGTCCGGAACGCTTCCAGGTACGCCAGTGTGGAGGTGGTGGCGGGAACGCAGGTGGCATCTGTGATTTCCTTGACCAGCTCCTGATCGTGGGCCGCACCCAGCCAGGAACCGGAGGTCCCGTTCCAGGCGATCACGTCCACGTCCGCCGTCGCAAGCAGTTGCGCGGCTTCCCGCATGACTGCTGGGTCGAACTGCCGGTCCGACGAGTCGTCCAAAGCTATCCGGGTGACAGGGATGCGGGTGAAATGGATAGTGACGTCCCTCCGGTCCCCAAGGATGCGGTAGGTCTGGGGCTCAAGGCAGGTGTTTGAGGATGGCACGATCATGCCGATCCGACGGGGTCGGGTTGTTGATGGCATCGGGTGTCCTAAAGAGTGGCGGCGTGCGTGAAGGGGGCGTTGGACTGGTGCTGCCGGAAGCCGTCGCGGGCCACAAAGCGGCCAACAGCCCCTGGATCGTGGAAACCGTCGGCATCGAGCACCACATGACCGGCAGAAATGACGGTGGCGGGCCAGCCGGCCAGTACCTTGCCGTCAAACGGGGAGAAGTCGGTGCCCATGTGGAGTGCGTTGCCGTCCACGGTGCGCTCTTCGGCGGGGTCGAAGATGACCAGGTCGGCGTCGAATCCTTCCGCGATGCGCCCCTTGCCTGGAACAGCGTTTATACGCGCCGGTGCTGCGGAGAACGCTTCTACGAAGTCTTCGACGCTGGCCCCGGCGGAGGTCATGGCGGTGAAGGTGACCGGCATCCGGGTTTCGACGCCCGGGAGCCCGTGGGGCATTTCGCGGATGTCGTCGGTTCGTTCCCGCTTTTGTGTGAGGTCGTAGCAGGAGTGGTCGGAGGCGACAGTGTCGATGGCGCCGTCGGCGAGCCGTTTCCGGAGCGCGGCGACCGTCTCCGGACTGCGCATGGGCGGGCAGCAGGCGTACCACTCCGGCATTACCGAGCCGTAGACGCTGTCGTCGAGGGTGAGGTAGTGCGGGCAGGTTTCGGAGTAGGCCTCCTGGCCGTGGCTGCGGGCCTCGGTGACCAGGTCCACGGCGCCCGGGGTGGACTGGTGCACAAAGTAGACGGGGGCGCCGGTGTATGCGGCCATGGCCAGGATTTCCTTGACCGAGACTTCTTCAGCCAATTCGGGGCGGGTGCGGTGCAGGTGTTCGATGCCGATCCGGCCGTCGTCGGCGTGCTGCGCGGTGCAGTCCGCGATGATGGGGTCGTGTTCGGCGTGGATGTAGGTCAGGCCGTCCAGCCGGACCATCTCGCGCATGACCTTGAGGATGGTGTCTCCGTTGGCCATGGTGGTGCCGCGGTTGGTGGTGTACATCTTCACGGACCGGACGCCCTCGGCGGCTAGTTGCTCCAGTTGCCACGGCACCGTTTCGTCCCAGCTGACCACTGAGCCGTGCAGTGCGACGTCGCAGCGGGACTCCCGGGCCAGTTCCTTTTTGTGCAGGACGGCCGCGAGCGGGGTTTCCCGGGCATCGCGGGGGATACCGAAGTCGATGATGGTGGTTGTGCCGCCCCACAGGGCGGCGGTCGATGTGGTCCGGTAGTCATCGAGGGTGCGGAACCGCCCGGTTATTTGGGCGACGTGGCAGTGTCCGTCGACGCCGCCGGGGATAACGAGCCGGCCGGCGGCATCGATGATACGCGTGCCGGCGGGGACGGGCTCGGCGGCGTCCACGAGCTCATGGATAAGGCCTTCCCGGATCACAACGTGGACCTGCTGGCGGCCGAAACTGTTGACCACGGTGCCATTGGCGATGACGAGTTCTGGGGTGTCGGACATGGTGGTCCTCCTAAGTTTTGAAGTAACTAGTTGGCCGGTGCGGGCGTGGCCGGCTGGCGGCTGGCGCTGCGGGCGGGGTTCTGCGCGGTGGTGAGGGCGGCGTCCAGGGCCTTGGTGAGGCCGCGGCGGTCTTTTGCCGGCGGCGGCGCGAAGGCGCCGGCGCGGTGGAGACCGGAATCCAGGGCGACGACGGCCTCCGCCATGCGAATGCCGGCGGAGATGCCGTCCACCACCGGAACCGGGATCTGGCCTCGAAGTTCGCGGGCCAGCCCGGCGAGCGGCGCCCCGGCAAGGATCACGACGTCGGCGCCGTCCTCGGCGACGGCCTGCCGGCTCAGCGCCAGCAGGGTTTCCTTGAAGTCCTGCTGCACGGAGCCGATCCCGTTCAAGGACTCGTTGATGGAGCGGATCGATGCCAGTCGGCCACCAAGGCCGAAGCGTTCCACGCAGTCCAGGTACCACGGCCGGATCCGGTCCGAGATGGCAATGATGGAGAAGCGGTGTCCCTGCAGGGCCGCCGCGCAGAGGGCCGCCTCGGTAATCCCGATAACGGGGACATCGGCGAGTTCCTTCAGCGCCGGCATGCCTGGATCGCCGAAAGCGGCCACGACGACGCCGTCGATCAGGCCCGGGACCTGGGTATATTCGGCAATAATTTCGGCCACCGCGCTCGCTGCGATCAGCGATTCAAAACGGGTTTCAATGTACTCCACACCATGACCGGCGGTGCGGACCACGAGTTCGGTTCCAGCGGAGGCAGAGCGCAGGGCCTCAGCTTCGATCAGGGCGGTAACGTCCTCGCTGATATTGGGGTTGATAACAAGAAGTTTCATAAGGTCTTCCGATGAAGGGTGGGTTCTGTCCGGCGGAAGTCCTCCGGAAATTGGTCACGATATTTGTCGATGTGCGACGCCGACTGGATGGCTGCGCGATCCGGGTCGCCGCTGGCGATGGCGGTATAGAGGGCCCGGTGCTCTTCGATGAGTTCCGGCAGGTCGCTCACATGGCGGAAGAGCCAGTGCATCCGGCCCTGAAGGGGTTCCAGCGCGGACTTGAGGAAGCCGTTGTCCGCGATCCGGGTGATGGCATCGTGGAATTCGCTGTTCGCCCGGTGGGCGTCCATGACCGCGCCCATGGCCAGGCAGCGGTCGGCCTCGTCCAGCAAACTTTTGAGGCCGTCGAGGTCTTCGGCGGTGGCGCGGGCCGCGGCCAGACGGCAAGCCAGTACCTCAAGTGACTGCCGGACGTCGAAGAGATCCTCGACATCCTTGGGGCTCAGCGTACTGACTTCGACTCCGCGGGCACCACGGTCACTGATGAGACCTTCCTGGCGCAGCATGCGCAGCGCTTCCCGGATGGGAAGGCGCGACACGTTGAACTCGGCGGCTAGGTCCCGCTCCACCAGCCTGGTGCCGGGAACGTAATGCCCCTCAAAGATCCTCGTGCGGAGCGTATCCCGGACAGCCTCGCGGAGGGGGCGTTCCTTGTCCTGGGATTTTTCTGCGGCAAGCATGATGCTCCATTCGGGTTCTTTTGTGGCAGTGCGTTCCCGGCTTCAGGAACAGGTGCATCTCGCTAGCTTAGACAGGCAGGCGCTTGTTGTAGTTCAGCGTCAGCACCGAGGCGCCCATGATGATTGCGGATCCCACGAAGTACAGCAGCGCCCAGGTGTAGGAACCGGTGGCGCCCACGATCAGGCCCACGGCTATGGGGGTGACGAAGCCGGCGATGTTGCCGCTGAAATTCATGGCGCCGCCCAGGACGCCGGCGTTCGTCCGGCCGCCGAGGATGGACGGGATGCTCCAGAACAAACCTACCCAGCGGAGGAAGAACATCACCACTGACAGCAGAACAACGGCGGTCGTCGAGTCGGCAACAACGGTCACTCCGATGAGTCCGCCGATCACCACGACGCTGGAGATGCCCAGGAGGGTCCGCATAACGAGGTTGGCCGAGGCTCCGGAGTTGCGCCACTTGTCCGCGATGGTGCCGCCGAGGATTTCTCCGACAAAACCGGCCCCGAAAATCACAAAGGTGGACCAGCCGATGGTCTTAAGGTCAAAGCCCTTGGCCTGGGCCAGATACAGCGGCCCCCACGTCAGCAAGCCGTAAAAAACGCCGTTGAAGCCCAGCCAGCCGAAGCACATGGCCCAGAAAGACCGGAACTTCAGGTAGGGGAGCAGGGCCCGTTTGCCCTGGCTGCCGTCGAGCTTCGCCTCAGCGTCCTCTGCTGCGTGGGAGGCCTCGATGTAGGCGGCTTCGGCTTCGTTGACGCCGCGGTGTTCGCGGGGATTGTCCCTGACGTACCACCAGACGGCCAGGCCCATGAGCACAGTGGCAGCACCTGCAATCACGAAGGACCAGCGCCAGCTTCCGGTCGATGCAATCAGCCCTGCGATAAGGATGCCGCCGAGCCCGGCGCCGAGGGGAGCACCTGCATCCAGAATGGTGGCACCGCGGCCACGTTCGGACTTGTGCATCCAGATGGCGTTCAGCTTTCCGCCGGCGGGCATCACGCCCGCCTCGGTGACGCCGATGCCCATGCGGGCGATGAACATGCTTAGGAAGCCGCCTGCCATACCGGAGGCGGCCGTAGCCGCACCCCAGCCGATGCAGGACGCGGTCATGACCCTGCGGGGCCCGAATTTGTCAATCAACAATCCGACCGGGATCTGCATCAGGGCGTAGGTCCAAAAGAAGGCGGACAGCAGCAGGCCGACCAGCTCGGGGGCGAGATTGAATTCCTTCTGGATGATCGGCAGGGCCACCGAGATGGAACCCCTGTCGATGTAATTCACGGCGACGAGGACCAGCAGGAGCAGGAACATTTTCCAGCGGACGTTGGTGCGGCGCTGCACCCCGTCCTTCTGTGGTTCGAGCGTGGTTGCATCTGTGGACGGGCCTTCAAGGGACGACGCCGCTGTTTCGGTGTGTGGAATGGACACAGCTTCTCCTTCACGGGGAAGTTTACGGATGGGGGGAAGGTACGGATGGGAACTGGCGGCCCGGGAAGGCAAGGGAATCGGCCAGCGGGTACGGGGACAAAAGCTGAAACTCGCGTACAAACAGGAGCGCACCGGTTAGCTCCCGTCTTTGGGATCCCAAATTGGGATCCCATAATCAAGATACGAGTGATGTACGCCACTGTCAAGACATTTCGCTAAATCCGGCCAGAAAGTGTTTGGAAACGAATTGTGACAGCCGTGGCGGACCTGGCGCGTCATCGCTACCCCGTCAGCACTCTCGTCCATGCGTGAGGGGTGCCCATCAAAGCCACGGCTGCACCGCACCACGCAAAAGGCGCGGAACTTATGACTTGCGAGAAATGAAACCCAAGAGAATCCCGTGGTTCCAGTCAGTGTCCAGGCGGCCGAATCGTCGGGCGCCGCGCAGGTCGATGCCGAGGAGTACCTGCTCCAGCAGGAAACCCATCGGTTGAGCCGTAGACCAGTTCTAGTGGCTTCTGCTCTTCCGCCGACCTTCCGACAGGTATCTCTCTGTCGCCGGCAGCGGGCGCTGTGCTGAATCGCCCGATATCGCTGTACATCTCAGAACCTCCTACGTCGTGACCCGAAGATCGACCGCCGGCTGAGCTGCCACGGGTTTCACCGGGGTACCGTCGGTTCTTCAGGGCGCGGGCTGTAGGTCCTCATGGACGCTTCTCCAGCTTCCTTGCGGGCCCCCGGTGACCAGACAGGGCCCGGTCCCAGCGGGGCCGGTGCACCGGACGCCACGCTCTGGGCGCGTCCACGGTAGAACTCCGCGAGGTTGGAGGCATCGAAGATGCATTCCTTGCCCTCCGGCCGGGAACGGCTGGAGCCTGATTGGCCGGACGCCGGAGCTCGGGTCAGCTCCCCGAGTGGGCCTGGAGGAAGCTGTACACCTCGGTCTCGTCCACACCGGGGAACGCGCCGGGCGGCATCGCGGCGAGCAGGTGCGAGTGCGCACGGGCGGAGGGCCAGGCGTTGCCGGCCCACTCGGATGCAAGCGAAGCGGGCGGCCGCTTGCAGCAGTTCGGATCGGGGCACGTGGACTTTTCCCGGGCCGTGGTTTCCCGGCCGCGGAACCACTTAACATGCTGGTACGGCACCCCGATCGACAACGAAAACTCGCCGTTGGCCGAGCGCTCAGTCCGTGCGGTGCACCAATATGTTCCTGAGGGTGTGTCGGTGTACTGGCTGTAGGCGCTGAACTTGTCCGGCACATCGAACACCGCCCGCGACGTCCACGCCTTGCACGATGGCTGGCCCTCGATCGCGCCGGTATGGTCCATCGGGAACGTCACGCCGTCGTTCTCGTAGGCCTTATAGATGATGCCGCTCTGGTGGGTCTTCTGGAAGTGGGTGGTGATGCCCAGGTGCCGCGTGGCCAGGTTGGTGAAGCGGTGCGCCGCGGTCTCATAGGAGACGGCAAAGGCGTCCCGGATGTCCTCGACGGCGATTTCCTTGGCGGCCTTGGCCTTCTGCAGGAAGTCCACAGTGGCATGCTCCGGCAACAGCAGCGCTGCCGCGAAGTAGTTTGTCGCAACCCGTTGGGCCAGAAAGTCGCCGTAGTTTTTCGGCGTCTCATGCCCCAAAACGTAGTGCCCCAGCGCCTGCAGGAGGACCGAACGGGGGTCGTGGTCCTGCCGCTGGCTCTGCGTCAGGTAAATTCTGTGGTTCTTCAAATCGGTTACCGAACGGGTGGAATGCGGCAGATCGCCCACGTGGTGGAGGGTGAATCCGAGCTTTTCGGCGATGTCGGCGATCACGTGCTGGCTGAGCGGTCCAGCGGTGTAACCCACCAGGCCGAGCACCTTCTGGGCCTCAGCCTCGTACTCCTGAAAATAGTTGCCGCGCTCTCGCATCATGGCACGCAGTTCACCGTTTGCGCGGCGCGCTTCTTCCGGCGTCGCCACCTGCTCGTTCAGCTTGCGTTCGAGCTCGTGCAGCAGCCCCACCTGTGCCTCCAGAACATCGAGCGGGAGGCGCGAGCTGATGCGGATTTTGGGCAGGTTCAGTGACTCATACAGGGGTCCGCGCTGGTAGCGTTCCAGCTCAATTTCCAGTGCCGCACGCCGGTTGGGCGGCTCGGCGCCAAGCAGCTGATCGATGCTCACGTTCAGGGCCGCGGCCAGCCCTTGGAGCAGGGACAGCTTGGGCTCCCGTTTGCCGTTTTCGATCAGGCTCAACTGGCTGGGGGCGGTCCCGACGGCGGCGCCCAGGTCATCGAGCGTGTAGCCGGCCTGCTTGCGCAGATGACGCACGCGGCGGCCAAGGCTGATGACGTCCAGTTCCGGGGAGGCAGCGGACGACGGCGGCGGTGCAACTTCGCGGCTCCAGCTTGAAGGGGACATTTCTTGAGGATACGCGAAGAAACGCATTTCTTTCCACGGTTTTCCTCTAGAGAAGTGTTTGGAAGTGCTGAAAAGTGGAGATCACGGAAAGAAACACCGCACCGGGACAGCCTGCGGGGACCGCGACGGCGCGGTTCCCGCCCACGATTCCGGAGCACAAATCAAGGAGACAACGATGACTGCAGCATTTGAGCCCACCCAGCAGACGCCCGAAGAGCAGGCCGCCGCCTTGGAGCTCGAGTGGTCCGCCAATCCCCGCTGGCAAGGTGTGACCCGTGACTACAAGGCAACGGACGTCGTCAAACTCCGCGGCCGGGTCTCCGAAGAACACACGCTGGCCCGCCGCGGTTCCGAGAAGCTGTGGAAGCAGCTCACCGAAGAGCACAAGACCGGCGGGTACACCAACGCTTTGGGCGCCCTGACCGGCAACCAGGCTGTGCAGCAGGTCAAGGCGGGCCTCCGCGCCATCTACCTCTCCGGCTGGCAGGTCGCCGCCGACGCCAACAATTCCGGCCACACTTACCCGGACCAGTCGCTGTACCCGGCCAACTCGGTTCCCACAGTGGTCCGCCGCATCAACAACGCTCTGCTCCGCGCGGACCAGATCGAGTTCTCCGAAGGCGTCCAGACTGTTGAGGACTGGATGGTCCCGATCGTCGCCGACGCCGAAGCCGGCTTTGGTGGTCCGCTGAACGCCTACGAACTCATGAAATCCATGATCCAGGCCGGCGCGTCAGGCGTGCACTGGGAAGACCAGCTCGCCTCCGAAAAGAAGTGCGGCCACCTCGGCGGCAAGGTGCTCATTCCCACCCAGCAGCACGTCCGCACCCTGAATGCCGCCCGCCTGGCCGCCGACGTCGCCGGTACCCCGTCCGTCGTCATCGCCCGTACCGACGCCGAGGCAGCCACCCTGATCACCTCCGACGTCGATCCCCGCGACCAGGAATTCGTCCTCCGCGAAGGGGGACAGCCGGTCCGTACCCCGGAAGGCTTCTACAAGGTCCGCAACGGCATCGAACCCTGCATCGCCCGCGCCAAGGCCTATGCCCCCTACTCCGACCTCATCTGGATGGAGACGGGCACCCCGGACCTCGCACTCGCCCGCAAGTTCGCCGAAGCCGTCAAGGCCGATTTCCCGGACCAGATGCTCTCCTACAACTGCTCGCCGTCGTTCAACTGGCGCAAGCACCTGGACGACGCCACCATTGCCAAGTTCCAGCGTGAACTCGGCGCCATGGGCTTCACGTTCCAGTTCATCACCCTGGCCGGCTTCCACGCCCTGAACTACTCGATGTTCGATCTCGCCCACGGCTACGCCCGTGAAGGCATGAGTGCCTACGTCGAGCTCCAGGAGAAGGAATTCGCCTCCGAGTCCCGCGGCTACACCGCGACCAAGCACCAGCGCGAAGTCGGCACCGGCTACTTCGACGACATTGCTACTGCGCTCAACCCGAACGCATCCACCCTTGCCCTGGTGGGATCCACCGAGGAAGGCCAGTTCCACTAGAACTTAGCGCTCGACGGCGGCGCGTGCGTCCGCCGGCGGACCGGACGATCCTCTGCCTGCCGTCGAACTCCCCTTTTAGTCTTTAAGGAGATTGAAATGAACACCTTCACTGACAACTTCGCCATCAACGGCATTACCTTGACCGCACAGCCCATTTGCCGGCAGGACGAGGTACTTACTCCGGATGCTTTGGAGTTTGTCGCAAGGCTGCACCGGGCCACGGCCGGTCGGCGGCAGGAACTGCTGCAGGCGCGCCGGACCCGCCGCGCCGAGATCGCCGCCGGACAGGACCCCGGGTTCCTCCGCGAGACCGAGGACATCCGCAACGATCCGTCGTGGCGCGTCGCTCCCCCCGCTCCCGGCCTGGAGGACCGCCGCGTGGAGATCACCGGACCGGTGGATAAGAAAATGACCATCAACGCGCTGAACTCGGGCGCCAAGGTGTGGCTCGCGGACATGGAGGATTCCTCCACCCCCACGTGGCGGAACGTCATCAAGGGCCAGCTGAACCTCACCGATGCGCTGGAACGCCGGATCGACTTCACGTCGCCGGAGGGCAAGGAGTACAAGCTCCGCCCGGCCAGTGAACTGCCCACCATCGTGGTCCGCCCCCGCGGCTGGCACCTGCCCGAGAAGCACATGATTATCGACGGCGCTCCCGTGGCCGGCGGCATCGTGGACTTCGGCCTGTTCTTCTTCCACAACGCCCGGCGCCTCCTGGCCCAGGGCAAGGGCCCGTACTTCTACCTGCCGAAGATCGAGACCCACCTCGAAGCACGCCTGTGGAACGACGTTTTCATCCTGGCCCAGGACCTGCTCGGCATCCCGCAGGGCACCATCCGCGCCACCGTGCTGATCGAGACCATCACCGCCGCGTTCGAAATGGAGGAGATCCTCTACGAACTGCGGGACCACGCCGCGGGCCTGAACGCCGGCCGCTGGGACTACATTTTCTCTCTGATCAAGAACTTCCGCACCCGCGGCCCCCGGTTCGTCCTGCCGGACCGCGCCCAGGTGACCATGACCCAGCCGTTCATGCGGGCATACACCGAACAGCTGGTCCGTGCCTGCCACAAGCGCGGCGCCATGGCCATCGGCGGGATGGCCGCCGCGGTCCCCAACCGTAGGGACGAAGCAGCCAACACCAACGCGTTCGAGAAGGTCCGCGCGGACAAGACCCGCGAGGCCAACGACGGCTTCGACGGCTCCTGGGTAGCCCACCCGGACCTGGTGCCGGTCTGCCGCGAGGTGTTCGATTCCATCCTGGGCAGCACACCCAACCAGCTGGACCGCACCCGCGAGGACGTCACCCCGGACGACGCCGCCCTCATCAACGTGGCCGCCACCGAAGGCACCATCACCGAGCAGGGCATCCGGAACAACATCGAGGTGGGCCTACGCTACATCGAGTCCTGGTTGCGCGGGAACGGTGCCGTGGCCATCCACAACCTCATGGAAGACGCCGCCACCGCGGAAATCTCCCGCTCACAGCTGTGGCAGTGGATGTTCGCCAGCGCCATCACCGACCACGGCGAAATCATCACCCACCACTGGATCGAGGAGCTGCTCGACGAAGAGTTCGCACGCCTGGAACGCTTCGACGGCGACCGCTTCGAAGACGCCCGCGACATCTTCGAGGAAGTCACCCTCAGCCAGGACTTCCCGTCCTTCCTGACCCTCCCCGCCTACGCCCGCTACCTCACCGAGGCACGGGAAAAGGCAACCCCGGAAGAGCTCACCGCGGCCTAAAGCCGCACAGATTTCCGTCAGCCGGGCAGGCACGCCCTTCGCAACAGGCACCCCGAGATCCGGGGAGCCGGCCCGGCGACGGAACACCCCTCCAGAAATGAGGCGACAACGGGACACGCCTACCCAGGCGGGTGCACTCGCCGGCGCTCTCTCACTTGCAGGATCTGAGAGAGGGAAGGAAGTGCGGTAAGCGGCCGGACGACGACGGCGGGGCGCGTCAGCGTCCTTTCGGCACCAGCCGCACAGAGAGCGTTGTGCAGACGAAGAACATCAGCACGGAACCCAGAATGACCAACAGCGCCAGAGTCCAGGAACCCGAGGCGTCGTGCACGAACCCCACCAGCGGCGGGGCCACCGCCCCGAAGCAGTAGCCCAATCCTTGGACCGTGGCGGACATCCGGCCGGCGGACGCCTGGTCCCGGGCCAGTTTGATGATGGCGATGAAGATCAGCGTGATCCCGCCGCCCTGCGCGATGCCGCCGAAAGTGGACCACAGCCACCACAGCTGCGGTGCCAGCAGCAGCCCGGCCGGCACGGCCGTCCACAGGAGCCCCACGGTGACTGCCGTCGTCGTCGTACTGAAGTACTTGGCCGCGAACGGCACTCCCAGGCCACCGACGATCGCGAAGATCTGGAACAACGACGAACCCGCTCCCGCCTCCGAGGCGGACATGCCCAGCTCATCGTGGAGGTAGCTCGGCAGCCACGCAGTCACCGCGTAATAGGAAAAGGCCTGGCCGGCGAAACCCAGGGTCAGCCCGGCAGTAATCCAGCCGGATCCGCTGACAGGGGAATGCTCCTGCCCGCCGCTGACTACGGCCCCGGACGGGACAAACGCGGTGCGGGCACCCACGGCGAGCGTCCAGAAAACAATGGCCACCACCGCCAGGATGCCCACAGACACCAGAGCCACCCGCCAACCGGCAAGCTCGGCCAGGGGCGCCGTGACCATCGACGTCAGGAACGACCCGATATTCAACGCCGCCGTGTACACGCCCATGGCGGTTCCCTGCCGCCACGGGGAGAAGTCACGGCGGATAATCAACGGCACCGCGATGTTACCCACCGTGATGGCCAGGCCGATCATCACCGTACCCACCACCACCGGCCCCGCGCCGCCAGCCGAGCGGACAATGACGCCGGCCAGCACGCCCAGGATGGTAAGGGAGACGGCGAACTCGGCGCCGAGTTTCCGGGTGGTCAGTGAGGCCAGCGGGGCGGCCACCGCGAAACACAGCACCGGGATGCTGGTCAGCAGGCCCAGCATGACAGGGGAAAATCCGAGGTCCGTCTGCATCAGGTCCACCACGGGGGCGACGGCTACGAAGGGTCCGCGCAGGTTGAGCGCCAGCAGGCCGATGCAGGCGAGCAGGATCCAGGCCTTTGGAACCTTCGCAAGGAACTGTCCGCTCACGAGATATCCGCGCGGTATAAGAATGATTTCATCACCTCCCATTGCTATCACGCCCGGACGTCATTGAGTTTTTGTCCAGATAACGCTCCCAAAAAGGACGGAATCGCGAATTATCTGGACAAAAACTCCGAGCAACGCCCTGGCATACGATAAACCCACGCCACCCCGCCCACCGGAGTGCACGGTATTCGCCACGCAGACCTTGGACAAAGGAACAGACATGCAGCAACGGCTTGCCATCCTTGACGACTACCAGGACGTGGCGCACGGCTTCGCCGACTGGTCCGCCCTGGAAAAGAATGGCGTCTCCACGTCCGTCTTCCGGGAACCGTTCCAGTCCGAGGACGCCCTCGCGGCAGCGCTTACCGGGTTCCAGATCGTCGTGGCGATGCGGGAGCGGACCCCGTTCCCCCGCTCCGTGCTGGAGCAACTGCCAGGCCTCAAGCTTCTGGTGACCACCGGCATGGCCAACGCCGCAATCGACGTGGCCGCGGCAGAAGACCTTGGCATCACCGTCTGCGGCACGCCCGGCTCGCTTACCGCCGCCCCGGAACTGACGTGGGCCCTGCTCCTGGCGCTGGCCCGGAACCTCCCGGCCGAGGAGAACTCGCTGCGGGCCGGCACGTGGCAAACTTCCGTGGGGATGGAGCTGTCCGGCAAAACCTTGGGTGTTGTGGGCCTGGGCAAAATCGGGCGGCGAATTGCCGCCTACGGGCAGGCGTTCGGAATGGAAGTACGTGCCTGGAGCCAGAACCTGACCGGAGAGGCCGCCGCCGACGCCGGAGTCCAGAAAGTCAGTAAAGCGGACCTTTTCCGGAATTCCGACGTCGCCACCCTCCATCTGCGGCTGTCTCCCCGTTCCGAGGGGATCGTGGGCGAGCCGGAGCTGAGGCTCCTTGGCCCGGAAGGCCTTCTGGTGAACGCATCGCGGGGTCCCCTTGTTGAGCAGGACGCCCTGGTGCGCGCCCTGAACGAGGGCTGGATCCGGGGAGCCGCCCTGGACGTGTTTGACGCTGAGCCCATCACGCCGGCCCACCCTCTCCTCAGCACGCCGAACACTGTGCTCTCACCGCACCTCGGATACGTTACGCAGGAGAGTTACGGGCAGTTTTACGGTGGCGCTTTCGAAGACGTCAGGGCATGGCTGGCCGGTTCGCCGGTGCGGGTCATTACCGGGTGACGGGGTATGCCGGCACCTACTGTCCGAGAGCCCAGACGGCGAGGTCGTGATCGTCGGCGGACACGAAGCCCGGAACGCGTCCCTCCTGGTTGAACTCCAGCGATTCTGCCAGGCTCATCCCGTAATGGCACTCCCGGCGAGGGTTGCCTCCACGACTGCCGGCGAAAGGACGTGCTGGGTGACCATCTGGCTCGCCCCGAGGACCGCAGCGCGCTGGCCGGCCATGGAGATGCCGATGCGCAGGTGGGATGTCGCCAGCGGTGGAGAGCGCCGGTAGACCACCTCCCGGATTCCGGCCACCAGATGCTCACCGGATTCACCGATGCTGCCACCCACAACTATGACTGACGGATTGAGCAGGTTGACTACGGTGGCCAGAACGTCGCCGATGTCCCGGCCTGCCTGACGGAGCGCCTGGATGGCCTGCATGTTACCGGCCGCTGCCAGCCGCAGCACGTCCGCGCCTTTGGTGGCGTCGAGCCCCTGTTGCCGGAGCGCGCGAGCGATGGCAGGTCCGGATGCGAGCGCCTCGAGGCACCCGTAGTTGCCGCAGGCGCACAGGACGTCTTCTCCGCGCGCCAGCTGGACGTGCCCCAGGTCGCCCGCGGTGCCGTTGGCGCCACGTTGCAGTTCACCGTTGCTGATGATGCCGGATCCGATTCCGGTGGCGACCTTTACAAAGAAGAAGTTGCTGTGCTCGGACCAATGCGAGGCCCGCTCCCCCAGTGCCATGATATTGACATCGTTGTCCACCAGCACTGGCACCGGCAGGGACCGCTGAACATAACGGACAACGTCGAACCCGTCCCAGCCAGGCATGATGGGGGGCTTCACCGGCCGGCCGGTATCGTGCTCCACCGGGCCCGGCAAGCCGATCCCGATCCCGGCCAGTTCCTCGGCGCTGCGCCCCGCAACTGCCAGCAGTTCCTTGCCCTGCGCGACGACCTGATCCAGGACTGTTTCGGGTCCATCCGCCACTTGCAGGGCCAACCGGTGCTCGGCGAGGATCTTTCCGCCAAGGTCCGTCACAGCCACGACCACATGTGTTGCCCCGACGTCCACCGCCAACACCAGCCGCGCCGAAGGGTTGAAGGCAAAGCGCGACGGCGGCCTGCCGCCGCTGGAAAGCGCCTCACCGGCGGGGCCCACGAGGCCCGAAACCATCAGTGCGTCGATGCGCGCGGCAACGGTGGAACGAGCCAGTCCGGTGCTGAGGGCGAGCTCAGCCCGCGTGCGGGCCTTGCCGTCCCGCAGGAGCTGGAAGAGGTCCCCGGCGCGGGACAAACTCCCGATGATGTCGGCTGCGGCGGGCTCGCGTCTGGGAGTAAGGCTCATGGATCATGAGTAACACATCGTCCTTCTGCATGTCACGCCAGATAAAGAAAACCGACAGACATACAACTATTGCTTGACGGTCGACAAAAGTGGTTCTAGTTTTAGTTGAACCGTCTTCATCTGAGGAGTACCCATGTCTTACTCGATCCAGCTCTACACCCTCCGCAACGCCATCCAGGAGGATCTGCCCGGCACCATCCGCAAGGTCGCGGAGATCGGCTTTACCCAGGTGGAGCCCTACAACTTCGTGGCCACGGCCAAGGAACTCGGCGCCGCGCTGAAGGAGAACGGCCTCACGGCGCCGTCCGGGCACGCTCCGCTGCTGAGCCAGGACCAGGATGAGATCTTCGCCGCCGCCAAAGACCTCGGGATCTCCACCGTCATTGACCCGTTTATCCCTGCGGACCGCTGGCAGACCGCCGAGGACATCCAGGCCACTGCGGCCGGGCTCAACGCCGCAGCCAAAAAGGGCGCCGAATACGGCATCCGGGTCGGGTACCACAACCACGCCTGGGAACTGGAGTCCAGTATTGAGGGCCGCACGGCACTGGAATTCTTCGCCGATCTGCTGGATCCGGAACTGGTCCTGGAAGTGGACACGTACTGGGTGGCCGTTGGCGGCCAGGACCCGGTGGACATCCTGGCGAAACTCGGTGACCGGGTGAAGCTCATCCACATCAAGGACGGCCCCCTGAACACCGACACCAAAGCGCAACTGCCGGCGGGCCGGGGCAAGGTACCCGTGCTGGACGTCATCGCGGCCGCCACATCCCTGGAGGTAGGCGTGGTGGAATTCGACGACTACGCTGGCGACATCTTTGAAGGCATCGCCGAAAGCCTGGCATACCTGAACAATAACGACGCCTCCGCGACGGCAGCCGAGGGAGCACGCGCATGACCACCCACGCAGCCGCGAAGTCTTCAGACCGCGGGCCGGTGGGCATCGCGGTCATCGGCGCCGGGAACATCAGCAAGCAGTACCTGGACAACCTCACCGTGTTCCCGGACCTGAAAGTCCACGTCATCGCGGACCTGTTCGAGGAGGCAGCAGAGGCACGCGCCAAGGAGTACGGCATCGCGGAGTGGGGCGGTGTGGACGCGGCCTTGAACCATCCCGACGTCGAAATCATCGTGAACCTGACCATCCCGGCAGCGCACGTCGAGGTTGCCACCGCCGCCGTCAACGCGGGCAAGCACGTCTGGACCGAGAAGCCTTTCTCCCTGGACCGCGAATCCGGTCTCGGCCTCCTGAAAACCGCCGACGCCGCCGGCATCCGCCTGGGCTGCGCACCGGACACGTTCCTCGGCGCCGGCCTGCAGACGGCCCTGCGCGTGATCCAGCGCGGCGACATCGGTGCGCCCCTGACGGCGATGACCACCTTTCAGACGCCCGGCCCGGAGTCCTGGCACCCCAACCCGGCATTCCTCTTCCAGTCCGGCGCCGGGCCGCTCTTTGACATGGGCCCGTACTACCTCACCACACTCGTCCAGACGTTCGGTTCCATCCGCAAGGTGGCCGCCGTCGGCTCCAAGGCCAAAGACGTCCGCGTCATCGGTTCCGGGCCCAAGGCCGGCGAGGAGTTCACGGTCGAGGTCCCCACGCATGTCAGCGCGATGGCACAGTTCGAGAGTGGCGCGTCCTCGCACAGCGTGTTCTCCTTCGAGTCGCCCCGCGTGCGGATGGGCTTCGTGGAAATCACAGGTACCGAGGCCACCTTGTCGGTCCCGGACCCCAACTATTTCGACGGCGACGTCCGGCTCTGGCGCGCCGGCGACGAGGACTGGACCACCATCCCGGCGTCCGGGCCGTCGAACGGCCGCGGCATGGGCGTGCTGGACATGGCCCGGTCCATCCGCGCCGGAGTTCCGCACCGTGCCACCGGTAACCTGGCCTACCACGTCCTGGACAGCATGGTCGCCATCACCGAATCCATGGACTCCGGCACGTTCGTCGACGTCGGAAGCTCCGCTTCGCCCTCCGCAGGACTGCCCGAAGACTGGGCACCGGAAACCGCAACGCTCTAGGAAAGCAAGCAGGAACCAGTTCATGACCACCCCCGCACACCCGTCCGATCGCCCGCTCGGCGTCGCGATGATCGGTTACGCATTCATGGGCAAGGCCCACTCGAACGCTTGGCGGAACGTCGCCAGCTACTTCGACGTCCCGGCCTTCGAGCAGAAAGTACTCGTGGGACGTGACGCCGAAGCGGTGGCCAAGGCAGCCGCCACCTACGGCTGGACCGAAACGGCCACCGACTGGCGGGAAGTGATCAGCCGGGACGACATCGACATCGTGGACATCTGCGCCCCGGGCTGGATGCACGCCGAGATCGCCGTCGCGGCGCTCAAGGCCGGGAAGCACGTGCTCGTGGAGAAGCCGCTCGCGAACACCCTTGCCGAGGCTGAAGCCATGGCAACAGCGGCCAAAGCCGCCCGGGCCAAGGGCATCCAGTCGATGATCGGGTTCAACTATCGGCGCGTCCCTGCCCTCGCCCTGGCCAGGGAACTGGTTTCCGAAGGCCGGGTGGGAACCATCCGGCACGTCCGCGCCGCCTACCTCCAGGACTGGCTCAGCGACGATCAGGCCCCCATGACCTGGCGGCTCCGCAAGGAAACCGCCGGGTCCGGCGCCCTTGGGGACATCGCCTCCCACGCGATCGACCAGGTGCTGTTCCTGCTCGCGGACAAGGTCACCGAGGTCACCGGCCGTCTGCACACCTTCGTGGACCGCCGCCCCGGGGTGGACGGACTGGAGGAGGTGACGGTCGACGACGCCGCCTGGGCCACGCTGTCCCTTGCTTCCGGCGCCATCGCCTCTGTGGAAGTCTCCCGGGTGGCCACCGGCAGGAAAAACTCGCTGACGCTGGAAATCTACGGCGACAAGGGCACCATCCTGTTCGATCTGGAGAACCTCAACGAACTTGGCTTCCTGGATGCCGCAGCACCTGTCCGAGAGCAAGGCTTCCGCCGCATCCTGGTCAATGAGCCCGAGCACCCGTACCTTAAGGCGTGGTGGCCACAGGGCCACGTCATCGGCTGGGAACACACTTTCACCCACCAGGTCCGCGACTTCCTCACAGCCATAGCCACGGGCCGCGCACCGTCACCATCGTTCGAGGAAGGACTCAACGTCCAGTACATCCTGAATGCCGTGGAGGAATCCGCCGCCGCGAAAAGCGCGCTCATCCAACTGCCGGCCAACTCCGCGCCCGCATCTGATCCGCAAGGAGCCTGACATGCCCCGCCCGTACACCCTCTTCACCGGCCAGTGGGCCGATCTCCCGTTCGAGGAAGTCGCCAGGCTCGCCTCCGGCTGGGGCTACGACGGTCTGGAAATCGCCGTCTCCGGGGACCATTTGGACGTCTGGCGCTGGGACGAACCCGGCTACGTCGAGTCAAAGCTCGCCGTCCTGGAGAAGTACAACCTCAAAGTCTGGGCCATCTCGAACCACCTCAAGGGTCAGGCCGTTTGCGACGACCCCATCGACTTCCGCCACCAAGCGATCGTTGGGTCAAAGGTTTGGGGCGACGGCGATCCGGAAGGCGTGCGGCAGCGCGCCGCGGAGGAAATGAAACACACCGCGCGGCTCGCCAAGGCACTCGGCGTGGACACCGTCGTTGGCTTTACCGGCTCCTCAATCTGGCAGTACGTGGCCATGTTCCCGCCGGTCCCGGAAAAAGTGATCGAGGCCGGCTACCAGGACTTCGCGGACCGCTGGAACCCCATTTTGGACGTCTTCGACGAATGCGGTGTCCGCTTCGCCCACGAAGTCCACCCTTCCGAAATCGCCTACGACTACTGGACCACCGTCCGCACCCTCGAAGCGATCGGGCACCGCGAAGCGTTCGGCCTGAACTGGGACCCGTCCCACTTCATGTGGCAGGGCATCGACCCGGTCTCGTTCATCTGGGACTTCAAGGACCGGATTTACCACGTTGACTGCAAGGACACCAAGCTCCGCCCCACCGGCCGCAACACCGTCATGGGCTCGCACCTTCCGTGGGGCGACCCGCGCCGCGGCTGGGATTTCGTCTCCGCCGGCCGCGGCGATGTCCCCTGGGAATCGTCCTTCCGGGCCCTCACCGCGATCGGCTACACCGGCCCCATCTCCGTTGAATGGGAAGACGCCGGCATGGACCGCCTCCACGGCGCCCCCGAAGCTCTTGCTGCGTTGAAAAAGTTCGACTTCCCGCCCTCGACTACCTCGTTCGACGCAGCCTTCACCACCCAGACCTAGGAGTTTTTGTCCAGATAATGCGGGCAAAAGTGCCATTTCGGGGCATTATCTGGACAAAAACTCGGATAAAGCGCACGTAGAATCCCTGCATGAGTTCCACCATAAGAAAGGCAACCACGGACGACGCCGGCCCGCTCGCCGAATTGGCAGCAGTCACCTTTCCGCTGGCGTGCCCGCCGTCGTCGTCACCGGAGGACATCGCTGCCCACCTGGCCAACACGCTCAGTGAGGAGCACTTCCGCGCATATCTCGCCGACCCCGGCATCACCATTTTGGTGATCGACGCCGACGGCGGCCTCCGCGGCTACAGCCTCCTGGTCAACCGTCCCGCGCAGGATCCGGACGTCGCGGCGGCGCTGACCATCAGGCCGGCCATCGAGCTCAGCAAATGCTATGTCCACCCGGAGCATCACGGGCTGGGCGCCGCCGCGGAACTGATGCACGCCAGCATCCAGGCAGCCACGGCATCCGGCGCGGCCGGAATCTGGCTGGGCGTCAACAGCCAGAATGCCCGGGCCATCCGGTTCTACGAAAAGTCCGGCTTCCGCAAGGTGGGCAGCAAGTCCTTCCGGCTGGGAAGCACCGTGGAACACGACTTTGTGATGGAACGCGCTGTCCCTTAGTCCGTGGCGTTTCCACCCAGACCTTCGTCCAGGGGCGGACGAGGTTCGTGGACCAGCTTGAGACCCTGGGGAAGGCCTTCAATGTGGCCTTCCGTTCCCCGGGCGGTGATGGAGATTCTGGAGTGTCCCAGCCGCACGTTGTCAGCCCTGAAGTCGCCCTTGTCCTCGGCCAGGAACGGGGCCAGATGGACAACGCCACGGGTAAAGTCCGGATCAAAGCGCAGCAGGATCCTGGCGAGCTGGATGGGAGCGGCGGCTGCCCACGCCTGCGGGGAACACGCCGTCGGGTATGGCACGGGCCCCGAATACTCACTGCGGTCAAAGCCACAGAACAATTCCGGCAGTTGACCGTCGAAATGGGTGGCAGCGTCGAAGAGGCCCCGCGCCAACCGCTTGGCCTCCGCCACGTAGCCATAGCGCATCAGCCCGGTAGCCACGATGGCGGAGTCGTGTGGCCACACCGAGCCATTGTGGTAGCTGACGGGGTTGTACGCCGCCATATCCGATGCCAGCGTGCGGACTCCCCAGCCAGTGAACATTTTGGGTGACATCAGGTGTTCAACCACAGCCGACGCCTTCTGCCGGTCCACAATGCCCGCCCACAGGCAATGGCCCATGTTCGACGTGCAAGAGTCCACAGGATTCTTGTCCTTGTCCAGTGCCACCGCATAGTAGCCCTTGCCAGGCATCCAGAACTTCTCGTTGAACGACACCTTGAGGGCGGCGGCCCGCCGCGCCCAGTGCTCCTCTGTCCCGGCGTCGCCCTGCGAGCGCGCCAGCAGCGAGCGCCCCACGTAGGCGGAATAGACGTAGGCTTGCACCTCGCACAGCGCAATGGGAGGTTCAGCAATGCGCCCGTCGGCAAAATTGATTCCGTCCCAGGAGTCCTTCCACCCCTGATTGATGAGCCCGTGGGTGTTGGGCCGCAGATACTCCACGAAGCCGTCACCGTCCCGGTCGCCGTACTGTTCAATCCATTCCAGCGCCCGGTCTGCATGTGGAAGCAGCGAATCGATAACGTCATCAGACAGTCCCCAGCGGCTCAGCTCACCCAGAACGCTCACAAACAGCGGTGTTGCGTCGGCCGTGCCGTAATACGCGCTCCCCCCGAGCGATAGTCCCGCGGTGACCCCCAGACGGACTTCATGCGGGATGCGGCCGGGCTCTTCCTCGGAATCGATGTCGACCCTTGTTCCCTGGATGGCTGCCAGGGTCTGGAGGGTTCCCACTGCCAGCGTCGAGTCCACCAGCAGTGACATATAGGAGGACAGGAGGGAATCACGGCCGAACAGCGCCATGAACCACGGCACGCCGGCGGCAACGGCCGCGCGGTCAGGATGCTCGGCGTCGAAAATCCGCAAAGACCCCAGGTCGGACTGGCTGCGCTGCAAGGTAGCTTCGATGTTGCTGTCGCCGACAGAGATGCGCGGAACGTTTTCCTCCCACGCCCGGTGCCGCTGAACGCCGGTCCGGTGCTGTGGCAAGCCCGCTTCCGTGAACGGGTCCGCGGGACCTTCTCCGTTAATCAGGGGCACCACAATGACGCTGGTGGACCACTTGCCTCTGGCCGGGATATGCGCGTGGAACCGCAGCGCGTCAACGGCGACTTCGGCCCCCGAAGCGCGGACTGCCGAGCCGCGCCGCTGTCCGTTCCGGACGGTCTCGACCACCAACTCTGCGCCTTTGACGCTCCGCGTCAGGCTGTCCTCGCTGATCGGGCGGCCGCCCTTGACGTCGAACAGGTCGGCTTGGTCTGCGTCCACCAGGAGTTCAATCTCGCAGTCGACGGCCTCCGAGGAATAGTTTTCGAGGGTGATGTCGTCCTGCAGGCCCGGTCCGATGTGGCGTTGCTGACGGACAACGAGGGGGCTGTCGAACCGGCCGTCCGGCCACTTGGCCCGGCCCACGAAGGCCGCCTCGAACGCATCCGGCCGCTGAGCCACCAGAGGCTCGCGGAGGGCGCCGTTGATGCGCAGTATCCACCGGGACACAACCCGGGTATCGCGGTAGAACGCCCCGTTGGTTCCGCCCTCGGGGCTGATGTCGCCGCTGTGGGAGGAGATGCAGAAGGAGGACCCCTCCACCAAAGTCACTGCGCCGGCCCCGCCAACATCGGCTTCCGTATCGGCATTCCAAGCAGTCATGGAGTGCTCCTTCCTCAGTGCCGCCGGATGGACATTGGGCCGGATTCCGGCGTCCGGCTCACTGCTCCCCGTATTCGATTCTGGTCCTCGTAGGTATCATCCGGTAGCCCTGCCCGCTGACTCTCTTCCACGAGTTTTGAGAAGAGGTCCAGATGGTTGGCCACCATCCTCTCCGTGCTGAAAAGCTTTAGCGCACGATCCCTGCAGTGCGACCGGTCGAGCGATGCAGCGAGGGGAAGGAAGCCGTGCAGTTCTTCGGTCGGCGCCAGGAATCCGGTCCGGCCGTGGTCCACAATTTCCGGCGCGGATCCGATTGGCGTCCCCACCACCGGAGTTCCTGTTGCCAGTGACTCGATCATGACGAGGCCGAAAGGCTCTGACCACTGGATTGGGTTGAGGAACGCCATCGCGTCACCCATCAGCCGGAACTTGTCGGCGTCCCCCAACTCGCCCAGGAACTCCTCGTCGGATCCGAGCAGCGGCTCCACAACGGAGCGGAAGTACTCGATCTCTTGGGGCTCGCGCATCTTGGCTGCAATCCGGAGCGGAATGCCTGCTTGGCGCGCGATCAGGATCGCTTCAACCACGCCCTTGTCCGGGCACATCCTGCCGACAAAACACGCATAACCGCCTTTCCCCGAACCGATCGGCACGGCAGCGACATCCATTCCGTGATGGATAACCCTGGTGATAGGGACGTCCGGCACCCGGGAGGCCTGGTCACGTGAGATTCCGATGATGGCCGTGTCACCGGCCATGGCGCGGTACAAATCGGCCGACGCCGGCGTAAGTGGGCCGTGGATGGTGGTCACCACTGGGGCGGCGGAACCCCGCCGGGCCATCAGCGGGCCGGCCAGCGTGTGGTCGTGGATGATGTCCACGTGGGCCAGGCCGGCATAGGCCCTGATGACATGGCTGAGCTCTGAGAGGGAAATCCCCAGTTCAGCCGGCTCTGATGGCCTCATGCCTGGCACCATCTGTGCAGGACAGGTGCTGTCGGATGCCGCGGCCAGCAGCACTTCGTGGCCCGCGGCGATGAACCCCCGGACAAGGGAATCCACAACCCTCTCTATGCCCCCATATCCGGCCGGGGGAATCGGAATCCATGGTGCTGCAATAAGTCCTATCCGCACGCTTTCCTCCTTGAGGATCACATGCCACGCCCCCAGACCTGGCCAGTGAGTGTGATTCGAAGGGCCGCTGCTTAACCCGTTGTTCCGACTATCGCCCCGCGAGGGGCACCTTTTCAAGCCCCCGGTGTGACAAATCCGACACTCCTGCGCGGAATGGCTTCGGCTTGGCACAGGTTGTGCCAAGCATGAAGATTGAGATCTGGTCAGACGTCGCGTGTCCCTGGTGCTACATCGGTAAACGCCGGTTCGAAGCCGCCCTGGCGGAGTTCCCCCACCGCGATTCGGTGGACGTGACATGGCGCAGTTACCAGTTGGATCCCAGCCTTCCGGAGCACTACGACGGCACCGAACTTGAGTACCTGAGCAGGATCAAGGGCATGGCCCAGGAGCAGGTCTCGCAGATGTTCAAGCACGTCACTACGCAAGCCAAGGGTGAGGGGCTCAACTACCTCTTCGACCAGGTGGTGGTGGCCAACAGTTTCACTGCCCACCGCCTGATCCACCTCGCCGCCCAGCACGGGCAGCAGGACGCTGCGAAGGAGCGCCTGCTGAGCGACCACTTCGAGCACGGCAAGGACATCGGCAGCCAGGATTACCTCACAGCCCTGGGTCACGATCTGGGCATCAACGCCGACGAAGTGGCCGAGCTGTTCACCACAGACAAGTTCGCCGACGACGTCCGCTTCGACTTCGAGGAAGCCCGCGCTCTGGGCATCAACGGCGTCCCGTTCTTCGTGATCGACCGCAAGTTCGGCCTTTCCGGCGCCCAGCCAGCGGAAACGTTCACCGCAGCCCTCAACCAAGCCTGGCAGGAAACCACTCCGCTGGTGCTCGTCAACGCCGCCGACGGCGACGGCGAAGCCTGCGGCCCGGACGGCTGCGCGGTATAGCCCCCCGCCGTGAGTTTTCGTCCAGATAGTGCACGCCAGAGGCGTCTTTGGCGCGATTATCTGGACAAAAACTCGACCGGGTTTGCTGACACATCGCGGTAAGGTGTCTGCATGCCCAGGATTTCGGCGGCCACCAATGCCGCGCAACGCGCCGAGACCCAGCGCCGTGTCCTGACAGCGTTCGGAGAGCTCCTCTTCACCCACGGCCTGCCCGGGCTGACCATGACGGACGTCGCGCGGCATGCCGGGGTGGGACGTACGGCGGTCTACAACTACTACGCCGACATCGAAGAGCTGCTGATCTCCTACGCCCTGGACGAGACCGAACGGTTCCTCGCCGAACTGCGGGAGTCCCTCAACAGCCTTGAGAACCCTGTGGACCGGCTGGCCTTGTACGTGCGCACCCAGGTGGAGGACCTCAGCCGCCGCCATTTGCCGCCCGGACCCGCCATGGCCGCGGTGCTGTCGCCGTCGTCCTTTGCCAAACTGGCAGACCACGTGGATGAGCTGAGCGTCCTGCTGCAGGGCATTCTCCGCGACGGCATGGCGCTGGGCTACCTGCCGCAGGCGGACATTGGCCAGCAGGCTCAACTGATCCACGGCACGCTGTCCTCCAGCGCAGCCCGCGGCACTAATGAGCCCGCGGCACTTGAAGCCCGCGTCGCCCGGACCGTGCGGTTCATCCAACTGGGCGCCGGCGCAAGGTTCGACGACGGCGGCGCACCCCTGCGCGTCAGCTAAGGCGTGGGGGCGGTGGGAATGACAGGCCACTTGGCGTCATCGGCGATCCGGCGGCTTTCCCGCGGGCAGCTGAGCGTCCCGGGGGTCTGGTCCACCCGGTCCGCCGCGGCCAGCTCTTTGTAGTCGCCGGCAAGGATGACGTCCACACTGGCGTCCGTCCGGCCATCCTGGAAGTAGTCCGAGTCCGGCACGTTCCGCTGGACAGTGAAGGCAGCCGACTGCCCGGCGGCACCCGAAATCACTGCAGCCACGCCCCGATAGCCAGCCTCAGTGTTGGCCACAGCACCCAGTACAAACTTCCGGCCCAGCAGTTCGTCAGCCACCGAGCGCGCCAGCCCTGGCCGGCTCGTGGAGTTGTAGACGTTGAGGTTGACCTGTTCGTTCGGGGTGTAATCAAAAGTGGCCACGGGACAGACGGTCCGGGGCTCGTCGCTGCCCGCCGTCGTCGGGAACTTCAGATGCCCGTTGATGATGGCGAGCGCCGTGATGATGGCGCCGGCGATGAGCCCCAGCAGCAGGACCAGCACCACGCCGTGTACCACCCGGCGGCGGAGGCGCACGGGATCGTCGTGATCGCCGGCGGCTTCAAAGGTGGCCCGCAACTCGGGACCGGTGACAACGCGGTGGCCGTGCAGGACGCGGTGGTCCCTGGCTTTTTCAACCATCTATGACCAGCACGCGGGCGTGGATGGCGGTCCGCTGATGCAGCGCAGTACGGACGGCCCGGTGCAGCCCGTCCTCAAGGTACATGGTCCCCTGGTACTGCACCACGTGGGGGAAAAGGTCACCGAAGAACGTGGAGTCCTCGGCCAGGAGCGCCTCGAGGTCGAGGGTACGTTTGGTGGTCACGAGCTCGTCCAGGCGGACGGGGCGCGGCGGCAGCGACGCCCACTGTTTGGGCGTGTTGTAACCATGGTCGGGATAAGGGCGTCCCTCGCCCACAGCTTTGAAGATCACCATGCCACACTAGGCACCTTGGCGGCCCAAAAGAAGTACCCAGCCCGCAGCAATCCAAGGTTGTAGCCAAACGGTGACCATCTGTCACAGGCCGCCGGCTGTCACAATGGAGCCATGACCGCACCCGAATTCCCTGCCATCTCCACGCCCGGCGGCCGCCTGCTGTCCACCCCGCCCTTGGCGCTCCTGCTCGACGTGGACGGTCCCGTGGCAAGCCCGGCCACCCGCAAGGTGCGGCCCGGCATCATTGCCGATATGGTGGCGCTGGCCAGCGCCGGGATTCCGGTCATCTTCAATACCGGCCGCTCGGACGCGTTCATCCGGGAGCAGGTCATGGAGCCCATGATCGCCGCCGGCATGCCCGCCGGGACCGTCATCCACGCCATCTGCGAAAAGGGCGCGGTCTGGTTCAGCTACACGGCCGCCGGGGCCGGCACCATTCACGTTGACCGCGAACTGGCGGTGCCCAAGGCCTACGGCGATGACGTCCGCAGGCTGGTGGCGGAGGACTATTCCGCCCACATGTTTTTTGACGAAACCAAACGCGCCATGGTGTCCGTGGAGCAGCACATCAACGTGCACTCCGCCGATTACCTCGCCGAACAGAAGCTCTTCGACTCGGATGCGATGGACCTCATGGCCCGCCACGGCCTGGGTGTGGTCCGCCTGGACCACCATGCACCGGATTCCGACGACGCGGTGGACTACCGCGTTGACCCCACCATCATTTCCACCGACATTGAGTCGGTGCGGCTGGGCAAAGACCTCGGCGCAAGCCGCGCCGTGGAGTTGCTGGCCGCGGAGGGCATCACGCCCCAGTCGTGGCGCACCGTGGGCGACTCCCGCACGGACTATGCCATGGCGGACTGGCTGCACCACAACGATCATCCCGTGAAGCACGTTGACGTCCGCCCGGCGGACGGCGTTCCGGTCAAAGCCTACGACGTGCTGACCGCTGCGGACCTGGGGCTCGAGGCTGACGTGATCCACGACGACGCCGGCGGAGCTTTCCTGCGCAGCTGGCGGGAGGCCGTGGCCAGCTGAGCCGCTGCCAGGCTTCAGTCCGCCCGCAACGGCTGCCGTTTTTTTGCTCGCGCTATTATTCAGATAAGAACGCTTACCATTTAGCCGCGACGGAGACAACCATTACAGAAGCACCGGTCCAGGACGAGATCTACTACGGCGGCCAGGCGTCCGTAGAACCGCGCACCCATGCGGAGGTGACATCTCCGGCCGCCGAGGCGCGGCTCAAGCACCGGTTGGACGTGGTCCGGCACAAGGGCAGGTATGCCCTGATTAACCACAACCGGACCCCGTTCCAGGCCATGGTGGAGGACATGTTGTTCCTGCGCGGTGTGCTGGCGGAAGCCGGCCTGGACTATCTCCTGGTCCGCGGCAACAACGACCGCCCTGTCATTGCCCTGGACTGGAAGAACCGGAAGAAGCTGCGCTCTGCACTCGTGGCGGCCTGCCGCAACGAGCCTGTCTATTCCATGACGGTTGACGCGAAAAAGAAGTCCTCCGTGCTGGTGGCCGACGGGGAACTCTCCCCCAACCGGCAGGCCCGCATCTTCCGGCTCTACCGGCCGCGGGTTGAGCCCGACGGCGGCTTCGAGTTCGGATCCTCTGCTGGCGTCCAGATTGAGCTCTGGAGCTTTGAAGGCGATCAGCTGATCCTCCCGATTGAAAACTCGCTGACCCGCCGCACCATGCAGGCCCAGGACGCGGTACGCGGGACAGTTGAACGTTACGGGCACACCTGGCCCACCATCGAGAACATGTTCGCGGACCACGCCAGCGACATCAGCTTCGACATTGACCTGGTGTTCTCATGGGTTGACGGCAGTTCGCCCGACTACATCGCGGCCCGCCGGGCCCAGCAGCAAGGTGTGGTGCTCGGCGAAGGCGATGACCACGAGGCCCGTTTCCGTCAGATCAACGAACTTAAGTACGCCCTGCGCTCGGTCTACATGTTTGCACCTTGGATCCGCCGCATCTTCATCGCCACGGACTCCCCTGCCCCGGAGTGGCTCGCCGAGCACCCCACGGTGACCATTGTCCGCAGTGAGGAGTTCTTCTCCGACCCCTCAGTGCTGCCAACGCACAACTCGCAGGCTGTGGAATGCCAGCTCCACAACATCGAGGGACTTTCCGAGCACTTCCTCTATTCGAATGACGACATGTTCTTCGGCCGGCCCGTCGGGCCGGACATGTTCTTCACACCAGGTGGCATCACCAAGTTCATCGAGGCCGAGACCCGGATCGGGCTGGGCGATAACGACGCCGAGCGCAGCGGCTTCGAGAACGCTGCACGGGTTAACCGGAAGCTGCTCTGGAACCGTTTCGGCCGGATCACCACCAGGCATCTTGAGCACACCGCGGCCCCGCTGCGCCGCAGCGTGGTGTCCACGATGGAAAGTGAGTTCCCGGACGAATTCCGCAAGACAGCGGCCAGCAGGTTCCGCGCCGCGGACAACATCTCTGTTACCAATTCCTTCTACCACTACTACGCCCTGCTCACCGGCCGGGCAGTCACCCAGACCGCGGCCAGGGTGCGCTACGTGGACACCACGGCGCGGGCCGGGCTGAACTCCCTGCCCAAACTGCTGGCCAAGCGAAACGTGGACTTTTTCTGTCTTAACGACGGCAGCTTTCCGGAAGTCCACGCGGATGAGCGTGCCCAGCTGGTGACTGACTTCCTGGAGAAGTATTACCCCATCAAGGCGCCCTGGGAACTCTGACGCTCCCTTGCCCTGTCCGGGATGCTGATCCCGGCGGCGGCCAGTCGCTGGGCTGTCATGTCCGCTGTAACGTGCTCGCCCACCGTGGGCGAGCTGCCCAGCAGGACCACGGAGTGGACGATGGTGTGCTCGTAGACATGGACCAGGTTAAACGCCTGGCCGCCGTCGCGGCCGCGGGTGCCACCCACAGCCACGTTGAGATCCTGCGTGTAGCACGTTGCCGAAGCCACGGACACCGGGATGCCCGCGAACGTGGCAGTCGTGGAGTAATGCAGGTGCCCGGCGAGGATGGTCCGGACGTCCGAGTTCCGGACCACTGCGGCCAGGCTCGCCTGGTCGCGCAACTCCACCAAGACGGCGAGGTCCAGGACTGAGGGGACCGGTGGATGGTGCAGGGCCAGGACAGTGCCATCCGGTGCGGGTGTCTCCAGCTCGCGGGCCAGCCACTCCAGCTGCGAAGCGCTCAGCTCGCCATGGTGGTATCCCGGCACCGAGGTGTCCATGGTGATGACCCGCAGTCCGTTGATGAAGTAGCTGTGGTCAACCGGTCCATCGCTGGCCGGTTCGTCCAGCAGGCCGGACCGGAAGTTGGCCCGGTTGTCGTGGTTTCCCATCGCCCAGATGACTTTGGCGCCCAGATCTTCGCATGCAGGATCGACGATGGCCCGCAGCTTTGCGTAGGCCTCAGGGTGACCCTGGTCAGCAAGGTCGCCGGTGAAGATCACGGCCTCGGGCCGCGCACCGGAAGCCCGGACTTCTTCAAAAAGCTGGATAAGTTTGGATTCGCTGTCAACAGCTCCGTAGAGGGGATCCGGACCACCCATCAGGTGGGGGTCGCTCAGGTGGAGAAGGAAGTGGCGTGGCCGGGGATGTTCGGCCTCGATGTGCTTCATTGCTGCCTCTGTGGTTGGGGGGAAACGGCGTTTCCCTTCTACCCTTCAGTAACCTTTATCAAACCAGATATTGGGCAAATTTTGCGTAAATTACCGCGGGCAAGTTGGAAAAAACCAGAAATTTACGCTGCTGAATGGCGTGATGCGCCTTCCGGTCCATCAAATTCGGCCAACGCTTGTTCGATCGCGTCCAGAACCTCGTCGGAGTCCGGCGAGACGGTCGGAGCGAAGCGTGCCACCACCTCGCCGTGGCGGTTTATAAGGAACTTCTCGAAGTTCCATTTCACCAGGCCGGGCAGTACGCCAGTCTTGAATTTGGTCAGCTCGGCATACAGCGGATGCTGGTCCTTGCCCCGCACGTTGGCCTTGGCCGTGAGGGGAAAGGACACACCGAAGTTCCGCTCGCAGAACTCGGCAATCTCGCTGTCGCTCCCTGGTTCCTGGCCGGCGAACTGGTTGCACGGCACGCCAAGGATGTCGAAGCCCCGGTCCCGGAATTTCTCGTACACCGTTTCGAGTCCGGCATACTGCGGCGTGAGTCCGCATTGCGACGCCACATTCACCACCATCACCACGGTTCCTTTGAAACGGCCGAAGTCGGTCTCGGTGCCGTCATTGAGTGTGAGCGGGATGGGGTACAGAGAGGTCACGAGCGCAGTCCTTGAAAGGTTGGTCATGCAGGAGATTCGTTGCCAACCATCAAGAGTACGGGTGCATGCTGGGGATTCTCTGTCAGCGCTGCGTCCGCGTGGGCTCCGCTGACGTGGTGGTGGGTGACGCTGTTGACGTTTCGGCTGGCGCTGGGGTTGGAGCGGTGGGCGCGGGCGACGGCGGTGCTGCCGCCGTCGTCCTTGTTGGAGACCCTGTGGGTGTCTGTGTGCGCGGGGTGTGCGTCGGCGTGGATGTCTGTGTCTCTGTCGCTGCCGAAGTTTCAGTCGGAGTGCCGGTTGAGGTAGCCGTCGGTGTTGGCGGCGGCGTGGCAGTTTGTGATGCTGTGGGCGTCGGTGTTTGCGACGGCGCGGCAGTCGACGTGGCAGTTTCTGATGCTGTTGGCGACGGCGCGGCAGTCGGCGTGGCAGTTTGTGATGCTGTGGGCGTCGGTGTTGGCGACGGCGCGGCAGTCGGCGTGGCAGTTTCTGATGCTGTTGGCGTCGCTGTTGGCGACGGCGCGGCAGTCGACGAGGCAGTTTCTGCTGCTGTGGGCGTCGCTGTTGGCGACGGCGAGGCAGTTTGGGACGTTGTCGCTGCCGCTGTTGTTGTGGGATTCGACGGCGGCACCCCGGCGGGAGCGGTCTTCGGCGGCGCCGTTGAGGGCAGGGCAGCGTCCACGTTCGGCGCCTTGGGCAGTTCTTTTTCGCCGCCCAGGACAGTGTGGCTCTTGTCCGCCCCGACGGGGATGGCCCAGCGTTGTGATTCGGAGGCGTCAGGGCCCCCGCCGGCAAAGCTGACCATGGCAATGTCCTGCAGCTCGTCAAGCTGGCGCATGGGCAGCAGCGTCCAGCGGAGCGGATTGGTGTGCTCGCCATTAAGGATGGTTTCAAAATGCAGGTGGCAGCCGGTGGACCACCCGGTGGTGCCCACCTTTGCGATGACCTGGCCTACCTGGACCGATTCCCCCGTCCGGACGGCGATTGCCTCGAGGTGGTTGTATGTGGTGATCATTCCGTTCCCGTGGTCAATTTCCACGCGATTCCCGCCACCCCAAGGGTGCCAGCCGGCGGCCCGGACCACGCCGGCGTCGGCTGAATAGACCCTGGTGCCGCACGCTGCGGCGTAATCCTGGCCAAGGTGGAAGTCCCCGCCCGTTCCAGTGAGGGGACTGATGCGGAAGCCAAAGGGGGAACTCGGCACAAGTACTTCCAGAGGCGCCATCAGCGAGCCCTCCGGTGGCCGCCTGAGTTGTGCGGCAGCTACATTCAGCGGAGCGTTGCCACCCTTGGCCACGGTCTGGACTATGGTGCGGCCGAACGGGACAAGGGCCCTGCTGTCTGTCATGATCGCGGGGTCCCGGCCCGCGTTGCTCAATTGGCCGATGCCGGCAGCCGGTGCGATGGCGCCGGGTTGGACTAATTCGATGCCGGGTAATCCGAGGGCGAAAAACGCCACGGCAACAGAGGCACTGGCGGCCAGCGCGCGCACCGCGACCACATAAGGGCCTGAAGACTCGTCGTCCCGGCCGGAACCCCAATGATTTCCCACTCGCTGACTCCCGGGTTGGCCCGTCAGACCCCAATCTGGACGGACTTACGTTCCCATGGGACCACAAAGCCTTGGCCATGTGAACCCCATTTCTGCACACTGCGCGCTCTTTGTGGATCTGCGGCAATCCCCAGTTCTCCCACCATGCGCAAGAATGGGATATGCGCAATCTCCTCAGGGAATGGCAGGGCGAACTGAAACGGGCTTTTACCGGCAGCGTGGATGCTGTGCCCGAGTGGGTTCCACAGCTGGCAGAAGGCAACGACGCCGGTTATCACCTGCCGGGTTCAGCCGTCTGGGCGGTGCATGGTTCCATGACCCCTATCGTTGCCGGCATCCGGGCGCTGCTGATGCAGGCGCTGCACCCCGCCGCCTTGGCGGGCGTCCATGAGCACTCAGACTTCCGGGCAGATCCGTTGAGCCGGCTGGCCCGGACCATCCGCTGGATCTTCACAGTCACCTATGGTTCCACAGCCGCCGCCGACCTAGCCTCAGCCAGGGTCCGCCGCCTGCACGAGCCTGTCCAAGGCAACTACGGCGACAGGCACGGCTCCGTGCAGCATTACGCGGCCAATGATCCGGAGCTGGCCCGCTGGGTCCATATCGCGTTCGTTGATGCTTTCCTTACATCGCACAAAATCTGGGGCGGGAAGATCCCCGGCGGTCCGGATGCGTATGTCCGCGAGTGGGCCCAGGCCGGGCGGCTGATGGGGGTGATAGATCCACCGCTGACCGAGGACGGGATGAGGCTGCAGCTGGACTGTTACTACCGCAACGGCGAACTGCTGGCGGATCACCGGGTGGCTGAGACCGTCGGGTTCATCCGGAACCCGCCGTTGCATCCATTGCTTCGGCCGGGCTACCGGATCATCTTCGCCGGTGCTGTCAACAGCTTGGAACCACGCTACCGGCAGATGCTTGGGCTCAAAACTCCCCGGCTGGGCCCCTTCCCTCTCCCGGTAAGGCTGGCAACCAAGGTGGCTCTCGGCGTCGTGCACCTTGCTCTGGGACTCGGACCCGGACCCAGCGAGCAGGCCGCCCGGGCACGGCTTCGACGGCTCGGCATTGGCTGACCCGGCCGGACGAAAACAAAAACCCGGTCCTGACGACGTCAGAACCGGGCTTTGGCTGGCGGAGAATGGGGGATTTGAACCCCCGAGGGCGTTAACCCAACACGCGTTCCAGGCGTGCGCCATAGGCCGCTAGGCGAATTCTCCAGCTGCTTCTGAATCAAAAGCAGACACTAGACTACCTGAATTTTCCAGCATCGCCCAATTGGACGCAGCCGGCGGCATCCGGACATGTAGCGGCCGGGCCCATTGCTGGCCAGTTAACGCCAAAATGGACGCCCCCAATGCGCCCATTCCGTCGGTACACCGTTGAGCTGCCGGGTCCGGCCCTCCAGCCAGGCCCTGCAGCTCACAACCTTGAGATTGCCCCAATCGGTGTACATACCCATGATCGGCCTTGGCCGCCGGATAAGCAATGAAAAGTGCTCCCAATAATGCCCGCCCCTTGGCAGGATGAAGCCATGACCCAGCTGCACGCGATGGTGGTTTATGTCCCGATGACCCACTCTGAGGCGCTACTCGCGGCAATCGGCGACGCCGGTGCGGGCAGGATCGGAAACTACTCGCATTGCTCCTTTGCGGCTCCAGGGACGGGCCGGTTCACTCCCCTGCCTGGCGCCGAGCCTTTCATCGGAGCCGTGGGGGCGGGCGAACAGGTGGCTGAAATGCGGGTCGAGTGTGTTGTGGAGGAAGAGATGCTCGACGGCGTTGTGCTGGCTTTGCGCGCCGCCCACCCCTACGAGGAACCCGCATTTATGACCTGGCCGGTGGACGGCTGGCGCCGGTGAAGCAAACCCGGGCGGACCGGCGCCGGTTCGAGCCACAACAAAAGTTCGGGTAAAGTTGTCTGCGGCCCCTCATGTGGCGTCATCCTGTTGAACTCCCCCAGGACCGGAAGGTAGCAAGGGTAAACGGGCTCTGGCGGGTGCATGGGGGGTCTTTACTATTCCCCCACAGGGCGGCAGAAAGTCGGCCCGGATTGGTAGGGTTTCCTCTGTGACTGTTACGACCGCCCTGTACCGCAGATACCGTCCGGACTCCTTCGCTGACGTTATCGGGCAGGAACATGTCACCGAGCCCCTGATGACGGCCCTGCGCAAAAACCGGGTGAACCACGCCTACCTGTTTTCCGGCCCGCGCGGCTGCGGAAAAACTACTTCCGCCCGCATTTTGGCCCGCTGCCTGAACTGTTCGCAAGGCCCCACGGACACGCCCTGCGGAACCTGCCCCAGCTGTATCGAACTGGCCCGCGGCGGCTCAGGCTCCCTTGACGTCATCGAGATCGACGCCGCCAGCCACGGTGGTGTGGACGACGCGCGCGACCTTCGTGAACGCGCAACCTATGCCCCAGTACGTGACCGCTACAAGATCTTCATCATCGATGAGGCCCACATGGTCACGCCGGCAGGTTTCAACGCCCTCCTGAAGATCGTCGAAGAGCCGCCGGAGCACATCAAGTTCATCTTCGCCACCACGGAGCCGGACAAAGTCATCGGCACCATCCGTTCCCGCACCCACCATTACCCCTTCCGGCTGGTACCGCCGGAGCCGCTGATGGCGTACCTCGAACTGCTGTGCAACCGGGAAAACGTGCCGGTGGCCCCGGGCGTGCTGTCCCTGGTTGTCCGGGCAGGCGGCGGGTCCGTCCGTGATTCCCTGTCCGTGCTGGACCAGCTGATGGCCGGCGCCGGCGCAAACGGCCTTGACTACGAACTGGCCGTTGCCCTGCTCGGCTACACCCACGCGTCGCTGCTCGACGACGTAGTGGAGGCCGTTGCCGCCTCCGACGCCGCTACCGTCTTCCGCGCGGTGGACCGCGTCATTCAGACTGGCCACGATCCCCGCCGTTTCGTCGAAGACCTGCTGGAACGCTTCCGCGACCTCATCATCGTCCAGGCCATGCCCGAGAGCGCCCAGGTGATCCTGCGCGGCATGCCGGCGGACCAAATCGCACGGCTCCAGAACCAGGCACACAACCTCGGCGCCGCTGAGCTCTCCCGCGCCGCGGACGTCACCAACACGGCGCTGACCGAGATGACCGGCGCCACCTCGCCCCGGCTCCACCTTGAGCTCCTCTGCGCCCGCATCCTGCTCCCGAGTTCCGAACAGACAGAGCGCGGCATCGCTGCCCGGATTGACCGTGTGGAGCGGCGCCTTAACTACGCCGGGAACAACGTCGGCGCGGCAGCACCAGTTTCGGCGGGTGCACCATTTCCGGCAGCACCCACTGCGGCCGCCGCGGCACCAGAGTCCTCAGCGCCCGCGAAAGCACCCTACGTTCAGGCTGCGCCTGTTCAAGCCGTGCCTGTTCAACCAGGGACAGTTCAGGCAGCGCATGTTTCCGTAGTTCCAGTTCAAGCACCGGCAGCCGCAGCAGCAGCGCAGTCTTCCGCGTCGGCAACTGTTGCCGGTCCGGATTCTGCCCGGGAGCCGGTTGCTGATCCCGAAGACGCCAGGATTCCGCTGACTCCGCCCCGGGTCAGCACCAACGACTGGCCAGTGGACGAGCCGGCAGGAATCCGGACAGCCGGGGCCACATCACCGCGGCCTGAACAGCCCGGTCGGGACGGACCTCCGGCTACGAGCGCCCAAGCACCAGACGCGACGCCTGCCACGCCCGCGCCAGCTACAGGTGCGCCGGCTACCGGCGCCCACGCACCAGACGCTGCGCCTGCCACCGGCGTTGCGACCCCGGCCGCCCCTGCCGCGACCGGTGACGTCGAAGTCCTCCGCCGCGCCTGGCCGGAGGTCCTGCAGACGCTGTCCAAAATTAAGCGCAGCACGTGGGCGCTGGTAGAGCCGAACGCCCAGGTCGGCGCCTTTGACGGCCAGGTCCTGACACTGGCTTTCACCACCACCGGCCTGGCGGGCGCGTTCGGCCGGGCTGATCACTCGGAGAACCTTCGGCAGGCGATCCACAAGACAGTGGGCATCGACTGCCAGGTCACCGCCGTTGCCGGTGAGGCCAACAGCTCAGCGAGCTCTGAGCCAAACCCAAAAGCATCCGCTAGCCGGGAAACCCCGGCCAGCTCAGCCGACGTCGCATGGGGACTGGCCCCTGCGGGCACCGTTTCCACGCCAGCCGTCGAGGCCCCCGCCTCCACGCCTGAGCCCAGCCGGGCAGCTGCTATCGCCCCGGTCCCGGTAGTTTCGCCTGCCCCGACAGCCACGCCGGTCTCGGAAGTTTCCTATGCTCCGGCGGCCGCCCCAACCCCAACCCCAACCCCAACCCCAACGAGTATGACGACGACGGCTGTTGAACCGGCCGCGCCGCTCGCCTCCGCCGTCGAGCCCGCAGCGCATGCGTCTCCCCGTGAGTCGAAGCCGGCACAGCAGGATCAGCCGCGCCCCGACCAGCCGGAGGCCGGCTCATACGCCTACTCCGACGACACCTGGGGTCCCCCGCGGGACGAAGACGCTCCTCCGCTGGAGGAGGAGCCGCCCATGGATTGGGATCCGTCCGCTCCGGCCCAACCCCAACGCCCGACGTCGGCACCGGCGCCGGCTCCAGCGCCCGCCGGTAAACGGCCGGCACGGAATGCTTCACGGCCTGGGGCCGCCGGCGCCTCACGCGCCACCCCCGCTGCTACGGCGGCCCCGTCACAGGCCGCCACGTCACACGACCCGTGGGGACTGGCCGTTGAGCAGGCGCCCGGCGTCTGGGTAGTTGGCACAGAACCCAACCTGGGGAAAAGCCCGGCGACGTCCACTCCGGACGAAGCTGTCGCCTCTGCTCCGGCACCAAGCTACGAGCCGGCCACCGCCCAGATCCCCCAGCCGTCAGCCAGCAGCCAGTCCGAGGCTGATGCCAGCTGGGGCCTGCCGCCGGCAGCGTCCGGCCTCGCGTCCGGCGTCCCAGCGGCCCAGCTTCATACCGTCGATGTGCCAGCGGCCGGCGTCCACGTAGTAGGGATCCAAACCGCTCACGGCCCCGTGCCCGAGGTGGCCCTGGCACCCGTTCCCGCTGAACCCTCTGCGCCCGCCGCCGGAGCCCAGACCAGCCAGCCTCAGGCGGAACCTCCACGGGAAACTGGTGTCCCGGAGCGCGCCGAGATCCGTGAGTACGCCATGGCGTCGGCGGCCCCGACTGCACCCCTGCAGCCTGCTCCGGCAACGTCCCCGTCGGCGGCCGAAGCCCGGCAGAGCCTCTACCAGCGGCTGTCCAACAGCCCCGAAGCCGAGGCCGGACGTGCCAAGGCACCGGCCCGCGCGGCCGCCGCCACCTACGTCCAGGACATCCCCAGCGCCGACGACGAAACCATCGAGGAATCGGGCATCTTTGGACGCGCCGCCGTCGAGCGTATTCTGGGCGGGAAGCTGATCGAGGAGCGTTCCCCGGACGGAACCCCGCTGGTTCCCCGTTTCTAGGCGCGGGCCGGACCTGCGCTTGCCACGCCAAGCATCATCCAAGCCAAAGCAAAAGAGGAAAACGTGTACGAAGGTGCAGTCCAAGAGCTGATCGACGAGCTCGGACGCCTTCCCGGTGTAGGTCCCAAGTCCGCCCAACGGCTGGCCTTCCATATCCTCGAAGCCGACCCGCAGGACATGAAACGCCTGGTGGAAGCCATCACCACGGTGAAGGAGCGCGTTAAATTCTGCACGGTGTGCGGCAACGTTACGGAGCAGGAACTCTGCAACATCTGCCGGGATCCGCGGCGCGACCCGTCTGTTATTTGCGTGGTGGAGGAATCCAAGGACGTCCTGGCGGTGGAGCGCACGCGTTCGTTCCGCGGCCGGTACCACGTCCTCGGCGGAGCCATCAATCCCATCGCCGGCGTGGGGCCCGAACAGCTGCGGATCCGCGAACTCCTGACCCGGCTTAACGACGGCGCCATCCAGGAAGTTATCATCGCCACCGACCCCAACCTCGAAGGGGAGGCGACGGCCACGTACCTTGCCCGGATGCTGAAGACGATCGGCATCGCCGTCACCAGGCTGGCTTCTGGCCTGCCTGTAGGCGGCGACCTGGAGTACGCCGACGAGGTCACTTTGGGGCGCGCTTTTGAGGGCCGCCGCAACGCCCTTATCTGAGCTGAGCTCACCTAAGCTGAACGTGGCTGACGTGGGCTTCAAAAGACCGAGCGGGACTGTCCTGAACAGTCATGTTCATTTGGCGGCAGTGCCGAGCCGTCGCCGGGCGGCACGGTGGCCAGCGCCGAGCAACGCGCCCGCAGCTGCGAACTGGGTGGCCGCGCCAACCAATGCCAGCGGTGCCCCGGCCCCGGTCTGGTCCGCGCACTCGCCCTCCACACAAGGCTCCTGGGTGCCTTCCGCAGCGTTCGGCAACTCCCCCGGCAGCCAGTCCAAGGCGTTCCCCCGTAGTTCATCCTCACCCGCGAGCAATGCCAGGATCATCAGGGGATTGCTGGTTGCCAGCCAAAAGATCCGCTCAGTGTGATAGACCTCGGCGATGCCTCGGAACTCCGGGGAACACCGGTAGGAGGTCACCTCGCCCAGTTCATCCCGTTCGATATTGATGGTCACTAACACCGGCTCATAGGACCCGGACCAAAATGAAAGCAGTATCAGGAAAACGCCAGCCACTGCCGCGAAGGCCAAGCCCCTCGCACTGGATCGGGCCCCAACACAGCGCAATGACTGCGGCACTTCCCCACCAGAACCTCCGGGGAACGGACAGCCAAAACCATGGTTGCCCGTCCACTTCGCAGGAGGAAACGGGTCTGGCCGCTGCCCGGCCACCGCTGACTCTCCCCGGCGTCTTCCTAGTCCCCGTACCTGGGCTCTTTGTCGCCGATGGGCTCGAATAATAGGCGATCGGCGGCCGGATTCTTCTCGTCAGCCACGGTAACGCCTCCACCCTGATGGACAGGCTCAGGCGATGCGGGTTCCCCTCGCCAGCCTGTGGGCCGGCGTGCGCAGCGAACGCCATCCCAGCCACATCAGCAGCCCGGCAAGCAGCAGCTGCAGACCGAGGCCCAGCGGCCACAAGGGGGTGGACTGTGCAATGTACTGCGGCTTGGCTTCGCCGTTGGCGCACGGATAAGTGCCTTCGGGACCGGCCATGGCGTAACGGGCACCCTGGCTCACTGATTCAATGGCCCCCACCGAGGATGACATTCCGAATGAGTTGGCCGTCCGCACAGGGTAGGGAATGGCATCGGCCACCACCACGTAGGGGTTCATGGCCAGCATCCACGCCACGCGCTCGGTGTGCACGGCCGGCTGTGCGCGCAAGGGTCCCGAGCACGTGTAATTCGGTTCCGTCGGCGCGGGCTGCTCCTCCAGCGGTTCGTAGGGTGAGTACCCGCGGTACTGGGCCTGGTTGGCCATGACGGTGCCCTGCGAGAGCCCGGTGCCCAGCCCGAAGGCAATCAGCGAGCCGAACACCAGCCCGGCCACCGCAAGGTAAGTGACCACAATGGAGAACAGCGGGCGCCCCGCGAGCGCGGAGATCCCGACGCCGACGGCACAGACCACGCCAACCTCAACGGCCAGCATCAGCAGGGCCACCACAACGTGCCCGGGCGTCATCCCCCCGGGCGCCACTCCGATCACCAAAAACGGTGTACTGGCAACCAGGAAAGCCAGGGCAGCGGCCCACGCGGCAAAGAATTTGCCCCACAGAATTTGTCCGGGCCGAAGCAGGGTCACCTGCAGGATGGCCAGGGTGCCTGCCGCCCGGTCGCCGTTTACGGCATTGGCGGATAGTGCCGGAGCCACCAGCAACGCGAAAAGGAGGACAAAGGCGAGTACCACTTCGAAGATCATTGACCCGGGCCCGGGGATGTCGGCGTAGGTCCCCCGCGCTGCACGCTGGGCGTCCCAGCCGGCCCAGGTCAGCCAAGTCACCAGGCCGGTCAGGATGAACCAGATGGCAAGCATGATGTACCAGCCGCGGGAGCGCAGCCGCTGCTTGAGTTCCAGGACCACCACGTCCCGGATACCGCCAACGTAGCCGGCGCCCCGGCCTGCTGCGGGCGGACGCTGGGTCGTGTCTGTCAACTGGCTCATCGCCGCTCCCCCTCAAGGTTCATGTAGGTCTCTTCCAGGGCACCCGAGGCGGGGGCAAAGGACCTGACCGCGACGCCGGCGAGCACGAGGTCGCGCAGCAGGCGGGCGGCGTCGTCGTCGTTCATCAACATCAGGCTAACGGCGGGCCGGCGGCCGTCCTCCACCCGGTACTTAAGGCCCAGTTCGGTCAGCTTGGCGGCGAGCGCAGCGCCGTCCGTGGCCGAGATGGCGTAGCGCCGGCCGGCGGCGGCAGCCTCTTCGGTGGTCTGCTGCCGGATGGTCCGTCCACGGTTGACGAACACGGCGGCGTCGGCGATTTCGTCCAGCTCGCTGAGCACGTGGGACGAGACCACAATGGACTTCCCCTCCGCTGCCAACTGCCGCAGCAGGACGCGCAACTCCACCCTCGATCCCGGGTCCAGTCCGGACGCCGGTTCGTCCAGGAGCAGGACGGAGGGGTCGTGGATCAGGGCGCGGGCCAGGCTGAGCCGCTGCTGCTGGCCCCGAGAAAGTACCCGGGCAGGCTGGTCGGCGAGGTCGCTCAGGCGCACGCGGTCCAGCATGTTGGAAACGCGCCGGGAGATTCCGGCCTTGGGCAGTTGGTAGAAACGTGCCATCTGCGTGAGGATCTCGCGGGCCGTGAGGGATTCCCAGACGCCCAAGGTGTCCGGCATCCAGCCGATCCGCCTGCGGACTTCGGCACGGTGGTGCTGCGGATCAAGCCCTTCCACGGTGACGGTGCCGGAATCCGGCGCCAGCAATGAGGCCAGCATCAGCAGCAGTGTGGTTTTGCCGGCGCCGTTGGGCCCGATCAGTGCGGTGACTTTTCCGGCCGGAGCGTGCAAATCCATGTGCTCGACGGCGTGCACCTGCCCGAAGCTGCGGCTCACCGCGGTGGCGGTGATGCCGCCATTACCAGGGCTTTCCGGTTGGGCCGGAACGTCCATTTCGTGCTGATTTTCTGTCATTCCCCGAGCACCTGTCCCCCAAGCCGTTGCATGCATTCCGACCATCCGAGCGTACGCCGCGCCCACGGGCGCAGTATCCGCCGCAAGGCTTAGATTCGGTCACAATTCCACGCCAGCATGCCAGCGGCGATAAACTGGGCTGACACGTCACGCCGTCCAGCCGCAGTGGCCGTGCCTGACCCCCAGAACTCCGAGTGATCCAGTGAAGGTATGCGCATGAGTACGCCCACTTCCGAAGTGCACGCAGCAACGCAGCCTTTGGCGCTGACCGAAGGCGCTGCCGTAACCAAACAGCTGATCGTGCAGAAGTTCGGCGGCTCCTCCGTTTCAGATGCAGACGGCGTCAAGCGCGTCGCCAAGCGCGTAGTCGACGCACAGCGGGCCGGAAACGAAGTTGTGGTGGTGGTGTCCGCCATGGGTGACACCACTGACGAACTGCTGGACCTCGCCGGTCAAGTCACCGACTCCGCTCCTGCCCGCGAGATGGACATGCTCCTCTCCGCCGGCGAACGGATCTCCATGGCCCTGCTGGCCATGGCCATCAACAAGCTGGGCGCCTCCGCCCAGTCCTTCACCGGTTCCCAGGCCGGCATGATCACGGACGGCATCCACGGCAAGGCCCGCATCATTGACGTCGATCCGCACCGCATCCGCACGTCCCTGGACAAGGGACACATCGCCATCGTTGCCGGTTTCCAGGGCATGAGCCGTACCACCCACGAGATCACCACCCTCGGCCGCGGCGGCTCCGACACCACTGCAGTCGCCCTCGCGGCCGCTTTGGAAGCGGACGTCTGCGAAATCTACACCGACGTTGACGGCATCTACACCGCGGACCCCCGCGTGGTTCCCGCCGCCCAGAAGATCGACACAATCTCCAGCGAAGAAATGCTCGAACTCGCTGCGTCCGGCGCAAAGATCCTCCACCTGCGCTGCGTCGAGTACGCGCGCCGGTTCGGCGTGCCCCTGCATGTCCGGTCCTCATTCAGCCAGAACGAAGGCACCTGGGTCATCCCCAGCGCCGAAGACAAGATCACCACTCAAGAGGGAGTTGCCTTGGAGCAGCCAATCATCTCCGGCGTTGCACATGACCGTTCCGAAGCGAAGGTCACCGTGGTGGGTGTGCCGGACATCCCCGGCAAGGCGGCCGCGATCTTCCAGGTCATCGCCGACGCCCACTCAAACATCGACATGATCGTGCAGAACGTTTCCACCCACGGCACCGGCAAGACGGACATTTCCTTCACGCTGCCCATCGTCGAAGGAGCTGAGGCGCTGGCGGCACTTAAGGCTGCCCAGCCGAATATCGGCTTCGAAAACATCGAATACAACGAAAAGATCGGCAAACTGTCGCTCATCGGAGCCGGCATGCGGTCCCACCCCGGCGTCTCCGCGACGTTCTTCAAGGCACTTTCCGATGCAGGGATCAACATCAACATGATCTCCACCTCGGAGATCCGGATCTCTGTGATAACCCACGCAGACCTGCTCGACGACGCCGTCCGCGCCATCCACAAGGCCTTCGACCTGGACAGCGAAGACGAGGCCACTGTCTACGGAGGCACCGGCCGCTAAGGTTCCTGCCGAATCCCGAGGATATTCTGGGGGCCGGTCCTGCCGGCCACCATTTCTTTTTTGGGGGAAGGTGCCACGAAATGGCCCAAGGCCATTTCGACGGCACTTGGCATCCCTGCCGTAACCGCAGCGCCGGCAGGGGTCCGCAGCGGGCAACTCAGCCAGGCTTGTCTGTACTTGCGCGTCGAACCGCGTAGTGATGTCCGGCGGTATCTGTTTCCACTTCAAAGTGGGAAAGATCCTCGTCGGAGGCCTGCTCGTATTCGTCATGCTTGTGGATTACTGGCGTATCCGAGTCCAGACGCGTTGCCGGCCCGAAGACAAATCGGAGCCTGTCGGTCACGTTCATAAAGCCTGTGAGCGCGTGTCCCATTGTTTCCACCCCCTTCCGGCGTTGCGGGCGAAAGAGCCGCTGACCCCTTGTGAGGCCAGTGCCCTTATTTTACGCCCGGAGTCCAAAAAAGGCCCCGCGGGCGCGAAACCTGACGGGCGGGCTTGAGCGGCTCAGCGCAGTGACTGGTCGTCCGGGTTCCTGGGCACCACATAGGTGCTGCCGTCCGGGCGGTGGAGGGTTTCCCATTGCTGAGTCTCCCGCTCGCGCTGGGCCAGCAGGGACCTGTTCTCCTCGGTCATGTCATGCACCAGCGAACTGCGGTTTGCCGGACCAAAAATAGCCCTGAGCTTGCCCGTAGCGCGCATGAACCGCTGCGACGCGTTGCCCTTGTCCGCTGAATTGCCTTTGCCCATGACAAGTGAACCCTTCGATAGAATTTACTCGTTCCAGTGTATGCTAATAATTAGTGCACTAACCATTGGAGGATCGTGATGACGGCAATGGCCGGCGCCGTGCAGAGGGATGATGACCTCCTGCTGGAGCAGCAGCTCTGTTTTGCGCTCACCGTGGCATCCAGAAGCGTTGTGGGGGCCTATAAACCGGTCCTGGACAAGCTGGGACTGACCCACCCGCAGTATCTCGTGATGCTGTGCCTCTGGGAGTCGGCCCCCCGGACCCTGCGCAACATCAGTGACGCCCTGGCCCAGGCGCCGGCGACCGTCTCACCGCTCCTGCGGCGCCTCGAAGAAGCGGGATTCATTACGCGTCAACGCGTAGACGGAAACGAACGCGCCCTTGCGGTAGGGCTGACCTCCGCCGGCGCCGCACTGCGCCAGCAGGCACTCGCTGTCCCGGGCACCATGATGCAGCGGCTCGGGCTGACCCGCGACGAGGTGGGCGAACTGCACCGATCCATGATTGCCCTCATCGCCGCCACCGAGGACGCCCACGTGGACTCCGTCAGAGCGTAAAATGGCAGCAACCTAGGAGGGTCCATGCGTTTGCGAACAGTACGGCCATTGCTGGCCGTGTTCGTTGTGGCCGGGCTTGCCGCGTGCACGCCACCACCGGACAATACCCCGCCGTCATCGACCAGCCCCACGGCCAGTTCCACGGCCAGCCAGGGCGCTTCCGGGTCCCCCGCTCCGGACACCGAGACCACCGTACCCGCGCCGGCCCCGTCTACCCCTCCTGCTCCCTCGCCCGGACCTGGTGCCGGCAACGCCGAACTTTCCATCATGGTGAAGCCAGGGTCCACTGAATCCGCGGTGAACTACACCCTGGTCTGCCGCGGCGGTGTCCCCACCGCAGAGAGCAAGCACCCCAACGCTGATGCTGCCTGCGCGGCCCTCAAGAACAGCGCAGCCCTCCTCAGCCCCTCCCCGAAGAATGCAGACCGGGTTTGTACCGAGCAGTATGGCGGACCGCAGACCGCCACCGTGACCGGGATTGTGGACGATACTCCTGTGGATGCAGTTTTCGCACGGACCAACGGTTGCGAGATCGGCGCCTGGACTGCGGCCCAAGACGTCCTGGGTGCCAGCGGTGGAGCAGCTTAGCCTGCTGACGGCCGATGCCTGGAGTGCCCGCGAAGCCGCGCACCAGCAACGCGTCCGCCGTTACGCTGATCCGTACCTGGCCCGCCGCTCGGCGGGCCGCAAGCACCCGGTGGAGGACTTCCTTTTCACCTACTACACCCAAAAACCTGGTCAACTCCTGCGCTGGCACCCGGGCGCCGGCGTCGTACTCACCGGCCCAAAGGCAGCCGCCCGGAGCGGGTGGAAGCATTACAGAATGCTCGACGACGGCGAACTCGCCGCCGCGGGGCTGCCGTCAGGGACTGTGGCGGTCACCTTTCACCGCAGCGCCTTTCTGGCCGACCGGCAGGAGGCAGTGGGATTTGCAGAAATCGTCCTCCGCGGAACCGCGGCAAGGCCGGCCCAGTTCGGCTGCTTCGGGCTGCACGAGTGGGCCATGGTCTACCGCCAGGACAATTTCGACCTGCGCCACGAATACCTGCAGCTGAGGCTGGGCTCCGCCGGCACGGACAAGGTTGTGGAGGACAACCGCATACGGTGCTCCCACTTCGACGCCTTCCGCTTCTACACGCCGGACGCCATCGCACTCAATGAGCTGACCCCGAGCCGAGAAAACCAGCGGGAACTCGAACAGCCGGGGTGCCTGCACGCCAACATGGACCTCTACAAGTGGGCGTACAAACTGCTGCCGGCACTGCCCAGCGAACTGGTCATGGACTGCTTCGAACTGTCCTGGCGGATCCGCACCATGGACATGCAGGCCTCGCCTTACGACCTTGCAGAGTGGGGCTACCCACCCATCCCAATCGAAACACCCGAGGGCAAAGGGGCCTACGTGGAGCACCAGCGGGCGTTCGCAGCGGAGGCCGCTGTACTCCGCGGGCGCGTGGCCCGGGCGCTGGCCCCTCTCACCGTGGCGGCCGCACCGTGACCGGCACGTCCGCCCGTCCGGATGCCACCCACCGGGTGGACCTGACCATCAGGCTCCGGGAGGAGCCTGCGGCCGGCGAGTACGTGTTCCGGCTCGTGGCCGAAAACGGCGGCGTCCGGGCAGCATCCACCCTGCCCGCGCCCGCCGCCGCGCTGGAGGCGGTGGAGCGGTTCGGGGAGGACATCTTCTTTCCGAAGCCGGGGCCGCCCAAACTCTGCACGCAACAATACGGCGGACCGCAGGTTGCCGTCGTCACCGGGACCTTTCATGGCCGCCCGGTCAAGGCGGTCTTCCGGCGGACTGACGGGTGCGAGATTGCCCGCTGGAATTCCGTGACCGCGTTGCTGGGCGGAACACCCGGCGGAACCGGGACGTCCCGGACCTGAAGCGTCCCGGCCAGCAATGCTGACCGGGACGCCGTAGCTAGTCGCTACTTGGTGTTGCTTTGCTCCTTGACGCCTGGCATCAGCTGGCAGGGATCCCAACAACTGTGGCCATGGCCGGTGCGCCGGCCGGGGCTGCCGGGGTACCCGCACCCACCTTCACGTTGACCATCGTCCTGACTCCGTTCGCCCCCAGGCTGAGACGCGACAGGTAGGAGCCATCTGCGAGGCCCGTCCAGTCCAGGGTCGCGGCGGTGGCTGTGCCGTTCGGCGCCACGATCGGGTTCGGCGTGACCGTCAGGTTCCCGGCGTCCCCGGAGAACGAGGCAGCCTGAACGGATGCATTGGCGGCACCCTTGTTCGGCGTGGAATACAGGTTGGCCACGATGTAGTATGTGCCCGCCCGCGGCGACTCGAGGTCCAGGAACTCACTGGCCGCCGCCGTCGCCACTTGCGTGGGCACGAGTCCGCCCGCACCGTTCGGTGCGTACACCACCATGTCCCAGTCGACGTCGTTCGTTTCCGCCTGCACGCCGAGGCGGGCTGAGGTGGCGCCGGCAGGAACGGTCACGCTCACCAGCGCGTTGTGCGCGTCATTGGTGGCCGCGTAAACGCCCGGCGTCTTGGAAATGGCGGTCTGGCTCAGCGGAGCCAGGCCCTCCACGGCCACGGTGAGGGGAGCATCGGTACCGGACACGAAGTCCATGGTTCCGCTGCCTGTCCCGGTGGCTGAACTGAAGGAGAAGGATGGTGCGATCTTCGCATCCACTGGCCGGACAGCCATCGGTGAGCTGACGGTCCGTGGGCCTTCCCACGTCAGAGTGCCGGTGGTGAACTTGCCGACGGGCGCAGTGGCGTTCCTGATGGTGATGGTCACGTCGCGGGTTTTGCCTGCCTTGGCGAAGTTGAGCACCTGCGGCTCCACCTCCACGTCAAACCCGGGCAGGTCCACTTCCGGACGGTACATGCCGGGCACCAGGGCCGTCAGTTGCCGCTTGACTGTCACTTCGCCCACCAGGCTCCCGAGCGCAATTGAGGGCAGGTTCAGGTCCTGGGCCGCGAGGGAACCGGCCTGCGGCGCACCAGTAACCACTCCCTGCCCGTTCAGGAAGGCCAACCAGTCCGTGATGCCCGAGTCGTAAACGAGGCCCGGATCAAGCACCCGAAGGGAATCGATGTGGCCGGCACCGCCGTCGAACGGATTCCGGTTGGGCGTGCCGTCGGCGTTGACCAGTGGGTACGCGGTGGTCATCATGGCTGACTTGACCGCCGCCGGGCTCCAGTGTGGCTGCTTGCTGAGCACCAGTGCACCGAAACCGGCGATGTGAGGTGCTGCCATGGACGTTCCGGACATGAACCCGAACTGTGCACCGTGGTTTCCGATGGTGGAAACGCCGGCAAGGACGTTGACGCCGGGGGCGGAAATGTCCGGCTTGAGGAGGTCACCGCCGGAGGCGAGGGTGGGGCCGCGGGACGAGAACCCGGCCACCTGCGGGGCTGGCGGCAGCGGTTCGCCGGTGAGGTCACCTTTGACGAGGCTAACGGTCAGCGCGGTGTTGCCGGCCAGCTTGGACTTCAGTTCCAAGCTGTTGGGGGCGTTCACGTGGACGGTGGGCAGGACGTGGTTGTCAGTGTCTTCGGAACTGTTGCTGAGGTTGATCAGGATCATGCCCACACCGCCCTTGGTCTGCACCTCAAGGCTCTTGGCAGTGCGGTCCACCACGCCTCGGTCACACACCACAACCTTGCCTGCCACCTTGGCCGGATCGAGGGTGCCCGGCCCGCACAGGTTGGCGTTGGCGGCTCCGGCGGCCGCTGCAGCAGCGGCAACAACCGCTGGCTTGTCCGTGACTTCCGTTTTCATGATGGAGGCTCCGCGGTACAGGCTTCCATCGGAGACCTTGACCGTTCCGAGCAGATCGCTGGGGAAGGTGGAGGCTGCCACGGTGGTCAGCCACGGCGATGCATGGTTGACGGTGGAGGCGCCGGGGCCGGAGTTGCCGGCAGAGGCGGCTACGAACACGCCGGCCGCGGCGGCATTGAGGAAGGCAAGCGCCACCGGATCGGTTGTGCTGTCCGTGTTGCCTGAGATGGAATAGTTCAGGACATCGACGCCGTCCTTGACCGCCGCGTCAATCGCTTCCACGGAGGCAGAGGAGTAGCAGCCGCCAGTAGCAGGGCTGTCGTCTTCCCAGCAGATCTTGTAGACGGACACCTTCGCGGCGGGTGCCACGCCAGAGCCCTTGCCGAAGCTCACGCCGTCGAGCACCTGCTCAACGTTCGCGTTGCCTGCGGCCGTGGTGGCGGTGTGAGTTCCGTGGCTGCCAACATCCACGGGGGAAATCTGCTCCTTGGGCGCACGGTTTTCCGGCTTCACAAATTGCAGGAAGGAATCCGCGAAGTAACGGGCACTAACAACTTTGGAGTTGCACAGGGATCCATCGAACGCCGCGCCGGTGCCCACTCCCTTTTGGCATTCACCTTCGAATGTTGTGCCGTCGGCCTTGAGCATGGCGATCCGCCCTTCGGCCGTGCGGTACGGCTCGCCCACCTGGGCTGCGCCGCTGAGCGGTTGGACCGGTTCGCCGTGGAGGAAGGGATTGTCAGGGGCATACCCGGAGTCGATAACGCCCACCACAACACCCTTGCCGGCGTTCTCTTCACCGCCGAAGCGGGTCTCCCAGGCGCCGTCCTCCCCGGTGAGCTCGAGGAAATCGCCGGTGGTGTAGTCTGGGGCGTTCTCGACGTCGGGGGCGACCGCCAGCACCCTGGCGTCCTTGGACAGTTCCGCCGCCTGGACCGCAGAGAGTTCCGCAGTGAACCCGTTGAGGGCGGCAGTGAACTGTTTCGCTGGTGTGACGCCCTGTTCGGCGGCCAGGTCCTTTTGGGATTTTCGGAGATGGGCGTCGTAGGCCTTGTAATTGGCACTGTCCTCGTCCAGCTTCCTACCGTTCTGCGGCTTGGTGGCCGCCAAGCCGGGCGTCTCCCCCTCGTAGGCGGCCGCGGCCTTGGCTGCGAGGACCACGATGTAGCGGCCATCCTTGTAGTCTGTCGCCGCAGTATTCTGAGCGGCTATTGTCGTGGCCTGCCCGGCGGGCGCCGCGGTAGCGGGGCTCATCGCCATGGAGGTGAGGAGCAGCGGCAAGCCTACGGCCAACGCCGTCGCTCTCCGGAGTCCCCCGCCTGGGATGGGGCTCTTTCCAGTTAATTTCACGAGCGACTAAACCTTTCACGAGGAACGGCCGGGCACATTGCCGGTCTGAAGAAGCTGGGAACGGCACGCGGAATTACAGGTTTTGTAATGCTGTGACAAGCTGTCCAAACAGTACAGACTGATAGCTGAATATGACATAGAACACATGAGAGTTCCAGAGCCAATCCGAACTTTTCATTTCAGGGCACGAAGCCGGGCCGGAGCCAACGTCGATCCCCGTACGATCAGGCGGGTTGGCAGAACCAGTGGCTGCCCGGACTGCGAATGTGCCCCGCGCGCGAATGCCAGCAAGTTGCTGACGGCAGTGGACCCCAAGGCATACAAAGGGGCTTCCACGGTAGTCAGGGCAGGAGTGACCATGCCGGACCCGTGACTGTTGCCAAAGCCAAGGACACTGACGTCGTCCGGAACCCTAATGCCGCGCTTCTGGAGGGTGCGGATGAACCCTAGGGCCATCTGGTCGTTGTAGGCGATCACCGAGGAGCTCTGGTGCTGCGACCATTCCAGGGCAGCGTCTCCGCCGCCGCGGACTGTAGGTACACCAGGTCCTAGACGGCGCACGCCCAGCCCCAGCTGCGAGGCCGCCGCACGGAGTGCACGCCAGCGCATGCCATCGCCTCCGGCCCCGCCAAATAGGCGATGGTGGGGTTGCCCAGACCCCGCAGATGCTCAGCTGCCCGCCTCATCCCATGGGCATTGTCCGAGACCACGCTGGCCACATCGGCGACCACCCGATTCATCACGAAGGCACGGGAAACCGTTGAGGGAAACCCCGGCGGCACGCGCCACGTCGTAAATCGTGGGCAGGCTGCGGTCCAACATGGGTCCACCTTCTCTCAGCTTTGAGAGCCGCGGAATACGACTTACCAGATCATGCAACCGGTTGCTCGAATTGTCAATCATTATGACAGTCAAGGTCATCATGGTTAGGCCAGAAATGCGCCCGGGACCGGCCTCCCCATTTCTGGGGAGGCTGCGGTGAACCCCAGCGCGAGGGCTGCCACCATGCCCACCCGGAGGGTGCGGTGCACCCACTTCTGTGTGCGTCTTTCCATGCCTCATATCTCCTTTTGATTGGACACCGGCGGGGCACAATCTGTGAATTCCCTCCGTAGATCCATTGAGTCCGCCAGCCATTTGGAGGATCAAGGAGTTGCCACGGAAGAGCGGCATTTGAGGCAGCAAAAAGCGGGCGCCCCCGTTCAGGGACGCCCGCTTAGATAAGGCTTGGTTGTTTGGGGCGGGCGGCTTACTGCCTGGGTGTCCGCACCACGTCGCTGATCCACTGGCGGGTCTTTTCGTCCACGGGCCCGGTGACGCGCGTATCCCGGGCCGCACGGTCGGCTTTGATCTTTTGCATGACCATCCGTCCCAACCCGGCAAACACGGCAACGGCAACCATCGGCAACAGCACGGATTTCGATTTTTCAGCCATTCCGCCATCCTAGTGACGCCACCTGCGGAGGGCCAGAGCCGCCGTCGTTCTTCACCACCCGAAAGCCCCTCCCCACCTGACGGCAGTGACGGGGCCCACCGAATACAGGGTCCAGCGCTCCGGCCGGTAGAATGGGCTGGCAAGCTCGCGGAGCGCCCGTCCACACTGTTCAAACAAGCTCGTCCCCAACAGTTCCGGAACGGCGTAAGACGGCACCACTCCGCTGCGCCCTTACCCAATGCTCACGCACAGGAGTTGCCGGATGCCCCGGATCGTTGTTGACGTCATGCCCAAGCCCGAGATTCTGGACCCGCAGGGGAAGGCCATCGTGGGTGCACTCCCCCGTCTGGGCTTCACCAGCTTTAGCTCTGTCCGCCAGGGCAAGCGCTTCGAACTGACGTTTGACGGCGAGGTGACCGACGCAATCCTGGCCCAGGCCCGCGAAGCAGCCGAGACCCTGCTGTCCAACCCTGTGATCGAGGATGTCGTCAACGTCGAGGTCGTCGAGGCCTGAGATGACTGAACTTCCCTTGATCGGCGAGGCAATCGCCGTCGCCGCCGCGCCCCGGCTCGCGGGCGCCAAGATCGGCGTCGTCACCTTCCCCGGCACCCTGGACGACCGCGACGCCGCCCGTGCAGTCAGGCTGGCCGGCGGCACCGCAGTGCCGCTCTGGCACGCCGCCACCACCCTGGGTGACGTGGACGCCGTCGTGATCCCCGGTGGTTTCTCCTACGGCGACTACCTCCGCGCCGGCGCCATTGCCCGGTTCGCGCCGCTGATGTCCAAAATCATCGACGCCGCGAACTCCGACGCCAAGCTGCCTGTTCTGGGCATCTGCAACGGCTTCCAGATCCTCACCGAGTCGCACCTGCTGCCCGGCTCCATGATCAAGAACGACCACCTGAAGTTCCTGTGCCGTGACCAGGTGCTCCGCGTGGAAAACAGCAACACTGCCTGGACCCTCGACTACGAGGCCGGCCAGGAAATCACTGTGCCGCTGAAGAACCAGGACGGCCAGTACATCGCCGACGAAAAGACCCTCGACGCGCTTGAGGCCGAAGGCCGCGTGGCCTTCCGCTACGTGGGCTTCAACCCGAACGGCTCGCGCCGCGATATCGCCGGCATCTCCAACGCCGCCGGCAACGTGGTGGGCCTTATGCCGCACCCGGAGCACGCTACCGAGGTCGGCTTTGGCCCCGCGTCGCTCGACGGAATCGGCGGCTCCGACACCGACGGGCTCGGCTTCTTCACCTCCGTACTGAACAAGATTGTGGGAGTCAGCAAATGACGGAGACCAACTCGGTGGTAGAGCCCGCCGAAACCGCCAAGAAGTTCAACATCGACACGGTGGAGAACGCCGCCAAGACTCCGGACACCGAACTGCCGTGGGCCGAACTGGGCCTGAAGCAGAACGAGTTCGATGAGGTGGTCAAGGTCCTGGGCCGCCGCCCCACCGGCGCCGAGCTGGCCATGTACTCCGTGATGTGGAGCGAGCACTGCTCCTACAAGTCCTCGAAGAACCACCTGCGCCAGTTCGGCGACAAGGTGACCGAGGAGATGAAGAAGGACATGCTGGTGGGCATCGGCGAAAACGCCGGCGTCACCAACCTCGGCGACGGCTGGGCCGTGACCTTCAAGATTGAGTCCCACAACTCGCCGTCGTTCGTGGAGCCCTACCAGGGTGCCGCCACCGGCATCGGCGGCATTGTCCGCGACATCATCTCGATGGGCGCCCGCCCGGTGGCCGTGATGGATCCGCTGCGCTTCGGTGCGATCGACCATCCGGACACCGCCCGCGTGATGCACGGTGCCGTGGCCGGCATCGGCGGCTACGGCAACTCCCTGGGCCTGCCCAACATCGGCGGCGAAATGGTGTTCGACTCCGTGTACCAGGGCAACCCGCTGGTCAACGCGCTGGCAGTCGGCGTCATGCGGCACGAGGACATCCGCCTCGCCAACGCTTCGGGCAAGGGCAACAAAGTGGTCCTGTTCGGTGCACGCACCGGCGGCGACGGCATTGGCGGCGCCTCCGTGCTGGCTTCCGAGTCCTTCGACGACACCAAGCCGTCCAAGCGTCCCGCCGTGCAGGTGGGCGACCCCTTCGCGGAGAAGGTCCTGATCGAATGCTGCCTGGAGCTCTTCAAGGGCTCACTGGTTGAGGGTATCCAGGACCTCGGCGCCGCAGGCATCTCCTGCGCCACGTCCGAACTGGCCTCCAACGGCGACGGCGGCATGGAAGTTGAGCTGACCTCCGTCCTGCTCCGCGACCCTACCCTGACCCCGGGCGAAATCCTGATGTCCGAGTCGCAGGAACGCATGATGGCCGTTGTGACGCCGGAGAACATCGAAGCCTTCGAAGCTGTAATGGACAAGTGGGCCGTGGAGTACTCCTGGCTCGGCGAAGTCACCGACACCGGCCGCCTGATCATCACCTGGGACGGCGTAGTCATCGTGGACGTTGACCCGCGGACGGTGGCCCACGATGGCCCGGTCTACGACCGTCCGTACGCCCGCCCGTCATGGCAGGACTCGGTCCAGGCCGATACCTTCACCGGTTCAGTACAGGACGCCGGACGGCCCTCCGCTCCCGCGGAACTTGCTGCAGCCGTCACCGAGCTCGTCGCCTCGCCGAACATGTGCTCCAAAGCCTGGATCACCGACCAGTACGACCGCTACGTCGGCGGCAACACGGCCATGGCGTTCCCGGACGATGCCGGTGTGGTCCGCGTGGACGAGGAAACCGGCCTGGGCGTTGCCTTGGCCACCGATGCCAACGGCCGCTACACCTACCTTGACCCGTACTTCGGCGCGCAGCTGGCCCTGGCCGAGGCGTACCGCAACGTGGCCACGTCCGGTGCCGTGCCGATGGCCGTCAGCGACTGCCTGAACTTCGGCTCCCCCGAGGACCCGGACGTCATGTGGCAGCTCGCCGAGGCCATCCGCGGCTTGTCCGACGCCTGCATGGAACTGGGCATCCCGGTCACCGGCGGCAACGTCTCGCTGTACAACCAGACAGGCACCACCCCCATCCACCCCTCCCCCGTGGTGGCGGTACTGGGCAAGCTCGACGACGTCGCCCGCCGCACGCCGTCGGGCTGGCGCGAAGATGGCCAGGCCATCTACCTGCTGGGCACCACCGCTGCCGAACTGGACGGTTCGGAATGGGCCAACATGCGCGGCCACCTGGGCGGGCTGCCGCCGAAGGTTGACCTCGCCACCGAGCGCGCGCTGGGTGAGATCCTGATCAACGCCTCACGCGACGGCATGGTAGATTCCGCGCACGACCTCTCCGAGGGCGGCCTCGCGGCAGCATTGGTGGAGTCCTCCCTGCGCTACGGCGTCGGTGCGCGGATCGCCCTTCAGGACGTCCTGGACCGCGACGGCGTGGACCTGTTCACGGCATTGTTCTCCGAGTCCCAGGGCCGGGCGATTGTCGGCGTGCCCCGGTCGGAGGAAGTCCGGTTCAAGGACATGTGCACCGCCCGCGGCTTTGCCCATACCCGCATCGGCGTGGTGGACGCAGCCAGCGGCCAGCTGGAGATCAACGGCGTGGACACCATGTCCCTCGACGCCCTCCGCGAAGCCCACGAGGCCACACTGCCGAAGTACTTCGGCTAAACCCCTAAAGCAACGCGGGGTCGCTTCCGGCCCAATAATCCCTCGGGATTGGGCCAAAGTGACCCCGTGTTGCTTGTTTGTGGGCAGGTCAGTCCTCGCTGTGCAGCTCCCGCTGCCTGGCACTGAGAAGTTCAATCTCCGGCCGGGCAGCCACAAAACGTTCGACGGCGGTGAGCACCTCCACGAGGTGCGCCCGGTCGGCTGCCACGAGTCCCGCGCCCACCTGCGAGCGCCGGTACTGATCGTGGTCCCCCACTTCGGCAACCGAAACCTCGAAGCGGCGCTTGAGTTCAGCGAGCAGCGGCCTGATGACGGAACGTTTTTCCTTCAGGCTCTGGACATCGCCCAGGAGGATGTCGAATTCAATCCAGCCGACCCACATCAGATGGTGAGTTCTCCCATCCTGTCCCAGCCCTCGCCGTCGAGCTGGCGGCTGACGATCCGGGGGGTTTCGGCCAGGGCCTGCGGCATGTCGGCCATGGCCTGCTTGAAGTGCGCGCTCTGGACGTGGTCCCCGGCGGCATCGTCCTTGAACGCCTCGACCAGCACGAACTCGTGTGGGTCATCCACGCTGCGCGACCAGTCGAACCAGAGGTTGCCGGGTTCCTGGCGGGTTGCTTTGGTGAACCCGTCCACGAGGCCGAGCCAGCGCTCGGACCAGTCGGGCTTGACCTTGAACTTGACCACAATGAAGATCATGGGATTCCTTCTGTTCGGGGGATGGTTGGATTGCTTAGCCTGCGGCCATGGCAAGCTCGCACGCGAGGATGGCCTCGCGGGCAGGTCATGGGCGGTGGAAGCGTACTCGAGCGCGCTCCGGGTCCGTGAGTCCGCGTGGGCGGGGTCGGCGATGGCCAGCATGTGAAGCGCATCGACGGCGAGGACTTCCTCGCCGAGGTGGTCCCCCAGTTCGCCCGCCTGTTCGAACAGCGGAACGGCCATGGCGGCGTGGCCGCTGGAGTTCAGGACGCGTCCGCGTTCCAGCAGGATGCGGACGCCGATGGTGGGTTCCTCCTCCCCGTCCACCGAGTCCAGGAGGGCGTCTGCCTCCTCATAGCGGCCCTGCAGGCCAATGGCCCGGCCAAGCTGGATGGCGAGTTCGGCTTTTTCGTCGGCGTTGTAGGCGAGTTCGGCGAGGGCTTCCCGGAAGCGCTGTTCGGACAGCCCGGGATCCCCAAAATTCCATAGGCGGTCAAGGGTCACTTGGTCCAGCATGTACCTTCTCCTGATCAGCTTTCACCTGCGGCGAGTTGGCGTGCCCCTTCAACGTATCGCGTAGTGACGTGCCTCTGCGCCGCCCTGGTCACCAGGCCACCTGCCCGGTAGATCCAGTTGGCAGGCCTGCTGAAGGCAGTGATCTTTAAAAACACCCGTCCTGTGTCATCAATCTCCACCTCAAACGCTTCCTCACCCCGCGCCGGATGTCCGGGCAGTGTTCCGTAGCCGAAACCCGCAGACTGCGGACCGTCGCCCGTGACCGGCCGCCGGACCCACACAACTTCGCAGGGCGCGTTGATCCGGAACCGACTGACACCAAAGCCGCTCACCACTCGCGTTCCGGGGATCACGACGTCGGACTCGGCCCGGACGCGCAGCCCGGACCGCCGCTGCAGTTCCCACGTGAGGATTCCCTGCGCCACCCGCCGGTACAGCGCCACCCCGTCACCAAGGTAGACCTGTGACACTAGGCAGGGGAATCCTGCCGGCGGCCGGCCGTTCTCCGTGGCACCCACACCGGGGTAATCGAGTCGGCCTCCCACCAGGCGCCTGTCAGCCAACGGACCCGTCCCGGGATCCGGTCAGCCGGGCCCAACCCAGCTGTTCCTGCTGCTTGCGGCTCAGGGTGGCCACCGCCAGGTCGTAGGAGTCCTCCACCATGTCCAGGATCATGTCGTCCGGCAGTGCTCCGTCCAGCCGCACACCGTTCCAGTGGGTTTTGTTCATGTGCCAGGCACCGGCAATTTCGGGGTGGGCGGCGCGCAGCTGTTCGGCCAGTGCGGGCTCACACTTCAGGCTCACGCACAGGTCCCGGGCGTCCAGTGCGGAGGACGCGAACATCTTCGCCTTGTGCCTCGCGCCGCCGCAAACATGGGCCCGGACCTTGAACACGGACGTCTCCGGCCCGAAGGGAAAATCCTCGAAGGCACCGGGAAATGACAGGCAGACTGCCTTGAGATGTGCTGCGTCCATGGAACGAGCCTACAAAGCCCTCCGCTCCGGTGCTAGTCTGCGAAGATGTCACCTGACCAGGCCACCATCCCTGTCCTTGACCTGAGCGCCGCACGGCAGCCGTACGGCGTTTTCAGACCGGAATTCATTGACAAACTCCGGGACGCTGCCCACAACGTGGGGTTCTTCCAGATCACGGGCTATGGCGCCGCTCCCGGCCAGGCCGAGGAGCTCCTCGCCCTCATCAAGCGCTTCTTCGACCTGCCCCTCGAGGAGAGGATGACGCTGGACAACCGGCTCTCGCCGCATTTCCGTGGCTACACGCGGATGGGCACCGAGATCACGCAGGGCCGCGCGGATGCCCGCGAGCAGATTGACTACTCACCGGAGCGCGAACCCGTCCTGGACTATCCGGCAGATCAGCCGTACTGGCTGTTGCAGGGGCACAACATGTGGCCCGATGAGGCGCTCCCCGAGCTTAAGACAGCGGCCATGGCCTGGGCAGAGATGATGTCCGGTGTCGGCATGGAACTGCTGCGAGGCATTGCGGTCTCCCTCGGGCTGCCTGAGGACCACTTCGACGAACCCTTCGGCGACGAGCCCGCTTGGATGGGCAAGCTGGTGCACTATGTTGGCGGTGTGGTGGAAGCGGCAGGAGACCAGGGCGTGGGCTCACACGCGGACTACGGTTTTGTCACCCTCCTACTCCAGGACGAAGTGGGCGGACTGGAAGTCCTGCCGCCGGGAACCACCGAGTGGGCAACCGTTGAGCCTATTCCCGGGGCGCTGGTGGTGAACCTGGGTGAGATGCTGGAGGTGGCCACCGAAGGGTACCTCGCCGCCACTATCCACCGGGTACAGGCGCCGCCGCCTGGCGTTGACCGCTATTCCGTGCCGTTTTTCTGGTCCCCGCGCCTGGATGCCGTGATCGACCCCGTGCCGCTGCCGCCCGAGCTGAAGGCGCAGGCACGTGGGCTCTCGGATGACCCTATTAATCCGATGCTCGCCTCATTCGGCCTGAACATGCTCAAAGGCCGGATGCGCGCGCACCCGGATGTCACGGAACGGCACTACCCGGAATTGATGCAGCGCTGACCTGACCTCCCCTTATGCCAGTAGGCTGTTAGAGGTCGTATTTCCAGGCCTGCTGCGCGGGGCACACGTTCATCACCACAGCCAGGCCCGCAACCTTCGCCCGTTCGGCTGCGGCCTCGTCAATGACCCCCAGCTGCAGCCACACGGCTTTGGCTCCGACGGCGATGGCCTGGTCAACCACCGCGCCGACTTTCTGCGAATTCACAAAGCAGTCGACGACGTCGACGGGCAGCTTTTCTGCCGGAATGTCACCAATCGTGCGGTAGCCTGTTTCGCCGTGCACCGGGTCCCCCGGCAGGTTCACCGGAATGATCTCCATCCCCATCCTGTCGCGGATAAAGAGGGACGTATGGAAGGCGGCGCGCCACTCATTGGTGGTCAGGCCCACGATGGCCCACCGCCCCTTGGTTCGCATAAGGCGCTCAATGACTGCAGGATCGTTGGTGTGAGCCATGCCTCAAGCCTACGCCGCTTTCCCATAGACCCGAATGCCGAATTTTCGACCGCGGTTCAAGCGACTAAGAGCATGTGAACGAACATTACGCGCAGCATTCTGCCAATTTGGATTGTTTGATTCATATTTGGTCTAGTGGATAGCGACCATCCCGAGCGGCCGAGAGACCTGGATCGATGAAGCCGCAGCAACCCTGGTCAGCGGGCGCCCCCACGGCACACGCTGATAGCAAGGACAAAGCCTTGGTTACCCGGAACTGACCACTCCGGTAAGAGGCTGGACTCCGTTGGGTGCTACTGCCAGGACCGATGGAGTGATCCCATGACTGCAGTACTGACTTCCGAGCGTACCGGCGACCCGGCCAACGTCGCCATCGGCCTGCCCACCGGCTGCAGCGCAAAAGAAGGCAAAGCCAAGGTTTCCCGCCTGCTGGAGCTTGTGGGACTGGACAGCTTCGCCGTGCGCCGTCCGCGCGAAGTGTCCGGCGGCATGGCCCAGCGGGCATCCCTGGCACGTGCCTTGGCACGCAACCCCGGCGTCCTGCTGCTTGACGTGGTGCTCGAGCGCAGCGACCTGGATGTAGATGCCGCGCCCAGTGAGGCGCAGCGCAAAGTACTGGAGAAGATCGGGCCCACCTTCGTGGAAACCGGCGACGTCAAAACGCAGCAGCAGATCGACGACGCCGTGGGCTCCCTTCTCGACGACTCGCTGGTGAAGAAGGCTGATCCGTCAGCCATCAAGGGTTCCTGATGAGCCATCTGGAAAACCCCTTCCTCACCGGCAACAGTGTTGCGGACAAGCGCGCTGCAGCCGCTGCCGCAACAACGGCAGACGCCGCCCAGACGGGTGCCGTAACGGCAGCCGCTCCGGCACCGGGATGGTCTCCCGCCGGAGTCCTTTCCAGGAACTGGGCGCGTCTGCCCCTTGGCCTGATCATCCCGGCAATCCTGCTGCTTGCCTGGCAGGTGGCGTCCTCCACCGGCCTGTTCATCTCCACGCAGCGGGTGGAGATCGGGTTCCTGATCGGCGCCGCACTGGGCCTCATCCTCGGTGCCACCGTGGGCCTGTCGAAGATTGCCGACGCCCTGCTGGCCCCCGCCATCGGCGCCCTGCGCGCCGTCCCCTCGCTGGCCTGGGTACCGCTGCTGATCCTCTGGCTGAAGATCGGCGAAGACTCCAAGGTCACCCTGATCATCATCGGAGCGTTCTTCCCCGTCTTCACCACCGTTTCCCTGGCGCTACGCCACGTAGACCGGAACCTGGTCCAAGCTGCCCGCGCCTTCGGCCTCAAGGGCGTCCGGCTCCTGACGACCGTGCAGCTGCCTGCTGTGGTTCCTGCCGTCTTCTCCGGGCTGCGGCTGGCCCTGGCGCAGGCGTGGCTGTTCCTCGTGGCGGCCGAACTGATCGCCTCCTCCATGGGGCTCGGCTTCCTGCTGATCGACTCACAAAACAACGGCCGCACCGACAGGCTCTTCCTCGCCATCGTGCTGCTGGCTGTGATTGGAAAACTGGCCGACGCCCTCCTGGGCCTGGCAGAGAAATGGGCGGTAAAACGATGGGCCTGAGCACCGTACAAGCCACGCACCCCAGCACCGAGGCCGAGCGCATTGGGTTCTGGGAGGATGCCGCCCGGCGCCTTGACTGGGCCGAGCCATGGCACACCGCCCACAGTTTTGACAAGGCACGAAGGCTTAGCGGGCCGGAAGTTCCCGTCGAGGACGCCGAGTACTCCGTGCCCCGCATTGAATGGTTCGCCGGTGGCCGCCTGAACGTGACCTACAACTGCGTGGACCGCCATGTGGAAGCAGGCCGGGGCGGCAAGGTTGCGCTCTACTTTGAAGGCGAGCCGGGCGACCGCCGCGCCATTACCTACGCCGAACTCCAGCGTGAGGTGGCCAAGGCCGCCAACGCGCTCTTGGGGCTGGGCATCACCAAGGGCGATCGCGTGGTCATCTACCTGCCGGTCATCCCTGAAACCGTCATCATCACCCTCGCCGTGGCGCGGATCGGAGCCATCCACTCCCTGGTGTTCGGCGGTTTCTCGGCCGAGGCGTTAAAGTTCCGCGTCGAGGACACCCAGGCCAAGCTGCTGGTCACCACGGACGGCCAGTTCCGCCGTGGCGTGGCCGTGCCCGTCAAGGACAACGCTGACGCGGCGGTCGCCGGGGACAACGCCATCGAGCACGTCCTGGTGGTCAACCGCACCACCCCGGCGGACGAGCTCGATGCCGTCCCCATGACTGAAGGCCGCGACGTCTGGTGGCATGACGCCGTCGGGACCGCCCCTGACGTCCACGAACCCGAAGCATTCGACGCCGAGACTCCCCTGTTCATCATGTACACGTCCGGGACCACCGGTAAGCCCAAGGGCCTGGTCCACACCTCCGGCGGCTACCTCACGCAGGCGTCTTGGAGCTACGAGCACCTGTTCAGCAACCCGGATTCTACGCTCCGGGACCAGGACGTGCACTGGTGCACCGCGGACCTCGCCTGGGTCACTGCGCATACCTACGAGATTTACGGGCCGCTCTCCAACGGCGTTACCCAGGTGATCTTCGAAGGCACCCCGAACACCCCGCACCCGGGCCGGCACTTCGAAATCATCGAACGTTACGGTGTCACGCAGTACTACACGGCGCCCACCCTGGTCCGGTCCCTCATGGGCTGGTTCCCGGACGGCGTGCCGGACACCTACAACCTCTCCTCCATCCGGATGCTCGGCACCGTGGGCGAAGCAGTCAACCCCGAAGCCTGGCGCTGGCTGCGCCACAACGTGGGCGCCGGCACCGCGCCCGTGGTGGACACGTGGTGGCAGTCGGAGACCGGTGCAACCATCCTCTCCCCCACTCCGACGGACACCGAGTTCAAGCCCGGCTGCGCGGCACGTCCGCTGCCCGGGGTCAGCGCCCGAATCGTGGACGCCGCCGGCAATACAGTTCCGCCGGGTGTGCAGGGTTTCATTGTGGTTGACGCTTTTGGTCCGTCCATCGCGCGGACCGTCTGGGGCAACCCCCAGCGCTACCTCGATTCGTACTGGCGGCAGTACGCCGAACAGGGCTGGTTCCTGGCCGGCGACGGTGCCAAGTACGACGCCGACGGCGACATCTGGATCCTGGGCCGGGTGGACGACACCCTCAACGTCTCCGGCCACCTGCTGTCCACCATCGAGATCGAGTCTGCGCTGGTGGCCCACCCGGATGTGGTGGAGGCCGGCGTGTGTCCGGTGGCTGACCCCAAGACCGGGCACGCGATCGTCGCATTCGTTGTCCTAAAGGCAACCGGTCGGATGATCGAACCTGGGGCCACGCCAGCAGGGTCCCCTGACCGGGCTTGCGAGGTTAGGGGACTGGTGGGGACCGAGGAGCTCCGCAACCACGTCGCGAAGGCGATCGGCCCGATCGCCAAGCCGCGCGACGTCGTGGTGGTTCCTGACGTGCCCAAGACCCGCAGCGGCAAAATCATGCGCCGGCTGCTGACCCAGCTATTTGAGGGGACCGCCCTGGGCGACACCACCTCACTCCAGAACGAACCGGCCATCGCCGGAATCCAGGACGTCCTGCGCAAGCGGGCCCTAGCAAAGGAAAATTTATGAACGACATCAGCAATGTTGCCCGTCTTTCCGAACCGCTGAAGTTCGCATACTGGGTGCCGAACGTTTCGGGCGGCCTGGTTGTCTCCACCATCGAGCAGCGGACCGGTTGGGACTTCGACTACAACAAGAAGCTGGCGCGGATCGCCGAGAACTCCGGCTTCGAGTATGCCCTGACGCAGACCCGCTACGCAGCTTCCTACGGCGCCGACAAGCAGCACGAGGCCACCTCGTTCAGCCTTGCCCTGCTGGCGGCGACCGAGCGGCTGAAGGTCATCTCCGCAGTGCACCCCGGCATGTGGCACCCAGGCGTGCTGGCAAAATACATCATCACGGCGGACCACATCTCCAACGGCCGTGCGGCCGTCAACATCGTCTCCGGCTGGCTGAAGGCCGAATTCGAAAACTTCGGCCTGCAGTGGCTGGAGCACGACGAGCGCTACGTCCGGACCGAGGAATTCATCAAGGTACTGCGCGGCCTGTGGACCGAGCAGGAGTACAGCCAGTCGGGCAAGTTCTACAACATCACCGACTTCACCCTGAACCCGGCCCCGGTTGATGTACCGGGCCGCGCGCACCCGGAGATCTTCTTCGGCGGCAACTCCACGGCGGCGCAGGCCACGGCCGGCCGCGTTGCTGACTGGTACTTCTCCAACGGCAAGGACCTCGAAGGCTTCAAGGAGAACATCGCCGGAGTGGTGGCTGCTGCCGGCGAAACGAAGCGTGGCACCGACGGCGCCCTCGCAGCGCCCCGGTTCGGACTCAACGGCTTTGTCATTGCCCGCGATTCCGAGAAGGAAGCCCGCGACACCCTCCGCGAAATCGTGGCGAAGGCACACAAGCCTGCAGTCGAGGGCTTCCGCGACGCCGTGCAGGAAGCCGGCGCGTCCACGAAGGACGGCAAGGGCATGTGGGCCGATTCCAGTTTCGAGGACCTGGTCCAGTACAACGACGGCTTCAAGACCCAGCTGATCGGCACCCCGGAGCAGATCGCCGAACGGATTGTTCAATACAAGAAAATCGGCGTCAACCTGTTTCTCACCGGTTACCTGCACTTCCAGGAGGAAGTGGCCTCCTTCGGCCAGGACATCCTGCCGATCGTCCGCGAACTCGAAGCCGACCTGGCGCGCAAGAACGGCACCGAGCTTCTGGTGGTCGAGCCTGTCGAGACCGGGGTTCCGGCAAGCTCAACCACCGGGCTGGTGAACGCGTAATGTCTGACCGCAAATTCGGTTTCCGCACCCGCGCCCTGCACGCCGGCGGCACCCCCGACGCCGAGCACGGCGCCCGCGCGGTGCCCATCTACCAGACCACGTCCTTCGTATTCAAGGACACCCAGGACGCCGCCAACCTATTCGCGCTGCAGAAGTACGGCAACATCTACTCCCGGATCGGCAACCCCACCGTGGCCGCGTTCGAGGAACGCATCGCCTCGCTGGAAGGCGGCATCGGCGCTGTTGCCACGTCGTCGGGCATGGCAGCGGAGTTCATCACCTTCGCCGCACTGACGCAGGCCGGCGACCACATCGTGGCTGCGTCCCAGCTCTACGGCGGCACCGTCACCCAGCTGGATGTCACCCTGCGCCGCTTCGGTGTGGACACCACCTTTGTTCCCGGCACCGATCCCGCGGACTATGCCGCGGCGGTCCAGGAAAACACTAAGGCAATCTTCGTCGAGGTGGTGGCCAACCCGTCGTCGGAGGTCCAGGACCTGGAAGGGCTGGCAAAGGTAGCGCGCGACGCCGGGATCCCCCTGGTGGTCGACGCCACCTTGAGCACGCCGTACCTCGTGCGCCCGATCGAGCACGGGGCGGACATCGTGATCCACTCCGCGACGAAGTTCCTCGGCGGGCACGGCACCACCCTGGGCGGCGTGATCGTGGAAAGCGGGCGCTTCGACTGGGGCAACGGCAAGTTCCCCATGATGACCGAACCCGTCGCCTCCTACGGCAACGTCTCTTGGTGGGGGAACTTCGGCGAGTACGGGTTCCTGACCAAGCTGCGCTGCGAGCACCTGCGGGACATCGGCCCCGCGCTGTCGCCGATGTCGGCGTTCCAGCTGCTGCAGGGCGTGGAGACGCTTCCGCAGCGCCTCGACGAACACCTGAAGAACGCCCAGGCCGTGGCCGAATGGCTCGAGGCTGATGACCGCGTGGCCTACGTGAATTTCTCCGGCCTGCCCTCGCATCCGCACTTCGAACGGGCACGGAAGTACCTGCCGCTGGGTCCCGGCTCGGTATTCTCCTTCGGCGTGAAAGGCGGCCGTGCCGCCGGCCAGACGTTCATTGAGTCCCTGCAACTGGCCTCGCATCTGGCCAACGTGGGCGACTCCCGGACCCTGGTCATCCACCCCGGGTCCACGACCCACCAGCAGCTCAGCCCGGAACAGCTCGAGTCCGCCGGTGTTCCCGAGGACCTGATCCGCATCTCCGTGGGGCTTGAAGACATCGACGATATTCTGTGGGACCTGGACCAGGCACTTACTGAGGCCTCAGCAGCGGTGGTTGAGCTTGTCGACACCGGGGATTCGACAAGCTCAACCACCGAAGCCTGCACGATTGGAGCACGCGCATGAGCATCGAAACCCGGACCTGGGAAGGCCCGTCCGCACCGGAGCGCCTGAACCTGCTGCGAGCAGCCAAGTCGATTGCCATCGTGGGCGCCTCGGACAAGCCCTCACGCGCCAGCTACTTCGTGGCCACCTACCTGCAGTCTTCCACGCGGTACAAGGTGTACTTCGTGAACCCCGTGGTAAGGGCAATCCTGGGCGAGCCGACCTACGCCTCGCTGGCCGATCTTCCCGAGAGCCCGGACATCGTGGACGTGTTCCGCAAGCACGATGACCTCCCCGGCGTCCTGGACGAAGCCATCGCGGCCGGCACCAAAACCCTGTGGCTGCAGCTCGGCTCCTGGCATGAGGCGGTGGCCGCCGACGCAGAGGCAGCAGGGCTGAACGTGGTGATGGACCGGTGCGTGAAGATCGAACACGCACGGTTCCACGGCGGCCTGCACCTGGCAGGTTTCGATACCGGCGTGATCTCGTCCCGCCGGCAGCTCCTGTCCTGACGGGACCTGCCACGGGAACCCCTGATTAGCGGTTGAACTCCTTCAGCCAGATTGAACCGGGGCCGGCATCGCCGGCTCCGGTTTTTTCTGTTGTGCCCCGGCCCATCGTTACCGGGGCGAGGACCACTGAGGTCAGGTTGTCGAGGACGGCGGAGGCTTCGCTCACGGGCTTGCCTGCATTTTCGAGCTCGTCAGCGCGGTCGCTGCCTGACCCTCTGCCAGGATTGCGGCCTTCCCAGGAAGTTTCGCCTTGCGGGTCACTGCCGCCGTTGGTGCCGCCTGCTGCGTTCCGGGAGGAGCCGCCGTCGGCCGCTGCCTTGCCCGGCGCTGCAGCACCCCGGTCCTGTTCCTGACTGCGGCCTGGACCCTTCTCCTGCGCAGCTCTCCCGGGCGCGTCAGTTCCCGGCCCGTCAGTTCCCGCATCTGCGGTCCCCTGCGCGGCCGGCGCCGCAGTGTCAGGCGAGCCGATTTTGCGGCGGCCGCAAACGGCAGGTCGCCGGTGGCTGCGCCGGCACTCTTCCCCATCACTTCCTCGGCCTACTCAACCGTCAGGGCGGCGACAAGGCGCAGGGCCAGGACCTCCCGCTGTTCATCCGGGCGGATGCCCAGGAGATTCTGGACCTCCTGCGGCGAGATCCGTTCCATGGCCGGGTCCTCGGCCGAGGACTCCTCGCGCCCGTCCAGGTCGGGTTCGAACGGTAGCTCAACAGGTGTGCGGCGCTGCCGTCGGTGCTCATCCACCATCCGGGCATGAGCCACCGAGAACACAAAGGTTCGCAGTCCGGCCACGCCGCCGGTAACCGTCGCCAGCCTCGGCAGGATGTCGAGGAAGACTTCCTGCATAACAGCCTCCGGATCTTCTACCCCGCGGGCTGTGAGGTAGCCCAGAACCTGTGGCGCATAGGATCGGTACACGATGCTGAAAAGCTCGGGTTCGCGGGCACGCGCACGCAAAACGTCATCGGTCAGCACATCGGTCACAGACGTAGGGCCTTCGGTGGGGGGCTCTGCTTGCCCCGCTAACTTTGCCCTCGGGTAACCAGGCTGCGGCCAACGAAACGTGGTCCGTCAAGGAACAAAAGGGCCGGTCTGGAACATGATGGGGGACAAGTTCCAGACCAGCGCTTCATAGGGGTAATCGCTCCGGACCTGCCGGGTGTTACGCCTTGTCAAAAAAACTTTTGAAATTCTCTGGCTCCTGGTTCGGGCTTAGGGCAAGGACACCAGACTCCGGCGGGCGCCTCAGACGGCTCCGGTCCACCGCGCCCTCGGTACGCTGCCCCGCACCGTATCGAAGTGGGCAAAAGCGCGGACCCGGCTGACCGGAACACGCTGCTCGTCACAGGCCGGCTCGGCTGCCGCAGCCGGAGCGGCCGCGTACGGGGCCGGCGCCGGGGTGCGCTGGTCACGAAGGCCGGCGGCGGAAAGGTCGGTAACAAGACCTGTTCCGGCGCACTCGCGGATGGCGGCAATTCCAGCCGCAACGGCCGGCTTGTCCGCGAAGGCCCCGGACACCGCCATCACGGTGCCGTCCGGCGCCTTGAGCCTGAATCTGAGCAGCGAATCGGAGTCGAGAAAAACTTCAAACGTCCCAGCCATATCAAAATCCTTCCGGTCAGCGGAGGTCCCTCCCGGTGGCGTCATTGTCACCTGGCAGGCCCGGACGCATCCCTGCGCCATCATCCCGCGGGTCTTGTCGAACGATCTGTTGATCAGTTCACCTTATGTTAAAAGTCTGGCGGCCGTGCCTGCAGCCTCACAAGGCCGGCGGGGTTAACCCTATGTAAATTGCGTCCATCCGCTCCGCATACAGCGGCGGCGGGCCACCCCCAAGGGTGACCCGCCGCCGTCGCACGTTCTAAAACGTCAGTCGTTGATGAGGTCGCGTACCACGATGGTCTGGTCCCGGTCAGGGCCGACGCCGATGGCCGAGAAGCGCGTCCCGGAGAGCTTTTCCAGGGCCAGCACGTAGTTGCGTGCGTTCTCCGGGAGGTCCTCCAGGGTGCGGGCGCCGGTGATGTCCTCGGTCCAGCCGTCGAAGTATTCGAAGATGGGCACGGCGTGGTGGAACTCGGTCTGGGTCATCGGCATTTCGTCGTGCCGGACACCGTCCACGTCGTAGGCGACGCATACCGGGATCTGTTCGATGCCGGTGAGGACGTCCAGCTTGGTGACGAAGTAGTCCGTGAAACCGTTGACCCGGGAAGCGTGGCGGGCCAGGACTGCGTCGTACCAGCCACAGCGGCGGGGACGGCCGGTGTTGACGCCGAACTCACCGCCGGTCTTCTGCAGGTACATGCCCATCTCGTCGAACAGTTCCGTGGGGAACGGGCCGGCGCCAACGCGGGTGGTGTAGGCCTTGATAATGCCGATGGAACGCGAGATCCGGGTGGGTCCGATGCCGGAACCAACGGACGCGCCGCCCGCCGTCGGGTTGGAGGATGTGACGAAGGGGTAGGTGCCGTGGTCCACGTCCAGGAACGTTGCCTGGCCGCCTTCCATCAGCACTACCTTGCCCTCGTCGAGGGCGTTGTTGAGGACCAGCGTGCTGTCGATAACCAGCGGGCGCAGGCGCTCGGCGAAGGAGAGGAAGTAGCTGACGATCTCGTCCACCACGATGTCGCGGCGGTTGTAGACCTTGACCAGGAGTTCGTTCTTCTGGCGCAGCGAACCTTCCACCTTCTGGCGGAGGATGGATTCGTCGAAGACGTCCTGGACTCGGATGCCCAGGCGGGCCACTTTGTCCATATAGGCCGGGCCGATGCCGCGGCCGGTGGTGCCGATGGCACGGCTGCCAAGGAAACGCTCGGTGACCTTGTCCAGCACCTGGTGGTAGGGCGCAACCAGGTGGGCGTTGGCGGAAACGCGGAGCTTGGAGGTGTCCGCGCCGCGGGCTTCCAGACCGTCGATTTCCTGGAACAGGGCTTCGAGGTTCACTACACAGCCGTTGCCGATGATCGGAATCGCGTTGGGGCTCAGGATGCCGGCCGGAAGGAGCTTGAGCTCATACTTCTCACCGCCTACGACGACGGTGTGCCCGGCGTTGTTGCCGCCGTTCGGCTTGACGACGTAATCAACGCGCCCCCCGAGAAGATCGGTGGCCTTGCCTTTTCCTTCGTCGCCCCACTGGGCTCCTACGATCACGATTGCTGGCATGGGATCCTCCCCCATTCGTTCGGGCCGCACAGTTCCGCCACCGAAATGGCAGATCTGGTGAAGCACCGTTCATGAGAATGCCCCGAAGGCAACAGCCCGGCCGGGCCGCGACGGCGGCCAGCCACGCAAGAGTTCCGGGGCTCTTACCACCCAAGTTTAGCCGATCACAGACTTTGTCCACTTAGGAGGCCGCCTGCGGCCCTTCGTTGGGGGTGGTGGGGTAAAGGATGGACCCGGAAACCAGTTTCCCGTCGCGTTCGCTCCGGGTGCCCTGGTGGTGCAGATCAATCATGCGGCTACAGCTGCCAGCACCAGGGCTCCGGAAACGGCGAGGGTCCTGAAGGTTGCCAAGGTTTGGTTCACAGCGCGTACCTCTTTCGAGTGCAATTGGGGTGCGGCCAGCCGCGACATTTTTGATCGCGGACTGTGACAGAAGCCAACCAAGCTATACAGGTTATGTCAACGTCTTTGACGGCCTTTGTCCCCCGATTTCAGCCGGAAAGCGGCACCCCTCGCCCGGCGTTTCGTTTTGCGGGACTTGATAGACTGATAAAGATCGACTAGGAATCGGTCCACACCACATTTCAAACCATCCCGGAATGGTTGCGTCCCCGTGCGCCCATTTTCCGGATTGGCGCAGCACCGAGCCCCGCAGGAGACATTGCACTATATGACAGCCCTGGCCCCCGAATCTTTCCGTGAACAGCTCCTGAGCCGCCGCTACGAACCCAATGTTGCCGGCGTCAACGAACTGTGCGATTCCCTGCAGAGCGTCAAGCCCCACACCGAAGTCCCCTACGTCGACCCCATGCACGACGTGGACGAATGCCGCATCATCAGCCTCTACTCCAACATCGGCGAGGCTGACCCGTCCGGCTTTATGACCGCAGGCGACGACGACGCCGCTACCCGTATGCTCGGAATCCAGTGGAAGCTCGGCCTGCGCCCTGAGTTCGTGATGCCGTGGAACGTTCACCCGTGGCACACCCCCGGCGAGGTCAACGGCAAGTTCACGCCGGACCAGATCTCCTCCGGCCTTAAGCCGCTGCTCAAGTTCCTCGCCCTGGTCCCGCGCGCCTCCGTGATCGTGGCCCACGGCACCGAAGCCAACCGCCTGGCCAACCTGCTGCTGAAGACCGAGGTGCCCATGATCTGGCGGCGCGGCCTGAAGACCTACAAGGTCCGTTCCCTCAGCGGCCGGGCGTTCGCCGGAACCCCGGCCCGTCAGGAGCAGTACCTCGAGGAAATGCGCGTCGTCTATGCGGACGCCATGGCCCGCACCGGTCTGGCGAAGGCCGCCAGCTGATATGTAACCTGCCCGGCCCCACCGGTAAGTACAACGGCGGGCGGTTACCTTTCTTCTGAAAGCTAACCGCCCGCCGTCGTACTTTAACAAAGCAACGCGGGGTCACTTTCGGCCCAATCCGGGGTCCGGAGAGGGCGGAAAGTGACCCCGCGTTGTGTTTCTACTTGGCCTCGATGGCTGCCTTCGCGGCCGGGTCCGAGTCGTTCAGGAACTTCTCGATGCGCTCGGGTTCCTCGGCTTCGCCGATGGCCGCGGACGCACGGCCCAGCGAGTAGAGCGCCCGCAGGAAGCCGCGGTTGGGTTCGTGCGCCCACGGGATAGGGCCCACGCCGCGCCAGCCGTTGCGGCGCAGGGAGTCCAGGCCGCGGTGATAGCCAACCCGCGAGTAGGCGTAGGAATCGATGGTGCGGCCTTCGGCCCACGCCTCCTCCGCGAGTACCGCCCACAACAACGACGAGGTGGGGTGCTTCTCCACCAGGTCCAGGGCTTCCGCGCCGGCGTCCAGCTGGTGGTAGACGTCCGTTTCGGCAGGAAGGAGCGTGGGCTCGGGGCCCATCAGGTTCTTACGAAATTCGTCGGACATGACTAGAACGTCTTGCCGGCGGAGCCGAGCTGCTTGGTTGCCTCCACGACGCGGGCGGCAAGGCCTGCCTCGGCGGAGGCACCCCAG
>NZ_JBEPPJ010000016.1:0-93011 GCF_040547265.1 Arthrobacter sp. UYCo732 | reverse complement strand
TGGAGACAGACATTGGTGATGATCCTGATTCTCGCCCTACGAATTAGACGAAGTTGCTATGAGGTACTGGCCTCACCCAACCCTGACACGTAGGGGCTACGGCAGCGATCCATTCGGGAGCACGGCACGTCCGTTCCATCCGGGCGAGCTACTAGTCCCGCTGGCTTTGGACCCCCTTCGGCGATCCGCAGCCCTTCGAGAACCTCGATAGCTACACGGCAGAGAAGATCCCCGACCGGTTCACGCTTGAGTCCCTGAACGACTACTGCCGCGCCCTCGGCATCGAGCGTGACAACTCAGGTTTCTACGCCTCGGAGGGGTTGCTCATCGAAGAGGACACGAGTAGCTGGACACACAAGCCCAGCCAATTGAGAAGCACCGAACGGTTGCACGACACCATTTAAGCCGGTGCACTGCTGGAGGATCCTTAAACGGCGCGCCCTCCTGCCACTTATCTCTGCGACTTACGCGCCAAATAGCTCTGCGATTCACACCCTCCGGTGGCGATCTTTGCTCCTGTTCATAGGGAGAACATGTCGTCGGACGCTAGTGACCGGCGAGGTATTCGTCCTTTACGCTCAGTTGGTCTATTCGGAAAAAGACTCCGCGGGTCGGAGCGCATGGGGGTTTGTGATGGCTGGAGCCAGCGGTTTCTCAATTGATAGGAAGGCCCCGCGAACGGGCTTTCGAGTTGCGGTACTCGCCGTTTTGCTGTCAGCCGGGTTGGCCGCATGAACGTCGGGACCGTCGTCGATCGAAAAGGTGATGGCGTCGCCAGCCGTCGTCACGACTGGAACGGCACCGGCCGACCCCGGGAGGTCTTCCCTGACGGGGCCGACGGTTACCGATTCGTTTGGGAACGTGGATTACTACGCCACCGTCCCCGGTGACATGTCAGCGGAAGTGGCTGCATCCTTCCACATCACCGAGAGAAACTCGCTGAATTCAATGGGCTTCAGCCCGGGAGCACGTTGGCACCCAACACAAAGCTTCGACTGATCCCACCTCCAGGCCCGATCAAGGGCGCGAAGGGGACGGCTACTGTCGACGAAAACGGCATCCCCACTAGCTATGTCATTGAAGCCGATGACACCCTTGGCGGGATCACCTACCGGTTCGGAATCACCCAGGAGCAGCTGGCCGAAGCGAACAACGTCCCGTGCGTGTACGAAAAGGGCAACACCTACATTGTCCGTGCCGGCAACCACATCCAGCTGCAGAAAAATCCGGTCGACAGCCTCCGGTTGAGGAACAACCGTCAACAATTCATTCGGCCAGACCACCTTCTACACCACCGTCGACGGTGACTCGTTCGACAGCCTCGGCTTCAAATTCCGGTGCACTACCGACCAGTTGCTGCAGTACAACCCGTCCCTGACCGCGGACCGGCCCATCCCCGCGGAGACCAGGGTGAGACTCATGCCCGGCGAGCTAAAGATCGACGGCGCCCAAGGCACCTTCACCGCCGACGTTGACGGGATACCCCAGACCTACACCACCGCGCCCGGGGACACCGAGCGAAAGATCTCCTTCCGTTTCGGAGTTCCGGAGCAGGCGAATCTGGAATGGGCGAACCGCCCGCTCACCGGCACCGCCCGCGTCTGGTACGCCTTCACAGACCTGTCCTCCGGGGAGTTGGCCCCGGGCCAGACCATTAGCCTCAACCTGACCAACCCCTCCACAAATGCCCACTAGGAAGGCATCTGGTGGGGCGGGATCAGCCCCGTCTGCTCCCAGCGGCAGATTGCTCGCGCCCTCACGTTGGCCTGACTATCCATGATGGATATATAGCCCGGAGTCGGCAGACCCTGCTCACTGTCCCGTAAAGGATCCTTTCCGTACGGAGCATCTGCTTGGCGTGGTGGTCAACTGGCCCTCGGTGCGGCCTGACCGATGACTCTTCCGCGCCGTGCTGGTCTGTACAGCCAATACCGGCTCACGGGAGACTGGCGCCATGCGCAAACTGACCTTCGGCATGAACCTGAGCCTGGACGGCTACATCGCCGCGCCCGGCGACGACCTCGGCTGGAGCGTACCGAGTGACGAGCTGTTCCAATGGTGGTCCGACCGGGTGGGGGCGACGGGCCTGGCGCTGTACGGGCGCAAACTGTGGGTGACGATGAGCTCGCACTGGCCGACAGCCGACCAGCAGCCTGGCGCCACACCGGCGCAGATCGAGTTCGCCCGCCGCTGGCGGGATATGCCGAAGGTGGTGTTCTCCTCGACGACCAGCACGGTCGACTGGAATACCCGCCTGGTCACCGGCGACGCGGTCACCGAGATCACCCGGCTCAAGGCCGACGACGGCGGCCCCATGGACATCGGCGGTGCCACACTCGCCGCGGCGGCCATGCGGGCCGGGCTGATCGACGAGTACGCGATCGTCACCCATCCGGTCCTGGTGGGCGGCGGCACGCCGTTCTTCACAGCCCTGGACAACTGGGTGAACCTGAGCCTGGTGGAGACCCGGACGTTTCCCGACGGTGTGGTCCTTACCAGGTACGAGACCAGGAGCTGAGTGCCCGGCGTCGAATCAGCGCGGGCTTCGGGCCACCCAAGGATCTCGTGGCGCTGTGTTCCGAGGCGATGGTGACGTTCCTGCCGGATCCTGTTCTTCACCGCAGACGATCCGTCCGGATAGGGATCCCGGAGCGGGCACCGAACGGCTGCTCCGGCCCTTTCCCGAATGTCAGTTCCGAAGTCCCTGTACTAACTGCATTTGCATTAGCCTCCCACCCTGGTTGCAGGAAGGGGGCGTCTTCGTGCGACCGAAAATGCGGCCTCAGCGGTGAAGCTCGGCATCTGGGGGACCCGGGGAGGGATTCTGGCGATTGACGAAACGGGGTTCCTGAAGAAGGGCACCGCTTCGGCCGGGGTGGCCCGCCAGTACTCCGGCACGGCCGGGAGGGTGGAGAACTCTCAGATCGGGGTATTCCTGGCCTACGCGTCACCGCTGGGACGCACCTTCCTTGACCGGGAGCTGTACCTGTCCAAAGCCTGGACCGAGGACCGGGAACGCTGCACACGTGCGGGAATCCCGGAGGACCGGGCCATGGCCACGAAACCGGTGCTCGCCGCCGACATGATCGAACGCGCCCTGGACGCCGGGATAGAGGCCGCATGGACGACCGGGTACGCAGGCTATGGCCAACACACGGGCCTGCGCCGCCGGCTGGAGGCCCGCGGCATGCATGACGTCATGGCAGTGCCCATGAACCAACGCGTCATCACTCCCGGCCCTGGTTTGCTGGGGACCGAGTGGCGGGCCGATGAGCTCTTTGCCTCCCTGGACGGGCGCGCCTGGCGCACCCGCACCGCCGGGACCGGCAGCAACGAACGCTCTCGCTGAGTGGATGCGGTTGAATCATCGGTCAACGCTAGTCCAAATCGTCGAATCCAATCGGCCAGTCGATCAGCGACCCGGTGCGCAGCAGCCACAGCGCCGTGGCGCGAGATTGGTGCAGAAGATTCTTGAAGAGTGCACGAGGGTGCACGGGACTTCTGACAATTCAACCTCAGTAGTCGCCTGCACTCGCCCCGTCCTGCCGCATGGACTGGTGCAGACGACTTCTGAAATGACAATTCCGCGAAAATCAGAGCTCTGACGCCGGAGCGGTCACCCAGCCGGTGAGACGGCTCATATCCCTAGCCATGCAAGACGGCGCCTGCTGCCGACAACTGCGACATCGAGCGATTACAGAACGCCGCCACGAAGCGCCGAACTCCACGCGGGTGCATCGGGCCAAAGTTAGATGACAATGTCATCGATGACATTGGAATACCTTCGAGGCATAGGTAGGCGCTTCATGGACGCTGTTGGCAGCCGGGGGATTACCTGTCTGGGGACTTACGCCGCGCGATGTGGATACCGCCCGCAGTTGCCGAGAATTCGAGGTCAACCAGGCTGGTGATAACGAGGTCAGCATTCAGATCCGCCGCTGCGTGTGTACCCGCCACCGCCAGGGTCGTGCACCCGGCATCATGCGCGGAGCGCAGACCAGCCGCTGCGTCCTCGACGACGAGGCAGCGGCCGGGGTCGAAACCCAGCCGCTGGGCGCCGAGCGCGAAGGGTTCAGGGTCCGGTTTGCCGCGCACCACGTCGTCGAAGGTGACTACCACGCGGGGTGGCACCAGTCCGGAAGCCGTGATTCGTGCCGTAGCCAGGGGCCGCGTACACGAGGTGACAATCGCTTTGCGATATTCATTGATGGCCGAGAGCGCTTCGGCGGCTCCCGGAAGGACGGTGATGCCGCCGACTTCGGCGATCTCGATTTGTTGAATGCGCTCAAAGGCTTCGTCGAACTCCTCGGTCGGAACCAGGGAAGCCACAATGTCCCGGGCCGGCTGGCCGTGGGCGCCGTCCAGGAACGATGGATCGAGTCCACGTTCGGCACACCAGGCGAGCCAGGCCCGACGCACCGCGGGGGTCGAGTCTATGAGAGTGCCATCCATATCGAACAGGACAGCGTCAAACGTCTGCCCGATCACGGGTCGCAAGGGTCGGCTCACGTCAGCGGTATCGGCTCCGGAGACAGGGATGGTGCGTTCATTGAGCTGGGTCATGGATGCGGCGTCTTTCTTTCTCGGCGATGTGGAATGGATTTCGGGCAGATCGCCTGTGGAATCGCAACAGTTTGGGGCGATTTGCTGGATCAGCTTCATCAATGGGAGTGGACAAAGTCTTTGCCTACTCGGGCGACGGGATCAACGCAATCGTGGCAGCCTTCAGGAAGACCGAAGACCAGCTTGCGGTCGGCGTCTCCGGATCGAGCGGCGAAATCTTCAGCTAACGCTTGGGACGGCGTCAGAATGTGGTTTCCGCGCTGCCCTGTTGAGAGATTCCAACACCCGCGCGTTGTTTGCCGCGTCCGTGAGATTGTAGCGGAGCGGCCTACCGTTGAGGACGCTGTCGGCGAAGTGTTCGCCCATCCGGACGAAGTGGTTTTCGCCTTTGACTTGGTGATAAATGGTGTCCTGCCCGAAGTGATGCTCCTCCAGGACCGAATCCTCCTCCAAGAGCCCAAAAGGATTGTCGAGGTAGAGCCGGCCTTCGGTGCCCGTGAGTTCCAAGAAGTTGCGGCGCTCGAGGTTCACTCCGGTATCAAAAAGCGCCGTTGCACCACCGGGAAAGCGCAGCATCCCGGCAATGCTGGTGTCGATTAGACCGCCGTCGTTGGCGTCGCGGTAGTTACCAAAGGCGGCGACGTGAGCCGGCTCCTGCGCGGTGACCATTCGGCTCATGTTGACGCAGTAGCACCCCGTATCGAAAAGTGCGCCGCCGCCGAGCCCGGCGTACCAGCGGATGTTGTCGTCCCCGCCCGCATCGAAGGAGTGACCGACGTGGACAAAAGTCAATGTGCCCACCACATTTGCCGCGAGCAGCTCTTGCAGCTTCTCGAAACGCGGGTGAAAACGGTACATGAACCCTTCTAGGACTTTGAGCCCGGTCTCGTCGGCCTTGCGTGCAATCTCATCGCACTCGGCGGCACTCATCGCCAAGGGCTTTTCACAGAGGACGTGTTTGCCTGCGTCCAAGGATTTTAGAATCCATTCCAGGTGCAACGCGTTGGGCAGCGCAATGTAGACCGCATCGATGTCGGGGGAAGCGAGCAGCGCCTCATAAGAGCCAAACGCCTGTGGGACGCCGTGCTTGTCGGCGTACTCCCTAGCCTTTTCCAAGGTGCGGGACGCGAAACCTACGACCTCACCGTTCTTCGTTTCCTGCAACGCCGGAATTGTCTTGCGGACGATCCGGGCGCTACCCAGGACGCCCCAACGCAGTTTCTCGCTCATTGAACACTCCTTTTTTCAACCTCCCCCTCTGAGAAGGAGAGGGGTTCATCAATGACAGGCGGCCGGCGGAAGGCGCGGCACTGTGCCTTCCATGAGCTCCAGGCCTTGTTCGTTCTCAGCCCCGGCCGCCCGTTTGATCCCCGGGAAACCCGTTGGCAGACCCCGACGAGCGTGTCATTGGCCAACAAGACTAGATGGAATGGATCCACGGTGATGGCCCGGCAGGACGGCCACCATCAGACGGTCACGCGAGATTCCGCTCCCAGGTCTCCCCAAAGGGAACCGTTGGACTGAGATCTAATGTGTACCGGCCGGGATGATGGCGGGTGACCATGATGCCGGCAGACCGTTGCGCCATTGCCGCCTGCCGGAGCATGGCTTCTGCATCGTTGAGTAACTCGTGAAGTTGACCGGGTGTGGGAACGAGGACTTCTAAATGTTCGATGGTCTGACTACGCATAATAAACACCCATCTTGTGATATTGGTCACGATATTGTGAATATACTGACATGAACAGACGTTCAAGTCAACTGTTCGAGATGAAAAGTTGAAACCTTTCTATGTCCCAGGCCAGTACAGAGGGGTGGGCGAAGGGCTATGAGGCCGACAAAGAGCACCATGGGGGTGGAGTCCTGGCAGGCCGTGTGCAGCCGGACGTGGGGGTTTGCTGCGCCGGGTCCCCGGGTCACCATGGCGAGACCTGGCAGCTGGTTCGTCTTTCCGTCGGCTTCTGCCATGTAACTGGCGCCACCCTCGTGACGGCAGGCGATGGTCTCGATCGGAGAGGTGTGCAGCCCGTCCAGGACATAGAGATAGCTCTATCCGGGTACCACATGGGCGCGCCGGACCCCGTGGGCGAGGAGTGAATCGACAATGACATGGCCTGCGGACTTCAGCCCGGCCGCACGGACCGGGGACCGGAGGTGTCCGGGGCGAGGGTTCTCTGGGTCATCGTCCGCCCGCTTCCGGGACGAGGGCCCCGGCTGCCACGTCCTGGAGGCTGCCCGCCTGTCGGGTACGGCCGGCTGCCGGGTGATCGGGGTTGCCGGGCACCTTCATTGTTGGTTCATTGTCTGCGCCGTACGGCCCGTCAGGCGGTTGCGGGGCGGTGGGAGACTTTATGGCCGGTGGATGGGCCGGGATCCCTGCCGCTTTGCTTTCTTTCGGACACGGATGCGGTGGATTCGCCGGACGCTGTGGCGGGAGCCCTCATCCCCGAAGGGACGGGTGCTCCCGCAGCGGTTGGTGGGTGGTGGGTGTCAGGCGTGGAGGGCGGCTGCTTCTTCGAGGTTCTGGCCTTTGGTTTCGGGGGCCATGAAGTAGCTGGCTGCGGCTCCGAGGAGTGCGATGCCGGCGGCGATCCACATGGTGCCGGAGAGCCCGAGGTGTGTCAGGGCCAGCGGGGTGGCGAAGGTGCCGATGGCGGCGCCGATGCGGCTGGTGCCGGTGCAGAGCCCGACGGCGGTGGCGCGGACCTTGGTGGGGAACAGTTCGTTGGGGTAGATCCATTCCAGGATCGACGGTCCGCCGTTGAAGATGGCGTAGAAGGCGAAAGCCAGTGCGATCAGGCCCAGTGGTGCTGCGGGGAAGAGCGCCAGGAACAGCAGGCCGACGCCGGAGAGGATGAAGCCCCAGATCAGGACGGGGCGGCGGCCGAGTTTGTCCACGACCAGGAGCGCGGCGACGTTGCCGACGAGGAAGAAGAGGTTGATTAGGCCGTAGCCGATGTTGGCTTCGTCACCGGACTGGAGGTTGAACAGGGCCAGGATCTGGGGTCCGAAGGCGTAGATGGAGAACAAGGTGACGATGGTGCAGGTCCAGAAGATGGAGATGAAGACGACCCGGTGCAGGTAGCCGCCGGTCAGGACGAGTTTGAAGGCCTGGCCGGTGCTGAGCTTGGCGGCGTTGGGGTCGTGGGCGGTGATGCCGTCCAGGGTGGCGCCTTCGCCGATGGTTTTCTTCAGGATGGCCAGGGCTTCCTGGTGGCGGCCTTTTCCGACGAGCCAGTGGGGGGATTCGGGGATGGTGGCCCGGGCGATGAGGATCAGGACGGCGGGCACGGCGGAGGAGAGCAGCATCCAGCGCCACCCATCTTCAAAGGAGAGGAGCCAGTAGCCGACGAACGCGGCGACGGTGGCGCCGACGAACCACATGGCGTTCAGGCCGCCGAGGAGCCGCGCACGCCAGGTGGCGGGGACGAATTCGGCGACCAGGGCGGTGGCGATGGGGTAGTCGGCGCCGACGGCGATGCCGATGAGCAGCCGGAGGACGAACAGTTGCCAGGGTTCCTGGACGAAGAACTGCGCCACAGAGAAGACGATGATGGCCATGAGGTCGATCGTGTACATGAGCTTGCGCCCGATTTTGTCGGTGATGTTGCCGAAAACGAGCCCGCCGAGGAAGACACCGATCAGGGCGGAGGCGCCGATGAGACCGTTCCACCAGTCATTCATCTGCCAGGCCGGGATGACCTGGACCAGGGCGATGCCGATGATGGCCAGGATGTATCCGTCGAGGAACGGGCCCCCTGAGCTGAAGAGGGTAAGGCGTTTGTGGAAGGAGTTCAGCGGCGCTGAATCGATGGTCATTTGAGACCCGGGTGCTGCGTGGGAAAGCATGGTGGTTCCGATCTGGGAAGAGGGAATACGACGTTGGGTACCCAACAGATCCGTGGCCGTGGTCCGGTCAGGCTGTTGCGGCTGCGACCGCATCGATCTCGATGCGTTTTTCGCCCCTGAACCGGGCAACCTGCACGGTGGTCCTGGGAGGCAGGGGGTGGCCGCTGAGCCTGGTGAGGTAGGCGGCGTTGTACTCATCAAATTCGTCAAGGTCGGCCAGGAAGACCGTGAGCTTGAGCAGGTGGGACAGGCTTGACCCTGCTTCTGTGAGGGCGGCTTCGAGGTTGTCGAACGCCTGGGTCACCTGGCCGGCGATGTCGGCCGCGACGGTGCCGTCGTCCCGGGCCGGTATCTGCCCGCACAGGTAGATGATGCCGCCGGTTGCTGCGGAGGCGGAGTAGGGCCGGGGTTTGCCGTCGGTGAACTGGGTCCGGGTGATGGCGCTCATGCGTCCGGCACCAGGTACTTCCGGGACAGCTGGTACATGCTTTGCCATTCTTCTGCACACACTTTCAGGGGCTTGGGCGGGATGGTGGTTGATGTTGGGTGCGCAGGGACCGGTTCGGGCAGGACCATGACGACGGTGCTGTCCGCGTTGGTTTGGGGCAGGAGGGCCGTGACTGCCTCCGACGCCAGGGTCTGCGTGGCCGAAAGAACTCCGTCCCGGACGGTGAGGTAGTCCGTGGTGGATCCGACATCCGGTGCCGTCCCGGCATGGGCGGTGGCGATGACGATCCGGCGGCCCAGGGAGGCGGTGCGCCTGAGGACCAGGTCGTTCCAGAGAAGTCCCGGGATGCGGGCGTCCGGTGTGCGGATCACGGAGACTTCGCCGTCTTGGGTGTCGCTTGCCAGGTCGAGGAGTTGGAGGGCGGTCCGCAGGGGCGGCTGTCCGGCCGGGTCAAGCTCGCGCAGGGTGCCTCCCAACCAAGACGTGTCCCTGGCGGCTGCCGGCCGGAGGGGTGTCGCCCAGTCCGCGTCCAGGAGTTGTTCGAGGAGGCGTAGTCCGGCGTGTTCTTCGGCTTCGGCGCGGAGGACTGCGAGGGCTCCTTCCTGGGCTTCGAGGGGGTCTGTACCGGCGGCGCAGAGGGACCGGAAGGCCGCTTCTTTGATTTCGCGGGGCTGGACGTCGATGGTGCGGTCCGTCAGCTGGCGATCGGGGGCGTCTCCGGTGATGGTGTCAGACATGCGCGTGTTCCTTTGTTGTGTCCATGACGTTGGTGAACAGCCGGGCCCAGTTGCCGCCCATCACGGCGGCGATGGTGTGGTCCGTGAGGCCTGCGGCTGCGAGGCCGTCGGTGAGCCGGGGGAAGTCCTGGGGGCCGGTGAACCAGTCCGGCCAGAGGGGCCAGGTCGGCGTGTTCTGTGGATCGGTCGGTTGCCAGCGGCCGTTGCGGAGCCAGCCGACGAATTCCTGATCCCAGCCGCGGGTGCAGTCGCTGCCGATACCGACGCTGCCGGGACCGTACTGGTCCACCATGCGGGCCACCATGGTGCAGAAGCTTTCGATGGTGACGTGTTCACCGCCGCTGACGGTGGGGTAGAGGCAGCAGCCGATGACGCCGCCGCGGTCCACGAGGGGCTGGATGACGTCGTGGGGTTTGTTCCGCGGGGTGTCAAAGAACCAGAGCGGGTTGGAGTGGGTGACGGAGACCGGCACCGAGGACGCTTCGATGGCGTCGCGGCTGGTCCGGTACCCGACGTGGGAGAGATCGACGAGCATGCCCACCCGGTTCATCTCTTCCACGATCACCCGCCCGTAGCGGGTCAGTCCGGCATCGTCGGCTTCGAAGCACCCGCTGCCGATCAGATTCTGGTTGTTGTACGTCAGCTGGGCGATCCGGACGCCGAGCCGGTGGAAGAGCTCAACGTATCGGTAGTCGTCTTCAAACGGGCTGCCGTTCTGGAACCCCAGGAACACGGCGATCTTGTTTTGCTGCTTCGCAGCGTCGATGTCTGCCCCGGTGGCGGCGAGGAACACAAGGTCGGGGTTGCGGTTGACGAGGTCCAGCCACTCACCGACGGACCGGAGGGTGTCCGCGGCGTTTTCCCAGACAGCGCAGGTCGCGTTGACCGCGCTGACGCCGCCGGTACGCAGTTCCTCCAGGACGGGGCGGCTCCAGTTGCTGATCTGCAGCCCGTCCACGACGGTCAGCTGCTCGTGCAGGCTCATTGTTGCGGCCCCTTCGGCGCCGTCGGGAAGAGCCAGTCGTCCTCGTCCGTCCCGTGGTTGATATCCACCGCGCGGGGGGCTCCGCTGAACAACGTCACGCGCAGCCAGTCCGTGGACTGTGGACTGAAGTTGTTCATCCCGTAACTGGCCAGCTGGAAGCGCTGGGTGCTCAGGGGCAGGAACTCGGTGTCGATGAGGTTGTCCTGCAGCTCCCCGTAGAGGTAAGGCCGGGTCTGCTGGACCCGGGCCGCGGCGAAGCGGTGGCCGGGGTGTGCCAGGAGGAAGTCCGCGATGCTTTGGTGGGCCGGGAACCGCTCGAGGTCCGTGGCGAGGGCATTGATGCGGCGGGCGATGTCGGTGCAGTGCTCGGGAGTGCCGGCGGGCCGGGCCTCTCGCAGTGCCCGGCGGGGTTCTTCGTTGGCCGCGGAGGAGAACCAGTAATAGCCCGTCCTCTCCGGATCGGTGAAGTCGTAGCCGCGGGCCCAGGCGTAGTTGGCCTCCAGCAACTGCTTCAGTTCCCAGCAGCGCATGGCTGGGTCGAACGGGACGGCGCCGTCAACTCTGAGCAGGGACTCGGCGTCCTCGTCGAAGTCGGTACGGAGTTCAATGACGATAGAGGCAAAGATCCCCCGGGCCTCCGGGCTGAGTCGTGCGGCACTGTCGTGGAGGCGTGCCAGGACCGGCGCGGGTTCCGTCGCGGAGGCCGTGTGGGTCTGCAGCTCGCTCAGGAGTTGCTGCAGCTGGGGCCGGATCGCATCGGTGGGCAGGAACGGGGCGGTGTGGAGTGCGTGTTTTTCTTCAAGGTGGCGGTCAGCCTGGGCGAGGAGTTCCGCGACGCGGGCAAGGTCCGGGTGCCCGGGTGCGTAGTCCCGGCCGAGGCCGGCGGCGAGGGGAGTTTCCCGCAGCCGGCACCAGGCATCCAGATATGCCGGGTGGTTGATCACGAACGGGACCATGCCCAGTCCGGTGGCGTTGCCCAATCCCAGGTATTTGCCCCACTCCGGGTCAAGGGGGACCGCGGTGGTGCCGGCCGCAGTTGCTTTGGCGCGGGCGACGTGTTCCACCATGTCCATGCTCAGTTCACGCAGCAGCCAGGCGGTGAGCATCTGGGACCGGTACGGCACGGCCAGGGGGTGGTCGGCGGGGATGTCCGCGAATTCCTTGAGCCCGAATTTTCCGTTGCCGTAGAACGCAGTGCTGCGGATCAGGTAGGGGCTGGGTCCGATGATGTCGACGTCGGGCTGGGACCCGGCGGCCAGGCAGTCGCTGACGTAGTCAAAAAAGCGTGCGCTGCGGTTCGCCCGGGTCAGGATGATGGTGTCCGGGTCGACACGGCCGCGCTCCTGGACCGGAACGTTGAGCCGAAGCTCTGCTTCGCGCTCGGGCGTGAGGTCCCCTTCGATGAGGGCCGCGGTAACGTCCCAGGCGTCGGCGATGACCCGGTCGGTGCGTTCGCTTTCCTCCAGGCTGCGGCAGAAAGCGATGAAAGTCAGCTGCCTGCCTTCGGCGTCCACGGTGTAGACGGCGGTGCCCCGGGCATCGGCGTCCAGATCCATGCGGGTACGGGCCACGGACCATCCCCGGGCGGCGGCGCGGCGGAGCATGGTGCGGGCAAAGCTGTGCCGGGTGGCCCAGGCCCCGTTCATATCGGCGCCGGAGAGCACTTCCTCCGGGGTCCGGAGCCCGTGTTCGGTTCGTTCGTCCTGAAGTGTCATGATCATGCCTTCGCTGGTGCCAGACGGAGATATGCGGTCTTTTCGTGGGTAAAGAAGGCCGCGGCGACGGTACTGTTCTGCTCCCGGGGGCCGGCAAAGGTTGAATCCTTCATCCCGCCGAACGGGGCGTGCAGTTCGGACCCGGTCGAGGGAGCGTTGACCTTCACGAGGCCGGCGTCGAGGTAGGTCACGCACTGCCGGGCGGCGCGCTCATCGCTGGTGAACACCGCGGCCGTGAGGCCGAAGTCGGTGTTGTTGGCCAACGCGATGGCTTCGTCGAGGGTGGCGGCGCGGAGAACGGTGACAACGGGGCCGAAGACCTCTTCGCGGCAGATTGTCATCGACGCCGGCCCGGTCAACACGGTAGGCAGGACGTAGTGCCCCTCCGCAGCGGGAGCGGTGGCCTGCGCCAGAATTTCCCCGCCCTCGGTGATGGCCGTCTCGATCGCGGCATTGATTTCATCGCGGGCGGAGCCGGAAACTACGGGGCCGATCTGCACCGACGGGTCAGTGCCCGGGCCCAGGACAAGTGCGGAGACTTTCTCCTTCACCTTGGCCAGGAATGCCTCGTGCCCGTCGCCGACGAGGATGATCCGCCGGGTGGCCGTGCACTTCTGGCCGGTGGAACCCATCGCGGCGTTGACGGCGCTGGACGCGGCCAGTTCGACGTCGGCATCGGGCAGGACGAGGGTGGCGTTGTGTCCGCCGAGTTCCATCTGCAGTTTCGCGCCGCGGCCGCAGACAATCCCGCGGATGTGGTGGCCCACCGGAACCGATCCGGTGAACGTCACGCCTGCCACTGACGGGTGGGAAACGAGTTCAGAGCCCAGCGGACCCGGGCCAAGGAGCAGGTTCGCGACGCCGGCCGGAACACCGGCCGCGGCCAGGATGTCCATCAGCAGGACGGACACTCCGGGGGTGTTGCTGGCGGACTTCCAGACCACAGTGTTGCCGTGCAGCAGTGCCGGTGCGATTTTCCAGGCCGGGATCTGCAGCGGGAAATTCCAGGGCGTGATTACACCGACGATTCCCAGCGGGCGCCGGACGGTCAGGATCCGCTCATCCGGGTGGCTGGAAGGGTATTCGGTGCCGACCGGGTTCCTGGCAGAGCCTGCGTGGTACTCGAACGTGTCGGCGGACGCACCGACCTCCATCCTTGACTCCGCCAGCGTCTTACCGTGCTCGGCCGTCATGACGCGGGCTATCTCCTCGGCCCGTTCCCGGATCAGTGCCGCGGCAGAGGACAGGATCCGGCCCCGGGCCAGAATCCCCAGCTTGTCCCATGCTGGTGCCGCGTCGGTAGCAGCCTGGATCGCCTGCGCCAGCTCTTCGGAACCGGCCTGGTGATAGGTGGTGACCGCTTCCTGCGGTGCCGCCGGGTTGAACCGGGACGTCGTGTCCCCGGTCCCTTCAACCCAACTACCGTTGATGAAGCTGTTGGCGGGCTTGGTCATGACGGGCATTCTTGAACCTCTTAGTGTTTGTTGATCTGTGACTGTCCTCACGATCAACGGTAAACCCGAAACCCCGCCCACTGAAGTATCTATTTGACTCCCATCGATACTCACTTAGTCTTGTTCTTATGAACCTTCGTCGCTTGGAGCTTTTCGTCGCAGTGGCCGAAGAACTGCACTTCAACCGGGCCGCAGAGCGGCTGCATATGGCCCAGCCGCCGCTGAGCCAGCAGATCCGCAAACTCGAAGAGGAGTGCAAGACCCAGCTGTTTGTGCGCAACTCCCGCAACGTGCAGCTCACCGCCGACGGCGAACTACTCCTGACGCATGCCAGGAAACTTCTCAGCCAGTACGGGGCCATGACCGCGGCCCTCCGGCAGGCCCGCGACGGCGAAATCGGCAAGTTGCGTGTCGGTTTCGTCTCCTCCGCAGCGATTTCGGCCCTTCCTCCGGTGGTGCGGGAACTCCGGTCCCACTGGCCCGGCATCGACCTCGAGCTCCGCGAGGAAACCACCGACTCGCAGATCGAGCTCATCACCGCCGGCGCCCTGGACGCCGGAATCGCCCGGGAAGTCCGGACCGTGCCGGGCCTGGGCACCACACTCCTGCAAAACGAACGCCTGGTGGTGGCCGTCCCGGCAGACCACCCCCTGGCGCCCCGCCCCTCAGTCGGACTCGGAGAACTGAAGGGGGAGCGGTTTATTGCCTTCCCAAGGGACAGGATCTCGCGGCTTTTCGACCACATCGCCGCACTGCTCCACGCCGCCGACGTCGACTTCGACCTCGCCCAACAGGCCGTCCAGTTCCCCACAATCCTCGGGCTGGTCGCCGCCCACCTCGGCATCGCAGTCGTCCCGGAATCCCTCCGCGCCTTCGCCATCCCCGGCCTCGTATACCTGGACATCCAAGACACCAACGCCGTCTCCCGCATCAGCCTGATCTACAGCAACGACATGACCGACTCACCCCTCGTTACCAAAGTCAGGGACGCCTGCTGGCAAACCATGGGAGACCCGGGGCCCGGCTAGCAGAACGCTGGTTACATGAACTGCTGGAACTGCCCGGTGACCACGCGATCAGACCATCCCGGACACGCGGTTGATTCCTCGAAGTTGGCAGGGGGCGGCTCCGGACCTGACCGCCCCTTACGCCGAGGGCTGGCCAAAGATCGGGTGTGACCTTGGCTTATGGAACTTCGCTGGATGCGTGCCTTTGTGGCTGTGGCCACGGAACTGAATTATGGCCGTGCTGCTCTCGTCCTCCACGTCAGCCAACCTGCCGTGAGCCAACAGATCCGCCAGCTCGAGCGGGATATCGGCGTCCAGTTGGTGGAACGCAGTTCACGCTCGGTGCGCCTGACCATGGCGGGAACGGCTTTCCTGCCCCGCTGCCAGGAAACTCTGGCCGGCGCGGACGCGGCTGTGCGCGCGGCGCGTAATGCTGGTGACGGCGAACACGGATTGGTCCGAGTCGGTTTCGTCGGTGCCATGGCGAGCCGAGGTGTGTCTTCCCTGACAAGCACGGTGCGGAGCCGGCACCCTGGGGTCGAGCTGCGTATCTCTGCCTCTGACCACAGCCGAGGTACTCGAGCAGTTCAGGGGTGACCGGCTCGATGTCGGGTTCATGGCAGAGCAACGCGAGGTGCCGGGGACCTTCGCGGCTCCAGCGCAGGCCGGCGGTTGGCACCACCACGACACCGCCAAGCTCTCGGTCTTGCACGCCGTGCCCGGCCTGACTGTGGACGTATGGGTCAACGGCACCCTCACCCTAGATGACTTCACCCCCGGAACCGTGGCCGGTCCCCTGGAACTCGCTGCCGGCGACTACCATATCGCCATCACCGCCTCGGATGCCACCAGCGCGGACAACCCGGTGATCGGGCCGGTTACCGTTGAACTCGACGACGGCGGCAACTACACCGCGGTGGCCCACCCCGACGCCGACGGTGCCCCCACGGCCACACTCTTCACCAACGACACTAAGGCTCCCCGCAACGACAACAAAGGAAAGCTGACGGTCAGGCACGTGGCCGCAGCACCCGCCGTGGACGTCCTGGCTGGCGGAACGGCAGTGATCGAGGGCTCAGCAATCCGGATGAGGCCACCCTGAAGCTGAAGGCCGGAACAAATTCGGCGTCCGTTGCCGCGGCCGGGACCACCGACCCGGTGATTGGGCCGGCCGACATCACCGTCGAGGCCGGCAAAAACACGATCGTGTACGCCTGGGGCAGCCTGGCTGACGGCACCTTGGCCGTCGCAGTCCAGGTTGTTGACTCCGAGAACTAGGGACGCGGCCGTCACTGTCGCCGCTCCGCTAACGGCGTACGAAGCAACGACGTGTGCCAATACCCCCATTGACAGCGGGGCCGCATGACGGGCGCCCCGCTGTCGTGTCTGTGTCCGGTCCACCGACGCAAGCTGTTCCAACACCCCGCTCTATGGCGGACTGCGCCCGTCAAGTTCGTAAGACAGCTTGATTGATTTTCGTCCTACCCTGCTACCCGTTTGATCGCGTGGTGGTATTCGGCCAGGGCGCGGGCCGCGGGCTCGCCCTGGTTGTCGGCGTGGCGCCGGCGGCACCTGTAGGCAGGATTCTCCGCCGGGCCGTAGACACGCCGCACTGCGCTGATTTATGGACGCAAAAAATCCTGCAACTCCCATCCCACCCTCCTGCCGGGTCTGGCGTAAAAAGTGTGCTCCTCGCATGACGATTAGGGCAGACTGGTGGCGTGAGCGGAATCCGGTGGGTGCTGCACGTTGATCTCGACCAGTTCATCGCGGCGGTCGAAGTACTCCGCCGGCCCGAGCTCGCGGGCAAGCCGATCATTGTCGGCGGTCGGGGGGACCCCACGGAACGTGCTGTGGTGTCGACCGCATCCTACGAAGCCCGGGCGTTCGGCGTGGGTTCAGGAATGCCTTTACGCATCGCGGCCCGGAAAGTGCCAGACGCCGTCATCCTGCCCGTCGATCACGAGGCTTATCTCGCGGCGTCGGACGCGGTGATGGCTACCCTGCGCGCGCAGCCCGGCGCCACCGTGCAGGTGCTGGGCTGGGATGAAGCCTTTTTGGGCATCCAGACCGAGAACCCGGAATCCTACGCCCGGCAGGTGCAGGCCGCTGTCCTGGAGCGAACGCATTTGCATTGCAGCGTGGGCATCGGCGACACCATGGTCCGAGCCAAGGTCGCCACCGGATTCGGCAAGCCGGCTGGCGTCTTCCGTCTCACTGCCGGCAACTGGCTCGATCTTATGGGCAGTCGGCCCACCAGGGACCTGTGGGGCGTCGGAACCAAAGTCTCGGGCCGGCTGGCGAAACTCGGCATCAACACAGTCGCCGAGCTCGCAGGAACCGACCCCCCAGACCTGGTCCCGGAGTTCGGCCCCAGGATGGGTCCCTGGTATGCGGAGCTCGGCCGCGGGGACGGCGCCAGCATGGTGGACGACACCCCGTGGGTTGCCCGCGGACACAGCCGCGAAACCACTTTCCAGCGGGACCTGACCGAGCCTGCCCAGGTGGACGACGCTATAAGGGAGTTAGCGGCTCGCGTACTTCAGGATGTGGTAGCTGAAGGGCGGCCGGTGGTCGGGCTGACGCTCAAGGTCCGTTATGCGCCGTTCTTCACCAAGACCTACGCAAGGAAGATTCCCGAGACATTCGAACGGAAGGAAGTCATCGCCCGAGCCCTGGATCTCACAGCAAGGATCGAGCCGGCCCGGCCCATCCGGCTCCTTGGTTTGCGGGCAGAAATGTCGATGCCCGACGATGCACGGAAGGGACATACTCCGACACGTGGCGGCTGGTGACGCGGTAGTGCCCTAGAGCGCATCGACTCTCCTGGACACTCCAGGTGAATTCTTCCACGTCAAACCTCGCCGTTATCCGCCAACCCGGAGCCTTGTGGGTCTTCGTCATTGGCCATCTCTTCGACTCAATCCACGACCTCGTCGGGGTAAATCGGGCCGGGCTGCGCGTTGTCGTCTGTCTCCCAGTGGGCTGGGCCCCCCTGCGGCGGTGACTGCCGTTGCGACGCCGTCCGGAACGGCGTCGCCATTATTGTCGACCAACCATTGCCGCGACCACATCACTCAGAGGCCGCGGCGCCCCACCCACAGCCCGTGCAGCAGCGGTACGACCGACGCGATCATCAGCACGCTGCCGAGCACGGTGTCGTCCGCCCGGACCACGGAACCTGCGATGAGCAGGGCGCCGAATATCAGCGCCGAGGCCGATCGCTGCGCGGTGCGGTTCAGGCGTGCCATCTGCCGTTCGAGACGCGGGTTGGACACAGACAATGAACCGTCTTCGATGCGGGTGAGAAGCCTATCGAGGCGATTCGGCAGACGCACGGCGACCCCGGCGGCGTCGAGTGCCTGCTGAGCCACGTCCTGCACAATGTTGCCTCGCTCGTCGCGCAGCAGCTGGGCCGCATAGGGTTCCACCGCATCCCACAGATTGAACCGGGGGTCCAGCGAGCTGCACACCCCCGATGTCAGTGACATCGCCCGGATGATAAGCAGGAAGTTCTCCGGCAACTGGAACGGCAGGGAACGAATCAGGTCGCCAAACTCGACGGCAAAAACAAGGAACTCCTGCTGGTCCACCTCGCGGAGCTCGGCGAAGCCCATCCCACCAAACCTGGCGAAGAGCTGAGTCATGGCCCTTTCAAGCTCGGCCGTATCGGCCGACGGCACCAGCACACCGACGTCCCTTATCGCGGTCACCAAGCCCTTGCCATCCCTCGCGGCGGCCGCGATCAGAAGCTTCCGCAGGCCGCGTCGGGTGCTGGGCGGAACTTCGCCCATCATGCCGAAGTCGATGAACGTCAGCTGCCACGGGCGCCCTGGTGATGAATTGGTCACCGGAGTGACAAAGATGTTGCCGGGGTGAGGATCGGCGTGGAAGAAGCCTTTGGTGAACAGCTGGTCGAACATGACGGACGCGAAAACCGGGGCAACGCGCGCCGGGTCAATGCCCGCTGCACGAAGCGCCTCCGAGTCCGTGATCTTGATAGCCGTGACGTCGGCGAGGGTGAGCGCACGGCGGGTAGTCCATTCCCATGCGACCTCGGGTACTCCCACCCTGTCGTCGGCGGTGAAATCAGCCGCGAAGCGCTCTAAATTAGCCGCCTCATGCAGGTAGTCGATCTCCTCAAGACTGGTCTGCGCAAACTCCTCCACCAGGGCAGGCATGTCCGCACGATTGGACACCAGGCGCAGGTGGCTTAGCCAGCCGCCCACGCGCCGCAGTGCCGCCAGATCGACGTCGACAATCGCGCCAATGCCCGGGCGTTGCACCTTCAACACCACGTTGTCGAGACCGGCGTCGGCGGCGTTGGCGGGAAGGAGCCGTGCCCGGTGCGCCTGCCCGAGGGATGCGGCGGCGATTGGCGTCTCCTCGACCCAGGTGAAAACCTGGTCCAGCCGCGAGCCCAGCTCCGCCTGGGCCAGGGCACGGATTGCGGGGAACGGTACCGGGGGAACCTCGTCCTGAAGGCCCTCAAGCTCCTTGGTGATCTCGGGCGGTAGCACGTCGAGCCTGGACGACAGGAACTGACCGACCTTGATCATCAGGCCGCCCAGGTCCACCGCGAGCATGTGGAATCGCTGCGCGAACCGCAGCATCCTTTTCGCCCGGGTGCGCTCGGCGATTCTGCCGAGTCCGACGCGGGGGAGGAGCAGCTCAAACCACCAGGTTACGGTCAGATGCCACGCGGCGAAGCGCAGGATGCGGCGGTAACGGGCACGGGTGTTCCCGGCGCCGGGAACCGGATCTGATCGGCCCCGACGAACCGGCGTCACCCCCGTCAGTCCTGGGCGAGGATTGAATACAGACGACGACGTGCCTCATCGAGCACCGCCACCGCCTGCTGCACCTGCGCCGGCGAGCCAGTGCGACCCACCTGGGCCGCGGCCTGCGCGAGCTCGACGCCAGCCTTCGGCAGTGCCGCGAACCCGGTGCCGAATGCCGGGCCCGGTGACTCCCATGGCGCTGAAGCATCTCCGTGCGCTGCATCCGCCCGGCCCGCTTCGGTCAGCGAGTAGATCTTGCGGCCGTTGGACTCCTCGGCACGGACGAGCCCCTCATCGGCCAGCAGTTGCAGCGTCGGGTAGACGGAGCCGGCACTCGGCTTCCAGCTTCCACCGCTGCGCTCCTCGATTTCGCGGATGATCTGATAGCCGTGCATCGACCGCTCCGCGAGCAGGGCCAGCACTGCCGAACGCACCTCGCCTCGCCCTGCGCGGGTGCCCGAACGCTTCTCAAACCTAGAACGCAGCTCCTCCACGGCCTGCCACATGCTGTCGATGTTGGGGCCGCCAAATCCGCCCGCCGGGTATGAATTACGCATGCTGCTCTCCTTAGCGAATCGCGAACGATAGTCAACGATACGTCCCGATACACAGGAAAACCAGAAGTGCGGGACTCGCTGAGGGCCAGGGCCGAACCACGAGCATTCGGACGACGGCGAAGCCTGCCGTCACGTTATCGTTGGTCCAGCACATCTAATCAGGAGGGCCTATGCCTTACGTCGTTGACTTCAAGAACGTCTCCACTATCGGCCTGGAATCCTCTCCGGTAGCCAAGACACTCGCCGGGTTGCGCGCCAACGAGGGCCGCTACTACCGGAACAAGTACGACCACGTCTTCACCGTAAGCCCTGCTGGCGAGGTTCCGGAAGTGGTCGACAGGGTGAGCCGCATCCTGAGGGAAGAACGCGACATCGTCATCGGCTCCAGCGCGCTCGAAGCAACCGCCTTCGAGGTCGACGGTTTGCGGATGGATTACGTGTTCTATGAGTCGGGGCTGTCGATCAACGTCATGTACAGCATCGAGGCGGGCGGCAAACGGGCGGTCGGATTCAAACTGGCCGACGGTATGGAGATTCCAGAGGAACTGGCGTCCCGGTTTAAGTTCGCCCGCCAGAAATCGAAGCTGGCAGGCGTGATCCGCGGCTCCTACTTCGTGATCAAGGGAGATTACTGAACAGCCATGTTCCGGGCCTGGCGCCCTCGGGGTGGCGGTCCACCAAAGTACAGATTCCGCACCGGACCTGCATCGTTGGCCAGTTGCGGTGCGGAAATGAGAGAATAGAGGGCCGCTTCGCAAGCGGAGTCGCTGGGCACGTGCGGAGCGAAGTCGTTCGCGCGACCGCCCTCTTCGGAAGGCATGCCGTCCATCGGGATGTCGGGGTCGGCGCTTCGATCACGCCCGTTAAATCGCTTCGTGCCTTCTGCATCAATACCGTCATCTGTTCATTCGCCTTCCTCATCCAGGTCCGGGTGCGCGGTGCCGCGTCCACAATCTCCGGGATGTCTCAGTGGAGTTCCCCCGTGACGCTCTGGTGGTCCTTACAGGGGTTTCCGGTTCGGCTAAATTCTCGCTGGCATTCGACACGATCTTCTCCGAGGGCAGAGACGCTACGTCGAATCCTTGTCCTCGTACGCTCGGATGTTCCGGGACCAGGCCGGAGGTCGAGTCGATCGAAGGTCTCAGTCCGGCACTGGCGATTGATCCGAAATCGACGAACCATAACCCGCGGTCTACGGTCCGGACCATCACAGAGATCCAGGATCACCTCCGGCTGCTTTGGGCGCGGATCGGCATTCCCGACTGCGCAGTATGCGGAGAACCAGTGAAACGGCAGACTGTACGGCAGATCGCTGACCAGCTTATGCAACTGCCGGAGCGCACGAGGTAGCAGCTCCTGGCGCCTGTAGTAGTGCAGAACAATGGCAAGCATGCCGATCTGCTGGGCGACCTCACCCAGGCGGCCTTCTCCCGGGTGCTTATCGACGGCGTAGCTCTCCGCCTAAGTGTCGTCGCGCCGCTGCAGAAACAGCTCAAACACGACATCACAGCGATCGTCGACAGGCTGGTCGCCGGCTCCGGCGTGCTTGCCCGCCTCACGGATTCGATCGAGACAGCTTTGCGCAAATGGTGGAGCCGTTACCTTCGCGAGATCCCTTGCCGGGCCTGCGGCGGGAGCCGCCTGCGACCGGAAGTACTCGCGGTCACGGTCGGCGCCAGGAGCATCGGAGAGGTGGCGGCTCTCCGAGCTGGGCCAGTTCATCGAGCAGATCGAGCTCACCCCACAAGAGCAGCAGATCAGCGCTCAGATTCGCCAAGAATCCTTGTGCGCGTCACGTACCTGCTGGATGTCGGGCTTAACTACCTTTCGCTTTCTCGAGCTGCGGGAACCCTGTCCAGCGGGGAAACGCAGCGCATCCGCCTCGCCGCTCAGGTCGGTACAGGCCTCTCCGGGGTGCTGTACGTGCTCGACGAGCCGAGCATAAAGGACTGCACCAGCGCGACAACGACCGGCTAATCGCGACCCTGCACCGGCTGAAAGCACTCGGTAATACGCTCGTTGTGGTCGAACACGACGAGGACACCATCCCCGGCGCTGACTGGATCGTCGACGTCGGTCCGGGAGCCGGTGAGGCCGGAGGAAGCATCGTGCACAGCGGGCCGTTGGCGCAGCTGCTTGACCATCGCTCCTCGGTTACCGCCGCCTACCTCTCTGGCCGGAAGGCAATCGCCGTCCCCGAGCACCGCCGCCCCGTCGATTCAGGGCGGACGCTGGGAATTGTTGGTGCCCGAGCCAACAACCGGCAAAATGTCGACGTCGATGTGCCGCTGGGCGTGTTCGTTGCCGTAACAGGAGTCAGCGGTCCGGGTAAGTCCACCCTTGTCAATGAGATCCTTTACAAGGTGCTGGCGAACACCCTCAACGGCGCCTCTCAAGTGCCAGGGCTCCACACCCGTGTCAATGGACTCGACCAGCTCGAGAAGTCGGTCTCGGGTATGTGCGGTTGGGGCATAGCTCGACCACCTGTCCGTTGGCGAGGCGTAGCGGGTTAAGGTCGCCCCAGAGCTCCAACGGCGCAGCCGTGGACGCACCATTTACATCCTTGACGAACCCACCACGGGACTCCACCTCGACGACGTCGGCAAACTCCTCCACCTCCTGCACAGCCTCGTCGATAAAGGGAACACGGTGGTCACCATCGAACACAACCTTGACGTGATCGAAACCGCGGACTGGATCATCGACTTCGGCCCGGAAGGTGGAGCCGGGGCGGGGTAGTCGTTCCGAGGGGAACACCTGAGACGGTCGCAGACAGCGCGAGGTCCGCCACCGCGCCACACCTGCGGGCCACTGGTCACTGGCAAATAGGATGCGCAGCGGTGGTTGATTGCTTTGCAGGGGGCGGTCACCGCATTCCCGTGAATTGGGTCTTTTGCATTGGGTTCCACCGGGCTATTGTCGGGAACCGCTTCCACGCAAGACCAGACCATGGCGCAGGGCAGCGGAACCCATTCGCATTCGGGTCCGGCGAGTGGACCTGCGTGGTCTGCGAGTTCGAAGGCGGCGGCCGCACGGTGACCGTGGCCAAGTGGAAGGACGGCGCGATCGCCGAGGAATACATCTGGGCATGATCACCACCTAGTCAGGAGGGCGGGGAAGGCGCGGTCACCTTCGAAGATCCGGCGCCCGCCAAAGTGGGTTCGGATATCTGCTGTGTTCGCATCGCTGCCCTCCGTACACTAAGTTTCATGGCATCCCGTATCAGCGAACTCGTCCTGAACTGCGCCGACCCCGAACTTCTCGCGCGGTTCTGGAGCGAGGTCCTTGGCTACGTCGAGCTCGACAGGGACGAAGGTGCGATCGAGATCGGCCCGCCCGATGCCGGGTTTGGCGGCCTGCAGCCCACCATCTTCCTCAGCCCCAGCAGCAACCCTCGCATCGGAAAGCTCCCACTGCACATCGACGTCAACCCCGTCGACCGGGACCAGGACGCCGAGCTGGAACGGTTGCTCGCACTCGGCGCCCGCCCCGCCGACGTCGGGCAGACCGGCGACGAGCAATGGCACGTCCTGGCAGAAACCCTGAAGGCAACGAGTTTTGCCTCTTGCGCAAACGGCTCGAGCCCTGATTCTTCAGTCGGCTGATTAGTCGTCGATGCCGGTGCTGAGGCTGAGCCCCTGCCATTCGTCCAATTCGACGGGCTGTCGCTCCTGGACTGCGGTGAAGGCGCCGAACGCGTCCTGGCCGAGCACCAGCAGCTCGGGCTGGTTCGGGGCCTAGCGACGGTGAGGATGGCCTTCGCGGCTTTCGCGGGGTCTCCGGGCTGGGTGCCGTGGACGGTGTTGTGCTCTTTGCGGCGTTTGCCGGCTTTCTCCGTGTAGTCCTCTACCGCCGTCGCGGACTGGGTGAGCGAACGGCCGGCGCGGTCGGTGAGGAGCGCGCCGGGTTCGATGACGGTGACATTGATGCCAAGATGCTGGAGTTCCTTATAAAAGGGAAACCGAAAGGCCTTCGAGGGCGGCTTTGGTTGCGGAGTAGTATCCGGACCAGGCGGGGAGATACGCGCACCGATGGAGGAAATATTCAGAATCGACCCTGACCGCGTTGATCATGTCGACGGCGCCGAAAACGTTGGTGTCGAACAATTGGCGGATGTCGGCGTCGTCGGCTTCCTCCACGTCGGCACGGTAGCCATAGCGGGCATTGTTGACGCACGTCGATGCTGCCGAACCGGGCGTGCGCCCGCTGCACCGCCGAGTTAATCTGCTCTTTGTCGGTCACATCGAGCGGGAGGGCCAGGGCTGTGTCCGTGTATGGCCGCGAGATCCTGGAGGGTACTTTCGTTCCGGGCGGTGACGACGGTGTTGTGGCCGTGGGCGAGCACTGATTCGGCCAGGGGCCGGCCGAGTTCGTGTATGCATGTTGTCTCCTTTGTCGAGGGGCGCCTGGCGGGCCTGGCCGACCGGCCTGCCTTCAGTCAACTTGCCTTTGGGCGGGTGTCGGAGTGCCTGCCGAAAGCTGTACTGCCAGGCATCCTTTAATACGGTCCGGACTCTTACCGTGGAGCGCTCCCTGAAGAACGATGCAGACCATTGACAGCCCACTGCGCACTGCGGAAAGTGGTCATTACATGCTTTTCGGCCCCACGCTTGATTGGGGGTATCCATGGGCAATGACGGCTATGGTTTTCGGTTGAGGCTGCTTCAATCGTGGCAACTTCGTCGGGACACCGACGTGGTGCCCGTTGCTGTGCGGCAACAACGGCTCGTTACTGCGCTGGCTGTTAATGGGCCCCGTCCCAGAAGCTACCTTGTCGGTCTGTTGTGGCCGGAGGCCCCGGAGTCAAGGGGGCTCGAAAGCCTTCGCGTTGCCGTGCATCTCATCTCGAAGCAAGTCCCCGGCCTCATCGTCAATGGCGGAACCACGCTGTCCCTCAGTGAACTTGTCGATGTGGACCTGCACCGGCTTCGCGCCCAGATCCGGGAATTAAGCCGGTCTGGACTCAATGGAAACGTGGCTGTATGTCTCCAGCAGTTACGGGACTCCGACCTACTTCCGGGCTGGTACGACGATTGGGTGCTCTTCGAGCAGGGCAGGCTGCAGCAGGATCGCCTCCACGCCTACCACATCATTGCCCGGGAGTCGCTCGCACGTGGTGACTATGAGTCTGCCTTGGAAGCTGCGGAGGCGGCACTGGAACTCGAACCGCTCTATGAAAGCGCCGTTGGACTTCTCATCCAGGCCGAACGGCGGCGAGGCAACAACGCTGCCGCCCTTCGCGCTTTTGGCAAATACACGTCGAAACTTAAGGAGGAAATCGGCCTGGGGCCTTCGGAGGCCATCCGGCGCCTCATTGCAGACATTTCCTGAGTGCAGGGGTACGGAGCGGGAAGCAGCTACATCTCAGTGGGAGGCGCCGATCGGGTACTGAGCCATTGGCGCACCACACTGAGGACCTCATCCGGATCAGCTGTAGAGATACTGCTCGGCTCAGCGTCCGGGGCTTGGCTATAGGTCAGCCTGGCGCGAAAACCTGGCGTCTGGTCCGGCTCGTTCCAGGTGCGGATGACCAGGGTGCCCATCGACAGCATCGTGGGGTCTGACGGGACGTCGTCGGAGATTCCTGACGGCGGGTCATCCTTTGTCATGGCAACGTACCTTACTCTCATTCAGCGGATGTCCATGTGGTGAAAGCCCGCGGAGCCTGCCTTGATACTGCAACAAGAGAATCAGCAATCAGCCTAGCTTTGCGAAAGGTTTGCTCAAGATCGCCGCCCATGAAGGCGTCCCGCCCTGATGCGCGAGCAGCTCGCACCGGCTGGACCTGGAAAGTCGCTGCCGGGCGGGCTGTCACTCCTAGCGCTGGCGTGAGGTGCCGTGCGCGTGGGCCGGGGCCGCAGTTGCCCCGGAGATGCAGCCTGTAATCCAGGACATCATGCCTGCTCTCACCCGGTAATGGGTGAAGTATTCGGCCGTGCCGCGGATTTCCCAGAGGCCGCAGTCCTTGTCGTCGAACTGCTTTTCCACATAGCCCAGCAGGGCCCGCGCCGAATACGAAGCGGCCCTGATCAGAGAACGCACCAACGCCGGACTGATCGCCGCGCGCTCCCGCGGGCGAAAGGGTGACAGGACACCCAAGATGACGCCAGCGCTCATCAGCAAAGCACAGCGGATGTATGACTCAAATCAGTTCACCATGGCCGAGATCGCCCACTCCTGCGACGTCACGCCAATGACGATCTACCGCCATATCCGCACCTCGGCCGCCAAACCGGAAGGTGCTTAGCGCTAACGGCTGTGCGGTTACTACTCAACCCCCGGAAGGGGCGGCCGCCCCTTCCGGATGACCCCACGCAACTTCGGCTCGCCGTGGCATCCATGCCAGCCCGGAACCAAAGTCAGCGAAGAATGCCATGAACTGGGAACCACCTGCCAGACCCTGTACCGTCATTTATCGCCGACTGGGAAACTTCGCCCGGCCTGGGGTAAAGCTCCTCACCAAACTAGGCCGCCCATCATGCAGCGCCGATTGCTGAGGCGGGGATCATTGAGGCGTACCTGCCGACAGCCTGCCCTCACCGCCGGTCGCGGTCGAGACAATCATCGCTGGCCCCCCATCGCCGGCAGCGCTCAGGTGGAGTGAAGGAGTGGCCCCGGCAGTATCCTTCCGGGGCCACTCCTTGTGTTCAGGGGATTCAGGGCATTGGTTGGGGCGTTGCGCTTCGCATTCGCTCCGGTGTCCAGCCACCGGTCTCTTCGACACCTGGAGTGGTGACCGTCGAATCCCCGCTCCCGTCAGAGCTCTGGCTTACTCTTTGTATGATCACTCCGGCCGCGAGTAGAGCGACGAGAAATGCGGTCAGCACGATGGCGGTGGTTCTGCGCCGTTTGCCGGTGTCTGCGTGCATGAGACTCATGGCCTTGATCTCCTTGGCTCCGCTATTAATACATCAGGTTGTACGTGCTCAGCACGTCGCTGGTGTTCGGAGTTGCGAGCAGAAGCGGCTCGCCGAAAAGCGTCCTGCGCGATGTGACTGCGAAGGCGTACCCGAGGTCCTGATTGATGATGTCTTTCAGCCACGGCCCCCCGCTGGCGCCGCCGGTCATGTCGCAGTAAAGGGCAGAATCAGTGCTACTGAAACCGTAGGCTTCCCCGGTGTCATCGCAGTAGTAGGGAAGTTCTCCTCCATAGGGTGCTTCCGCCGGCCAGCCCCAGATCCGGGTGTTGCTCGATCGCGGCCTCGGCAATCCGGAACAGGATCCCTTCCTTGCCCCGAACCCGGCGCAGATCCTCCGTCAGCTCCCGCTCGACCCGCCGATCAGCCCGGGTATTGATTTTCAGCACCAAGGCGATCAGCAAATCGACTAGGGCGTCTGTGATCTCCGCAGGCCGCTGCCAGCACAACGCCGCCAACAGCGTTACCGTACAGGTGCCGGCATCGCCCTCAGGTCCGAGGGGTAGGCCCGGGCCGCCCGCGACCGCCAGGCCTCCACAAGTTTGGCCGGCGTAGACGCGAACAGCCCAGCAGGCAACCCCAGGGCCCGGATCGCGGCGAGCTTGCCGACTTCCTTCAAACAGGGTTTCCAAGCCCACCTGACCGGGATCAGCCTTCAACTCTGCCAGCGACACGATATCGGCTCCATCAGTAGCCAGACCCTCTAGCCGTTCCGCACACGCCGCACCCCGACGGGCGACGGTTGGGTCGCAGAAGTCCTTCTCGGACGCTGCCCGGGCGGAGCCAAGGATGCGCTCAATCCGCCCTGGCGGCTCAATCTGCTGAGTCCGGCACCGGAGAAGTATGGCTTCGCGTAACTGTTCGTCCCGCTGTTCAACCGGGCACACCTCGCGGGCCAGCCACTCGGCAATCTTCTCTTCATCGCTGCGGGAGAATTCCCGGAATCCGAAGGCCGTCCGGATCTGGGTCCGATGGCGCTTTGCTGTTCTGCTGGACCACTCGTAATCATCGATGGCCGTTGCATCGACTTTGATCTGGTCTGCAACGTACTCCACCGCACCATGAGGAAAATCCGATCCAGCCCCCGGAAAGCGGGCCTCAAGCTCAAAGAACTTCAGCAGCAGAGCAAAACCCAGCCCTGTCGCCCCCGACTTGTTGCCGAGTAAATCCCAGTCGTCGCCGATAAGTGTCCAAGTCCCCACCAGCTGATCCATCGATTGCTCCCGATTCGCACCCCTGTCAGGCCATGCTACTTGTCACCTAGGGACAGCTATGGGCGTACCGGGCCATAAAGCACACCTCGGCGGCCTCGACGTACTGGTGAACAATGCCGGCATCGCGGGCCCCACCGCCCCCGTCGATGAGTACGACGCCGGAGCTTTCGCCGCCGTCGTCGGCGTCCACCTCCAGGGCACCTTCAACGTCACCCAGCAGGCCATTCCGCTGCTGAACGAATCCGACGCCAACTCGATCGTGACGATGTCCTCCGTGGCGGGCCGCTTCGGCTACCCGAACCGCGTGGCCTACGCCACCACCAAATGGGGCCTGGTCGGTTTCGCCAAGACCCCTCGCCACGGAACTTGGCCCGTTCGGCATCACCTCGAACACCATCCACCCAGGCGCGGGTGGACGGTCCCCGGATCATGAGCGTATTCGAAGGCTGCGCCGCCGTCTCCGGCCGCACCGTCCAGGAAGAAATCGACAGCGCCATGGCCAGCCAGTCCGTGAAGAAGTTCATCACGGAGCTATCTGGTGACCTGATAACGACGCCTGCCGGAACCATCAAGAGGATCAACAAACTCCTCGACCCCGGACTGGTCACCAGGGAAAGCAACCCCCGGGACGGACGCGGCGCATTCATCAGGATGACCGGCGCGGGCAGCGACCTCATCCTTCCCGTGCTCCGGTCCGTTGCGGAATACGAGGATAGTGTCATCTCCCGCCTCTCCGGACCCGAGCGGGACGAACTGGCCACGCTGCTGCGCACCCTGCTCCCTGCATGTGGAGGCCGGGACGCCACGGCCCGGGCAACGTCAGGGCCCTTGAACGTGCGAACGCCCAAGTCGAGCATTACGGCCACGGTCTTGTAGACCTTCGACGGCCGGCTCCAGCTGCTTGACTAGGCGACCACAGTATTCAGCGGTCGGTAGTCAGCACTCTCGTTGTTGCTCGCGGGCCAACTCCAAGGGACTAAAGCCCCTGCCGGGTCAGAGCCAGCGGCGCTTCAGTTGATTGCGCGCACAGCGTCGAACTGACCTGCCTGTGGGCCGGGGAAGTCCGGGCGTCCGCCGCGAAGGCAAAGCTGGAAGGGCGCCAAACCGTGATCAGGAACCGTCGATATCACAGGGCACTCTGGGCAGCCACGGGTGTGCTGGCCCTCGTTGCAGCTGCCACGGGGAGCTCCGATCCCGGAGCCTACTGGGGCATCGTGGCGCCTACACTGATCCCCGGCGCCTATTCCCAGGATTTGATCTCTGCTGCGGCCGCCGCAGCGCTGATCTTCCTCGCCGTGTGGGCCGGACCGGGCCGGCCCAAGGGGCACGTCCTTGCCCTTGGCCTGCCGGGCTACCACTTCTATGCCTACGGGATCTACGTCATTGACTGGGCGTACAACGGGCTCTACCTGGTGTACACGGGAATCTTCACGCTTGCCTTCTGGGCACTGGCGGGGGCCTTGGCCAGCCTTCGGCGGGACCTGCCTGCTGCACTCCGTCCCAAGGCGCTGCTGATCATTTCCGCGTCCGGCGCACTTCTGCAGCCGTTGATGTTCTATCCACCGTGGATTGCCATGTTGTTGCCCCTGATGAGCACCAGGAACCAGATTGATTCGCTGTACTCGGTCTTCACCCCTTAGCCTGTGGTTCCGCCGCCGCCCCTAGCAGAGCTGACGCTGCCGACGCCGCTGTTGAGCCCTGAGCTGAAGGAAGGAATCGAGAAGAAATAGAGGACAGGAAGACGGTTCCGAGGATGCTGGGCTCATAAGCCGCCGATTGTGGCGGTCCGGGCCTTCCTGTGCATCCTCCATTTTCCTGCGCATCGGCTTTGCTTCCCGTTCCGTTTTGGCAAAGCCCTCGATCACGGTTTCTCCGTGGCTTTTCAGGAGACCTGACAGGTGGCTCCTGGCGTCGCGCAGCCGATCCAGGGCATCCTCCGGAGTGAGCGCACCGTCTGCGAGCCCGGCCGTCCAGCGTTCCATCTCGCGCAGGCTCTCATCCCTGGAGGACCTGAGCGCCGCTGCGGTAGCGGAGCCTCCTTGCCCGTGACTTTTGCTGAGGAAGGTCCGGTGTTTCTCCAGGACGCTGCTGCAGTAACGGGCGCGTTCCGGGATGGCGCCGGCATTCAGTTCCGTGACGGCTGGCCGCCCATGTAACCGCACCCACCGTCAGCCAGGTGGCGCCGGGAGCTATTCGCTGGTGGGCCGGCGTCGTTGCTGTTTCGTCGCTGACCGCTGTTGTTTTGCAGCGAGGTGTCGCCGGTTTGACCCGCGGGTTGGTTTGGTGGCCCGGCGGCGGGGAGCATCAGGCGCAAGGGCCGCCGCTATGAGGCCGGCGAGCTTCGCCAGGGCGATCTCACGGTTGCGCAGCTGGGAGCGCTGTTCGGAGGCGGTTACGGTGATGACCCCGGCAATGAAACGGCCTTCGATGCGCGTCAGCAGCCTCAGCCGCTGGACGTCCGAGAGCACCGCAGAGTCGCCGGCGTTCCATAAGAGTTCGACACGGCTGTCCGACGTGTTGACGTGTTGGCCTCCCGGTCCCGACGAGCGCGAGAAACGCCAACCGAGTTCCGACGAGGGAATAGTCAGCGCGGGTGACACCTCCAGATCCATGGAACCAGCGTTGCACAGGATGGTCGCGATCAAAGCCTCCAGTAGACCAAGCCCGCGTCGGACTACCATCGTCTGGGGTGAACCAAGCAGCCGAGAGAGCGGGAGGGGAATGAACCATGTCCATGTGGTTGCAGGCTCTGATGTGGGGGACGGTTGCCGGCGGGGCTCCGGTATCGCCTGGTTATGGAAAATTCCGCCCAAGTTGGTGTCCACGGTGATGGCGTTCGGGGCCGGCGTCCTGATCTCGGCCTTGGCATTGGAGCTGGTCCAGGACGCCGCCGAGGGCGGCTGACTGATCCCCACAGTGGCCGGCTTCCTGGCCGGCGGTGATCTTCGTCTGCTCCAATGTCCTGCTTGCCCGTGCGGGGCGAAGCACCGGGAACGGTCAGGGACGCACGCCTCAGAAAATGACGTGCCCGGCAGCGGAACCGCCATCGCAGTCGGCGCTTTGATCGACGGTGTCCCGAATCGGTGGTTCTCGGCCTTGGACTGGTATCGGCCGGAACAGTCAGCCCGCCCATGCTCGCCGCCGTTTTCATCTCCAACGTCCCCGAGGGGCTGTCCAGTACCGCAGGGATGAAGAAAGCCGGCAGGGGTCCGGCCTACGTTTTTGGGACCTGGACCGTCATTGCTGGAACGTCAATCAACATGAGCGTTGTGCCGGTGGGTGCGGCAGCCGGCGCAGCCATGGAGATACCGGAGGCCTTTGACCAGGCCGGATGGTACCGGTTCGGTCCGGAGCCGGGAGCAGCTGCAGGCACTGCCGTCATTGCCGGCCACTGGGAAACCATGTCCGAGCGGACAGGTTTCCCAGTTAAGGTACTGGCGGCGGGGACAGTTGTGCAGGCGGGACGGCAGGACGCCCCTGCACTGAACTATCGTGTGCTCTCCGTGGAACTCGTGGCCAAGGACAGCTTTGACGGTGATTCACTGTTCCGCCGTGGTGGTCCGCACGAACTAAAGTGGTCACCTGCGGCGGCCGGTGGCTGGACGAACGAATGGACTAAAGCGAGAATGTGATTGTCACCGCGGTCCTTGAGTGAGCGGTGATCCAGCCGTGATTCTCGTCGATGCCGGGAAGGAATCCAGCTTGGCACCACCTGACCAGGCGTCTCACGGGTGGGAGGACGGGTTGACCTCCTCATTCGTGGCAGGGGATGAGCGTGCCCTGGCAGCGGCCTACCGGGAGTTTGCCCCTCTGGTGCACGCGCTGGCCCTCCGCTCCCTGCGGGACCGCTCCGCGGCTGACGATGTCACGCAGGATGTATTCATCCGGGTATGGCGCTCCCGGAGCGCCTTCAACCCTCGGGTGGCACGGCTCCCCGCCTGGATTGTGGGGATCACACGGAACGTGATCTCTGACGCCCAATCCTCCTCTGCCCGGGAGATCCGCAAGGTCCTGGCTGTCGCCGGCGTCCGTGGGCCGGGCGAAACGGGACCAGAGCTGGAAGCAGCCGAGATCCTGGCCGACAGGCTGCTCCTTGACGGGGAGCTTGACAGGCTCGGCGAACCCCAGGGCTCCATCATGAAGCTCGCCTTTTTTGAAGACATGACGCATGAGCAGATTTCCCGGAAACTTGACCTTCCGCTTGGTACGGTCAAGAGCCATATCCGCCGCAGTTTGTCCCACCTAAGAAACCGATTGGAGGTAGACCATGCCGCATCTTGATCCGGAACGGTTGAGCCTCCTCGCGCTGTATGACGGCAGGCTGGACGCCGAGGGCAGGGAACACGTGGGCATGTGCGGTGAATGCGCGGCAGACTACGCGGCGCTGCGCCGCGCCGTGGACGCAGTAAAAACCACACCGGACGCCCAGAGCCTGGAGATCCCGGGCCCGCAGGTGTGGGCCTGCATCCACCGGCAACTGCGCCTGTCCCAGGCCCTGCAGGCAGATCCCCTGGCCACTGTCCGGAAACAGGCCCCAGTCCCGCCACCGGTCCCGGCGCTGGAGCCGACCCGGCAGCCGGAACACTCCCAGCCGCTGGAGCCGACCCGGCAGCCGGAACGCACCCACCCGCCGGAGCCGACGCAGTTGCGGGAACGGATGCGGGCCGCCGGTTACCCGCGGAGGCCCGCAGCCTGGTGGCAGCGTCCTGGGTCCTGGCTGGCCGCCGCAGCGCCAACGCTGCTTGTGGCCGGTGCCACCGTGTGGACCCTGAACCCGGCTCCCGCACCGGTAGCCCAGGCCGAGCTGACGCCGGTGGCCCAGCATTCCGCCACTGGCTCTGCGAAGGTGGTCAGGGCCGCTGACGGGACGCGCTTACTGGTAGTGAAGCTCAGTAAGGACGAAGCCCGGGGATACCAGGAAGTCTGGCTAATCGCCCCCGACCTCTCGCGTCTGATCAGCCTGGGCATCATGAACTCTGACGTGGGAACTTTCGCGGTTCCCGCCGGCGTGGAGCTCGCAGATTTCCCCATCGTCGACGTTTCCGACGAACCTGTTGACGGAAATCCAGGGCACTCCAGCAACAGCATCGTCAGGGGCACGCTCAATTCCTGAGTTGAGCTCGGTGCTTTAGTCAGAGGCACCCCTACGCAACAGGTAGCCGGACGGAGCCGGGTATTGACTACCGCACCGGCCATGGAAGCATACGAAGTGTCGGGACGGCGCCGCTCAAAGGCAGGCTGAGAATCGACAGGCAGTGGGTGTCCGATGTCCGCGCTCGGTGCAGCATCGTCGAGCCGGGGTGGAGCCTCTGCCGTCCTGGCTTCAGCCGGCCTGGTGCTGGGCGGATGCACTTAAGAAACAGACTTCCGGGAGCCGGCGGCACCCGCCCGGCTGCCCCGCCCCGAATGCCGTCGTTCCCCGGCCGCGAGCCAAAGGCACAGCATGAGCACGACAGTCAAGGACCCCTGCACGAACGGCTTCTACATCGGCTATGTCGGCGGCATCCCTGGCTACGGAACCCTTGTGACGGCCAGCACGGACAGGAGACGGCGGATCGCCCTTGCGGTGGCATGCACGCCGTCGCCGCTGATCAACGGCACCCATGCACTGGAGGGGTACATGACCGGAATCGCCGAAGATGCCCTCAACGCCAGCTGTCGCTTCGGCAGCGGGGTCTCGTTCGGCAAATAAGCCCGGCAAAACTCCGCCGTGGTGGTTCCCGCCCGAAGACTCACCGGCCGGCTACGATGATGTGGCGGCCGGTCCAACCCGGCCGCAATACCCAAGAGCAAGGAACGGTGATATGGCAGAGTCATATTTCCAGGTAGTTGTCCGCTACACGGTGAAGCCCGAGGAGACGGAAAACGTTCTCCGGCTGTTGGGCGAGATGGCCGCAGCCACCCGCGCGGAGAAAGCGAATCTGTCCTACGAGTTCTTCCAGAGCGTGGAGGACCCTGCCCAGATCGTGATTTTGGAGCGGTACACGGATGCCGCCGGCTTTGCGGCCCACCGCGACTACGACCATATTCAAACCATCGGCGCTGCGCAGATCATCCCGCGGTTGGAGCGCCGCACCATTCAAACCTTCGAAGCCACGGGGGATGCCTAGTTCCGTCCTCTACCCCGGCCGGGACCGGGCCGCGGCTGCCCGTGAGCCTGTTGCTGTGCGTAGCCGCCGCAAATCCGCAGTTCGCAACCCGGCCACAAATCACGTTGTGTGGGACGGCGCGATGTCGTGCGTGGCGGCCCATTCGCTGACGTCCCGGCGTTCGATCTCGGCGGCCGTCAGATCCGGGAACAGATCGGGCATGCAGGCGAAGGCTGGGACGCTCATGCCCGCGAGCGCAGCTCAAGCCCCCTCGCCCCGCAGCCGTTGCTGACCTGTCACGGGGCTGCCATTCTGGGTGGCTCCGCAGTTCTTGCAACAACGGAAGGATCCGGCCATGCCTCTGTATCTCTCGAAGTTCAGCTACACCCCGGAGACCTGGTCGAGGCTGATCAGCAACCCGGAGGACCGAAGGAAGGGAATACATCGAATCCGTCGGCATGCGGACAGCCGACCGGATCAAGTACCGTCCGCCTGGACCAGCTAGCAGCCGGCTCGAAGATCTCACACAGTCAGCAGCATCCGTGTCAGGATCAGTTATGTCCCAACGCCTGATGCTGCTCGACACCGCTTCCCTGTACTTCCGCGCCTTCTACGGCCTGCCGGATACCATCCGCCGCGCCGACGGTACTCCGGTGAACGCGGTCCGTGGCCTTCTGGACATGATCGCGCGGCTCACCACCGATTATGGGGCCACGCATCTGGTTGCGTGCTGGGACGACGACTGGCGTCCGCAGTGGCGCGTGGACCTCATTCCGACCTACAAGGCACATCGGGTGGGGGAGGTGGTGGCCAATGCCCCGGACGTGGAAGTGGTGCCGGACGCGCTCGAATTGCAGCTTCCCATGATCCGACGGGTCCTGGGGCTCGCCGGGATCGCCGTCGTGGGGGCTGCTGACCATGAGGCTGACGACGTAGTGGGCACTTACGCCAGCCAGGCGGAGCTCCCCGTCGATGTGGTCACCGGAGACCGGGATCTCTTCCAGCTCGTCAACGACGACCGCCAGGCGCGGGTGATCTACACGGCGCGCGGGATGCGGAACCTCGAAGTCCTGACCGACGCCGTCGTGGTCGGGAAATACAGGGTGCTGCCTCAGCAGTACGCCGACTATGCGACCCTTCGCGGCGACGCCTCGGACGGGCTGCCCGGCGTCGCAGGCATCGGCGAGAAAACGGCGGCGGCGCTGCTTGGCGAATACGGCACCCTCGACGCGCTGCTCGAGGCGGCATCGGATCCTGCAAGCGGGTTGTCTGCGTCCGTGCGGTCCAAACTCGCCGCGGCGGGCGACTACCTCAAGGTTGCACCCGTGGTGGTGAGGGTGGTTCGTGACCTGAAGCTGCCGACGCTCGAGGAAGCCGGCGCCCAGCTGCACCCGGTCGCGGGCGAGCCGCGGGCCGAGCTCAAGCGGCTCGCCGGCGAATGGAACCTGGGTGGCTCGGTGACCCGGCTTCTCGCCGCCCTCGACCTTCGTCAGTAACGGACGGGGACCGCCAAGAGCAGGCAAGAACAGGCCAGAACGCGAGAGGACGACGGCGGGGAACGTCCCGCCGTCGTCCTCTCGCCTTGCGTGGTGGTCTTTACGTGTGGGCGTACGTGAGGCGGTCCGCGTTGTCGCGGCCGGGGCCTACATGGACCTCCGGGGCTTTGCACATCAAATGGTCGTGGGCGCCGCCCACCGTGATCGCGGCGGGATTGCAATTGGAGTGGTCGTTAAAGGAACAATTGGAAACGCTGCAGTCTGCGACGTGCGTGGCCATGGGAGTCCTCCGTGTTAAGGCTGCCCGGACGGGCGGATCCCTCTGCCCACGCTAACGCCGCCCTGATGGATCAAAAGGCCCAACCATGTGACCTAATTCTGCCGGCAGGACTGCCGGGGCCGTCACGGGACGGCAGGCAGGAACCGGCCGTTCCGGATCCGTGACGGTCCGCACTGAACGGCCAGCGGGGAAATATCCCACGGCCCGCGCTCGCGGGACGGCGGCCGGCCAACCGCTACGTGGGGAACCCAATGGGGATACCTGAAGCCGAGGGCCCCCGAGCTGAGGATGAAGTCGTCCACGTTGTCCACAAGCAGCCCGTCCAGCAGGACGCGCAAACCCTCCACCAAGGAAACCTGGTAGTCCTGCACGTGCTGCGGCACCACCACTTCGAGCCCGGCGGTGCTGCCGCCGCCCAGCACGATCAGGCGCTCCGAGGTGCCGGCGAAGCCTTCCATTTCCGGCAGCGTTTGGAGCCAGCGCACTGTCGCCCGGACGGCCTTGCCGGGAGGCGTGATGCCCTTGGTCCAGTCTGCAATATCCTGGGCGAAGTCTGCCAGGATGCCCACATGCAGCAGGGTCAGATGGAGACCCTGCGGCCGGCGCAACGACTGCACGAGGCTGCCCAGCGCCTGGTAGTCAGCCAAGCCGGACCCCACCGTGATGACGGGAACCTCCACGGTGATGCGCGGTGGCGCTTGCATGCGGACCTCCTCAGACCGGTGTTTCGCTGCCATTATCCTCCGGTACGAACCACCGCCGCAGGTGGCACCCTTGCCGTTCAGACCGTCAGGGTGTCGAATCAAAGGACACGATTCGGCCCGGTGCACACGGCACGACGCCAGGAGGTTCCCATGTCAGTGAAAGGCGCAAAGGACGCAGCACGGATACCGGGACGGGGCGGGCCGGAGGCGCGGCGGGGAGACGCCGCTGCCGGCATTGCTGCAGACGGTCCGGCCCAAGTGCGGAATGTGGCGCTCATCGGGCATTCGGGGGCGGGGAAAACCTTGTTGATCGAGGCGTTGCTCGCCGCGCAAGGCATGGTTTCCCGCAAGGGTTCCATCGCCGAAGGAACCACTGTCAGCGACTCGGACGCCGCTGCCGTCCGGCAGCAGCGCTCGGTGGGATTGGCCGTGGTTCCGCTGCTCATCAACAACATCAAAGTGAACCTGCTGGACACGCCGGGCTATCCGGACTTCATTGGCGAATTGCGGGCAGGACTGCGGGCGGCGGACGCGGCCCTGTTTGTTGTCTCGGCCGTGGACGGCATCGATGCCACCACCACCGCACTGTGGGGTGAATGCGAACACGTGGCGATGCCGCGTGCCGTGGTCATCACCCGTGTTGACCACCCCAGGGCGGATTACGACGGCGTCCTTGCCTCCTGCCGGCAGGCTTTCGGTGACGCCGTGGTGCCGCTCTATGTCCCTCTGCGGGCCGACGGCGGGATCACCGGCCTGCTCGGATTGCTGCAGGGGACGGTCTCTGACTATTCCGAAACGGACTCGTCCAGACCGCCCCGGGCCGCGGGCCCCGAAGAGCTTGCAGGATTCGAGGCGGCACGTGGCCGGCTCATCGAAGGGATCATCGCCGAAAGCGAGGACGAGACCCTGATGGACCGCTACGTGGAAGGTGAGGACATCGATACTGATGTTTTGGTCACGGACCTGGAAACCGCCGTCGCACGCGGTTCGTTTTTCCCGGTCCTGCCTACTTCCGCGGTCACCGGGCTCGGCGCTGCCGAACTGATGGAAGTCCTGACCCGGGCTTTCCCGTCTCCTCTGGAGCGCGGACTTCCGGCGGTGACCGACCTTTCCGGCATTCCGGTGCGAGGCTTTTCCTCTGACCCCGACGGGCCGCTGGCTGCGGAGGTGGTCCGCACCACGGTGGATCCTTTCCTGGGCCGCGTCTGCCTGGTCCGGGTGTTTTCAGGCACGCTGCGGGAGGACACGCCCGTTCATGTCGCCGGCCACGGACTGGCGGACCGCGGCCACCAGGACCATGACGCCGACGAGCGCGTCACCCATCTGTATTCCCCGCTGGGCGCAAACCTCCGGCTGGTGGCGCAATGCGTTGCCGGCGATATCTGCGCCCTGGCCAAACTGGGAAGCGCCGAGACCGGTGACACCATCTCTGCCAGGGACCAGCCGGTGCTGCTGTCCACCTGGGAGATGCCCGAACCGCTGATGCCGGTAGCCGTCGAGGCGGACTCGCGCAGCGACGAAGATGCCCTGTCCCGGAGCCTGGCCAAGGTGGCCGCAGGGGATCCCACACTCCGGGTGGAACGGAACGCCGAAACGCACCAGTTGATCCTGTGGTGCATGGGCGAGGCCCACGCCGACGTCGTGCTGGACAGGCTGCGCGACCAAGGCGTGAAACTGCACACCCAGGACGTAGTGACGCCCCTGCGGGAAACCTTTGCCGGCCCGGCCGCGGGCCATGGCCGGCACGTTAAGCAGTCCGGGGGCCACGGGCAATACGCGGTCTGCGACATCAACGTTGAACCGCTGTCGCGGGGCGGTGGTTTCGAGTTTGTGGACAAGACGGTGGGTGGGGTGATCCCCGGGACGTTCATCTCCTCGGTGGAGAAAGGGGTCCGGACCCAGATGCAGAAGGGTCTGGCCGCAGGGTTCCCGGTGGTGGACCTGCGCGTGACGCTGGTGGGTGGAAAGGCCCACAGCGTTGACTCGTCCGACGCCGCCTTCCAGGCAGCCGGCGCCCTGGCCCTCCGGGAGGCTGCAGCGGCGGGGCGCATCCAGTTGCTCGAGCCCGTGTCCTCGGTCAGCATCACCGTGTCGGACGAGCACGTGGGGGCCGTGATGAGCGATTTGTCCGGGCGCCGGGGCCGCCTCACCGGTACAGCCTCCGCCGAGGGGGAGGTGACGGAAATCAATGCTGATGTTCCGGACCAGGAACTCCTGCGCTACGCCGTCGAGTTGCGGGCTCTGACTGCCGGTACCGGGCGGTTCAGCCGCCGCTACCTGCGGCACGAGCCGGTGCCCAGCAGTTGACGGGTGCCACCCCATGAATGCCCTCGCCCGCAAGATCCAACGCATCTACCTCACCCTGACGCTGGGCAACACGCTGGCGGCCTCGTTCATCTGGGGAATCAATACGCTTTTCCTGCTCGACGCCGGGCTCAGCAACCTGGAAGCCTTCGCGGCCAACGCGTTTTTCACCGCGGGCATGGTCCTGTTCGAGGTACCCACCGGGGTCATCGCCGACGGGTGGGGCCGCCGGACGTCGTTTCTCCTCGGAACGGTGACCCTGGCCGGCTCCACCTACCTCTACTATCTTCTGTGGCAGCTGTCCGCACCCTTCTGGGGCTGGGCGGTGGTGTCCGTCCTGCTGGGCCTGGGTTTCACGTTCTTCTCCGGGGCCGTCGAGGCGTGGCTTGTGGACGCGCTGCATTTCGCCGGTTTTGATGGTGAGCTTGAGACAGTCTTCGGACGGGCGCAGATGGTCGCCGGCATCGCCATGCTCGTTGGCTCGACCGCTGGCGGTGTGATCGCGCAGGTCACTGACCTGGGCGTGCCGTTCCTGTTGCGGGTGGGAGTACTGCTGGCAATGTTCGGTGTGGCCTTTTTGCTGATGCGGGATGTGGGGTTCACACCGGAGCGCTCACAGCATCCGCTCAAGGCAACCCGGGCCGTCCTGACTGCGTCCATTGAAGGGGGTCTCAAGAACCCGCCCGTGCGGTACATCATGCTTGCCGCGCCCTTCAGTGCCGGCGTCGGAATCTACGTGTTCTACGCGCTGCAACCGTACCTGCTGGAACTCTTCGGTGACCCGCACGCTTACTCAGTCGCAGGACTCGCGGCAGGTATAGTGGCCGGCGCCCAGGTGGTGGGCGGCTGGCTGGCGCCGACCGTCCGGCGCCTGGTCAGAAAACGCACCACAGTGCTGATCGTTGCCAGCGGCCTGGGCGCACTGATTCTGGTGGCGCTGGGCTTTACCGGCGTATTTTGGGTAGCGTTGCTGCTGCTGGTGCTCTGGGCCTTGGTCTCCGCCGCCGCCACCCCGGTCCGGCAGGCCTATCTCAACGACATGATCGCGTCCAGGCAGCGGGCAACTGTGCTGAGTTTCGATTCACTGATGGGATCGAGCGGCGGCATCGTGGTGCAGCCCCTCATGGGGCGGGCAGCGGACATCTACGGCTACCCTCTTTCGCTGGCCCTAAGCGGGGTAATCGAGCTCTTCGCGGTACCTTTCCTGCTGGCAAGCCGCCGCCGGCGCTCGCCGGCAGACACCGCCTCAGTTCCGACCGACACATCCCTTTGACCTGAGGCTATTTCCGGCACGGTGAGCGTGAGCAGAAATCTTCGAAGCCCACAGCACCTCCCGGCAGTCAGGGAGGGAGGGGCTTCCTTTCGTAGGTTCTCAGGTGAGGCAACGTAGCCGGCCACTCGGGGGTCTCCCCTGAGTTTGTGCGAGCTGTTTACAGCGCCTCAGCGGCGGCCGTATGGTGCTCATCTAGCAAGGTCGAAGACGACCTTGAGAACGGAAGATGAGCATCATGAAAAAGAGCAAGTTTTCTGTCGTTGCTCTGGCCGCCGCGAGCTTGGTCGTGGCCCTGCTGGCTGGCGGCCCCACCGCGACGGCCCAGGCCGCCGACGAGCCGCTGATCGGCCTGACCTTCGACGACGGGCCCTCGCCCGAGCGCACCGCGTTCGTCCTTGACGTCCTCAAGGAGAAGGGCGTGAAGGCGACGTTCTTCCTGGAGGGCTCCCACGCGGAGCAGTACCCCGACCTCGTCCGCCGGATCCGCGCTGAGGGGCACGTGATCGGCAACCATTCGTGGGACCATGCCAATTTCCCCGACACCAGCCAGGCGGAGCAGAAGCAGCAGATCGACCGCACCAACGACGCCATCAAGGCCATCACCGGTGAGGTGCCCGAGCTCATGCGCTTCCCGTTCGGCAACAGCACCACTTACGCGGCGGGCTACCTCAGGACCATCGGTATGAGCGGCGGAGTTCTCTGGCGCTGGGACGTCGGCAATCCCGGCGACTTTGAGTGCCCCGGTGCGGACGGGGTCCAGAAGTATGTGATGGCGGAGGCGGCGCCCGGCGCGATCATCCTGCTCCACGACGCTGAGGACGTCTTGTCCTGCTCCTCGTCGCAGTGGACCTACTTGGCCGCCACCATCGACGCACTGCGGGCCGAAGGCTACGAGTTCGGAGTGGTCGCACCCTCCGCCACGGCCGACCCGCTCAACCAGGGCTCGCCAGCCGTCGTGGTCGCGCCCGCCGGCGTCCAGCCGCCGGCGTAGTACCCGAGGCAAGCCAGGCCGCCCAGCGCACTGGTGGCCGCCGAACCGGGGCTCCATTTCCGGTACCGCGGCGGCCCCAGTTCCGCCTGCTGCTCCAGCAATTGCTTTGTTCGGCCGCATTCAGTCCTTGAGAGTCGCAAACCTCCGGAGTATGGTGGCGAAAACCACACTTCGCAAGACTCTGACGAGGGAGCATCATGCCTACTTTGCGACGTCAAGTGGCTGCCGTCACGGCAGTGTTGGCACTAAGCGTGACGGCAGGCGCCGTGACCACTCCCGCTTTGGCGGACCCGAGGCATGATCACAAGAGCGCCGTGGCCACCGGTTACGGCGGAGCTGTGAGTACCGTTGACCTGGACGCTTCGGCAGCAGCCATCCAGGTCCTGCGCGACGGCGGCAACGCAGCGGATGCCGCCGTCGCCGCGGCCGCGACCCTGGGCGTGACGGAGCCTTACAGCGCCGGGATCGGCGGCGGCGGCTACTTCGTGTTCTACGATGCGAAGACCGGTGAGGTGGAGACCATCGACGGCCGTGAAACGGCCCCGGCGAAGATGCCCACCGACGCGTTCATCAACCCGGCGACCAAAAAGGCATACCCCTTCGCGCAGCTCGTCTCCAGCGGTGTCTCCGTGGGAGTCCCCGGCTCGCTCGCCACGTGGGAACGGGCCCTGAAGCGGTGGGGTACCCGGGACCTCGATGCCGTCCTCGATCCGGCCATCCACGTGGCCCAGGACGGCTTTGTTGTGGATGATACGTTCCGCCAGCAGACCCTCGACAACAAGGTCCGGTTCTCCGCCTTCACCCCCACAAGCAGACTCTTCCTGCCCGGTGGCGATGCGCCCGCCGTCGGAAGCATCTTCCGCAACCCCGACCTCGCGGACACGTACCGACTCATCGCGAAGAAGGGCATTGACGCTTTCTACGGTGGCCAACTGGCCGAGGAGATGGCGGCCACCGTGCAGGCTCCGCCGAGGGATCCCACCTGGGTGCCGCCGGCCACCGCTCCCAATACCAGCATCCCGGCCTTCCCCGGCTACCTGACCACGGAGGATCTCGCCGCCTACAGGACACTGGACCAGGACCCCACACATGTTGAGTACCGGGGCTACGACGTCTACGGCATGGCACCGTCCAGCAGCGGCGGCACCACAGTGGGTGAGGCGCTGAACATCCTGGAACCGTTCAACCTGTCTGAGGTCTCGACTCCGGCCGCGCTGCACCACTACCTCGAAGCGAGCGCCCTCGCCTTTGCGGACCGCGCCAAGTATCTGGGTGACCCGGCATTTGTTGACGTTCCCACTGATGCGCTCACCGACCCACTGTTCGGCAAGGAACGGTCCTGCGCGATCAATCCGACTCGGGCGGCTGGGAAGCCGGTTGCTGCGGGGAACGTGGAGTCGTACGACGGCGTGTGTCCGGTTGCACCTGCAGCGGCCGCCGACGAAGCGGACACCGAAAACATTTCGACGACGAACCTGACGGTCGCAGACAAGTGGGGCAACGTGGTGGAGTACACGCTCACCATCGAGCAGACCGGCGGTTCGGGCATGGTGGTACCCGGCCGCGGCTTCCTCCTCAACAACGAGCTGACAGACTTCTCCTACGATTCGACGAACCCGGAGGACCCGAACCGGGTCGAACCAGGCAAGCGCCCGCGTTCGTCGATGTCGCCCACCATCATCCTTGAGGACGAAAAGCCGTTCCTGGCCCTCGGGTCACCCGGCGGATCGACCATCATCACCACCGTCCTGCAGACGATCCTCAACCGGGTGGACCTCGGCATGAGCGTCAGTGACGCGATCGCCGCTCCGCGTGCCGCGCAGCGGAATACCGCTACTGTCACAGCCGAGCCGGAGTTCATCACGGCCTACGGAGCCTCGCTGGCACCCTACGGCCATAAACTGGTGAAGGCCGGCGACGCGTTTACCTCAGCGGCCGAGATAGGGGCCGCGACGGCCATCGAGTTCGACCGTAACGGACGCATGGTCGCCGCAGCCGAACCCGTGCGGCGCGGCGGAGGCTCGGCGATGGTGGTCACCCCGTCGCGGTAATTTAAGTTACTGCCCCATCCCCGGGCGAACAGCAACGAACTCGATTCCAGTCTGCACTTTTTTCGCCGGGCCCCGCGAGAATCCTTTGGCATCGAGATGGTTCTGCGCCCGGTACTCCGCGAGTGCGTCGTCGTAGATATCGTTGAGCCTGCCGCCGGAGAACTCCTCGTTGGAGCCGTCGCTGAAGATGATGGTCACGGGAGTGCTGGCCGGAAAGTGCTTCTTCATGCGGATGAAGCCTTCGGAATCCTGCTGGAGGTGTATCAAGGGGTCCTGCTTTCGTGAAGGTTGACTACCAGTCTGACCTATCAGGCGGGACGCGCCCTGACGGAGCCCACCGGATTGCGGCGACAATGGACGGGTGACTTCATCGAACAGCCCCGACGCCGCCCCTGCTGTCCGGCTTGTATCGGGTGCCTTTGACCTCGGGGCCATCAGTACCGGCCTGGCGTTCGCGGCGTCGCTCGCGGAACTGGCCACGGTGCTGCGCGCGGGCGGTACAGCAGGGACAGCCGTAGTGCAGGCGCCCCCCGGAACCGGCAAAACAACACTGGTCCCGCCGCTGCTCGCCAACCTCGCGTCGGTTCAGGGGGGACCGCGCGTGGTGGTCACCCAGCCCCGGCGCGTCGCCGCGCGTGCAGCCGCCCGGCGTCTGGCTGCCCTCGATGGCAGCCAGGTAGGGAACCGCGTGGGGTACACGGTCCGCGGCGAGCGGCAGGCCGGCCCGGATACGCTGGTGGAGTTCGTCACTCCCGGCATTCTGCTGCGCCGGCTCCTTGCTGACCCGGGCCTGGAGACCATCGGTGCGGTCATCGTGGACGAGGTCCACGAACGCGGCCTCGAAACCGATCTGCTGCTGGGCATGCTCAGCGAAGTCCGCCAGCTCCGCGGAGACTTCACCCTCGTGGCGATGTCCGCCACGCTGGACGCACCCCGTTTCGCCGCCCTGATCGGAGGAACAGGGGACGACGGCGGCGGCCCGGCTCCCGTCGTCGACTGCCCGTCAGCGCTCTACCCCCTGGAGGTTCAATGGGTTCCAGCGGCCACGGCCCGGCTCGACGGCCGTGGAGTGGCGCGAGGGTTCCTGGACCACGTGGCAGATACAGCAGCGGAGTCCCACTCTGGTGCGTTGTCGCGGGATGGCGGCACCGATGCCTTGGTGTTTGTGCCTGGCGCCTGGGAAGTGGGGTACGTGGCAGCCCGGCTTCGCGGCCGGGCCGTCTCCGGAACAGAGGTCCTGGAGCTTCACGGGCAGGTCAGCCCGGCCGAACAGGACCGTACCGTTTCCGGTCGCCGGCCCGGCAGTCCGGCGCGGATTATCGTGACCACGGATCTGGCGGAATCCTCCCTGACAGTGCCGGGCGTGCGGCTGGTTATCGATTCCGGACTGACCCGTGAACCGCGCCGGGACGCCAACCGCGGCATGTCCGGGCTGGTGACAGTGTCCTGCTCGCGGGCCTCGGCGGAACAGCGTGCCGGCCGGGCCGCGCGGCAGGGGCCCGGACAGGTGGTGCGCTGCTACGACCAAAGAAGCTTCGGTGCCGCTCCGGCGCATGTGACCCCGGAGATCGCTGTCGCGGATCTGACCGGCGCGGCGTTAACCCTGGCCTGCTGGGGATCGCCCGGCGGCCAGGGGCTGGCGCTTCCGGATGCACCACCGGTGGCGGCCATGGCTGAGGCCGTCGAGGTGCTGAAGGAGCTTGGCGCCGTCGGGGGTGACGGGCACGCCACCAGTCTGGGCAGGACCCTGGCGAGGGTCCCTGCTGATCCGCGGCTTGCCCGCGCGCTCCTGGACGGTGCCGCGGCCGTGGGACATCACAGGGCCGCTGAAGCAGTTGCCCTGGTGGCGGGGGACCAGCGTGCCCCGGGTGCCGACCTCACAGTCCTTCTTGCCACCCTGCGCGCCGGTAAGGAGCCCGCTTCCCGGCGCTGGGCGGAGGACGTCCGTCGGCTGGAAACGATCGCGCGGAAGGAAGGCGCTGCCGTCGGGCCTTCTGTTATCACTGCTCCCGTGACCGCCGCTGAGGCGCTGGGCGTCGTCGTCGCGCTGGCGTTCCCGGACCGGGTGGCGCGGCGTGTGCCGGGGGAAGGTCAGTCGCGCTATCTGCTGTCCTCCGGAACGCGTGCGGGACTGCCGGCGGGCAGCCCACTCTCCGGGTACGAATGGCTGGCCGTCGCGGAGGTGTCGCGCGCGGCCGGCATGGATGCGGCCGGAACGGGCGCCGTGATCCGCTCCGCCGCTCCGCTGACGGCGGATCTCGCGCAGGTAGCCGCCGCGCAGTTGCTGACCGATACCGTTCAAGCAGGGTTCAGCCGCGGCCGGGTCATGGCCCGCCGGGAACGGCGGCTGGGCGCCATCAGCCTGTCCTCCACCCCCGTCCGGCCCTCTCCCGCCGACGGACGCGCCGCCGTCGCCCGCGCACTGTCGGCGGAGGGGCTTGGAACCATCGGATGGTCGACGGCGGCAGACGCGCTGCGCCGCCGGCTCGCCCTGCTGCACCGAGAGCTGGGCGCGCCCTGGCCGGACGTTTCGGATCGGGCGCTCCTCGCGGACCTGGACGCGTGGTTGGGTCCGGAGCTCGAGAAGCTGTCCGGCGGGGCGGCCACCAGCACTATTGACCTCACCGATCCCTTGCGGAGGTTGCTGCCCTGGCCGGCGGCGGTCCGACTGGCCGAACTGGCACCGGAAACGCTGAAGGTACCGAGCGGGTCAATGGTGCGGATCGACTACCCCGACGTGTTGGAGTATGCAGAGCCGGAGAACGCGGTGCCGGCGGACGCCGTGCCGGAAAGTGCAGGGGCACGCGCGGACGACGGCGGGCGGCCGGTTGTGGCGGTCAAGCTGCAGGAGTGCTTCGGCTGGGCCGAGACCCCGCGGCTGGTGGACGGCAGGGTGCCGGTCCTGTTTCATCTGCTGTCGCCGGCGAGGCGGCCGCTGGCTGTGACCGATGACCTGGCCTCGTTCTGGTCCGGTCCGTATGCGCAGGTGCGGGCCGAGATGCGGGGCCGCTATCCCAGGCACCCGTGGCCCGAGGACCCCTGGACTGCCCAGGCGACCGCGCGGACCAAAGCCAGGATGTGATGTTGGTGGCTGACTTTCCCCCGTTGCCCGGGGTGAGATGTCCGATACGCAGCCGAAACGTTGCGTCGACCCCCTGAAACACCACGCCGTTAGGCTCGTTCCTACTTGGACAACGTGGTCCAGACACAACATGAAGGGACGTACGAATGTTGCTTTTGAGTAGCCTGAACCTCCTGCTTGACTCCGGCCGGGGCGAGGATAGCCGCCCCCATCATGGCGGGAATGGGATGACCGATTTCCCCACCGGCCAATTGAGCGCCACCGCTTGGGAAGGCTGGTGGCACGAAGACGCATCCTAGCGGCCGGGTCCGGGGTACCCGGAGGTGCTTGGTTGTCCGGCGTCAGAGGCGGGTCCGCATGAACTCCGCCACGGCGGGGGCAAGCGACGCGCCGATCTCCGCGGCGTCCCTCTTGGTCCCGGCCACAGCAAAGGAATGGTCCCCGCCCTGGATCCACTCCAGCACCGCTGACGGGCCGATCCGGGACACCACACCTTCCAGCAACTCCGGCGTGGCGAAGGTGTCGCGGGACCCCTGCAAGAACAGCATGGGCAGCGTGAGGCCGTAGAGGTGCCCGTCCCGAAGCTTTTCAGGTTTGCCCGGTGGGTGGAGCGGATACCCGAGGTAGACGAGTCCGGCGGCCTCCATTCCCTCCGCAACGGCCATGGACGCCATCCGGCCACCAAACGATTTGCCGGCTGCCCAGACCGGCCCGCTGCCTCCGTGTGCCAGTCTCTGGCGTGCGCCTTCCTCCATGGCCGCACGCCAGGTGGCGATGGCCGCCGGTGGCCGGTCCGGGAACTTCCGACCCGCCTCACGGTAGGGGAAGTTGAAGCGCAAGGTGGCAACGCCGTCGTCGTTCAGTCCGCGGGTGAAACCGCTCATGAACGGGTGCTCCATGCCTGCGCCTGCCCCGTGCGCCAGCACCAGCGTCGCGAAGGGGTGGTCCGGGCGGGCATAAACGCCGGAGACCTCAAGGTCGCCGACCGGGATGATGACAGGGGATTCAGCTGCGGGCATAGATCCATGATGCCGGATCACAGGCGCCGTGCGCGCCGGGTGCTGACGCGGCTGACGGTGCAGGGTAGGTTGTCCCCATGGCGAGCGAACAGACCACCATCACCGTCCGGGGACCCAAGGGCGATCGGGAGATGCGTATTTCCAGTCCCAGCAGGATCCTGTGGCCGGAATTGGGACTGACCAAGCTGGATCTGGCGCGCTACACGGTTGACGTGGGGGAGGCATTCCTTGCAGCCAACGGCGACCGGCCCGTGGCCCTGCAGCGGTACTCAGACAACGTCGACGGTGAGCAGTTCTTCTCCAAGAACCCGCCCAAGGGAACCCCGGAGTTCATCCGGACAGTGAAGGTGGTGTTTCCGAGCGCACGCTCACATCCCATGCTGGTCTTGGACGAGCCGGCCGCCGCGGTCTGGGCCGTGCAGATGAACACCGTGGTGTTCCACCCTTGGCCCTCGCGCGCGGAGAACACGGATAACCCGGACCAGCTCCGCATCGACCTGGACCCGCAGCCGGGGACGGACTTCGACGACGCCGTTCCGGCCGCGCTGGCGCTGAAGGAAGTGCTGGCGGAGGCAGGCCTGGAATGCTTCATCAAGACCTCGGGGAACCGCGGCCTTCACGTGTACGCACCGATCAAGCCGACCCATGAGTTCCTGGATGTGCGGCATGCGGTGATCGCTGCGGCGCGCGAGATGGAACGGCGCATGCCGGACAAGGTCACCACGGCCTGGTGGAAAGAGGAACGCGGCGCGAAGGTGTTCCTGGACTTCAACCAGGCCAACCGCGACCGGACCATCGCCGGCGCGTACAGTCCCCGCGCCCTTCCGCACGCGCCCGTCTCCTGCCCCATCACCTGGGAGGAGCTGGAAAGCGTCAGCCCGAAAGACTTCACCATCCTGACCGTCCCGGACCGGCTGAAAACGGTGGGCGATCCCTGGGCAGGCATGAACGCAAACCCCGGCACCATCGATAAACTGCTGGGCTGGTGGGACCGCGACACTACGTCCGGGCTCGGTGAGCTGCCCTTCCCGCCGGACTACCCGAAGATGCCGGGCGAACCGCCCCGCGTTCAGCCCAGCCGGGCCCGCAAGCAGGACTAGGCCCGGTTACTCGAAGCGCGACGGGTCTCCGGTGCCACGCCGGACCACCTCAGCCACGCCGCTGGAGAAGTCCACCACCGTGGTGGGCTCGGACCCGCAGTCGCCCGCATCAATTACGGCATCCACTTCGTGGTCCAGCCGCTCTTTGATCTCCCATCCCTGGGTCAGCGGATCCTCTTCGTCAGGGAGCAGCAGGGTGCTGGACAGTATTGGTTCGCCGAGCTCGGCCAGCAGCGCCTGCACCACCCGGTTGTCCGGGATCCGGACGCCGACAGTCTTCTTCTTAGGGTGCAGCAGCCTGCGGGGTACTTCCTTGGTGGCCGGCAGGATGAAGGTATAACTCCCGGGCGTGACGGCCTTGATGCTGCGGAAGACGTCGTTGCCGATGTTCACGAACTGGCCCAGCTGGGCGAAGTCCTTGCAGACCAGGGTGAAATGGTGCTTGTCATTGAGTTTGCGGATAGTGCGGATCCGGTCCAGCGCGTCCTTGTTGCCCATCTGCGCGCCCAGCGCGTAGCAGGAGTCCGTGGGGTAGGCGATCAGGCCGCCGTCGAGCACCATGCGGACGGCTTGCGCTATGGCACGGGGCTGGGGATCGTGGGGATGAACATCAAAGTATCTGGCCATGCTCCCGAGCCTACGGCCCGGCACCGGTTAGTGCATCACCGGTACGCCACGCTTGCCCAGTGGACGCGGCACGAACGCGATCAGGAGGTGCGGGCACCGGAGGACTGGACATCCCTGTGCCGGGAATTTCCGCTGGAGGTCACGGCATCCCGGCGGCACGACTGGTTCCGCGCCACCGGCCGGCACGGACGCTGGGTGATCCCTGGTTGGGAACGCGTTGCGGACCGCTGGGATGCGGCACCCCTGACGGTCCGCTGCTACCTCAGCGCGGCTGGCCGCGCACTCGGAGTTGATCCCGACACGGCAACAGTCGTTGCCGGCTGGGACCCCGGCAGCACATTGTGGCTCGCAGATGCGGGCCGCGAGTGGGACGGTCCGCGCCAGGCATGGCACCTCACCCAGGACCGTTCGTGGCGCCGCCTGCGATTGTCCGTGCGGCCGCCGGACACCCTATGAAGCGGGCTGGAATTGCGGCAGGATAGTGACTGTTCCAAGACCCTTTCGTTCAGTCTTCAAGGAGAACCCGCCATGCCTACGACCCTCAACCCGTATCTCGGCTTCCGGGACAACGCCCGGGAGGCCTTGACGTTCTACCTCTCCGTCTTCGGCGGGGAACTGGCTCTCAGCACCTTCGGTGAGTTCCACGCCAGCGAAGATCCTGCCGAAGCAGACAAGATCATGCACGGCATGCTGACCAACGCCAACGGCCTGGCCCTGATGGGGGCGGACACGCCCAATGGGATGGAAGTCCCGTCCGGAAGTTCCATCTCGATCTCGCTCAGCGGCGACGACGAATCTGAACTGCGCGGTTACTGGGACAAGCTGTCCGGCGACGGCGGCACTGTGACCGTCCCGCTGGAACCGGCACCGTGGGGAGACATTTTCGGGATGTGCACGGACCGGTTCGGAACCGCCTGGCTGGTCAACGTCAACGGTGCGGCGCCTGCCTCCTAGGTTCCCCTTACCGGGGCGCGGCATGGCGCACACCGCCGCCGGCGTGGACTACGAGGCTGATGTCATCATCGGCGCTGACGGACTCAAGTCCACGCTGCGTCCGCTCGTGGCCAGCGATGAGCCGGTTCCCTCGGCCAACGTCGCCTACCGCGGCACGGTCCCGATCACCGAAGACACCCCCAAGGCCGACCTCGAAGACGTCATCATCTGGCTCGGACCGGACTGCCACCTCGTGCAGTACCCGCTGCGCAAAGGCGAGCTGCTCAACACCGTGGCCGTCTTCAAGTCCGCCTCTTTCGAACACGGCGAACAGCAGTACGGCGGCGTCGACGAGCTCGAAGCAGCCTGCAAGGACTGGTTCCCCGCCGTTCAGTAGGCGTTGAAGAACCTGGCCACGGGCATCCGCTGGCCCATGTACGACCGCGACCCGATCGAGAACTGGGTCGCCGGGTCTAGCGGGTTCGGCCTGACGGCCACGAGTCCTTGAGAAGGGGCTGCACGCAATGCGACCATTGATGCGTGCAGCCCCTTCTTCATTTAAGTGCCGAGCCGGGTCTGCGGGCCTGACGGAGAACCCGTTTGCGGAACGTCAACCTTTACTTGGATGTCGACGGCGTGGTGTGCCCCTTCGGGGCGACCGGCCGGACGCCGTGGGGTTCCGACTGGAGCCTCGCGAACGCCGGCATGCTCGAAGTGGCCTACGCGGGGGAGTTGGTGGACGGGCTGAACGGGCTGGCCCGGCTGCCCGGCCTGCGCTGCGTGTGGCTGACCAGCTGGGAGGACATGGCTCCCCAATACCTCTGCCCCGCCATCGGCTTTGCGGGCGGCCGGTGGCCCTGGCTGACGGCCGCCGGTGCAGGTGCAGGTGCAGGTGAGAGCTGGTGGAAGCTTGCCGCCCTGCAGGAGGACGTGGCCACTACCACCCCGGCCGGGATCGTGTGGATTGACGACCAGCTCCGGTACGAACAGGAGGCCCAGGCGTGGGCCGAAATTCTGGGCGCGCGGATCCTCGTTCTCTCGCCCGATCCGCGCCGGGGAATCTCGCCTGCCGAGCTGGCTGCCGTCACGGCCTTTGTCACCGGGCCGCTGTTTTGACCTCATCCGGGAGGCGCGTACGATCGATAGGGTTTCAAGCCGGTTCTGTTAACGCCGCAGGTCATTTCACGTGAACTTCACGTGAATTATGCTGTGCAGGGCAGGTGGGGGCAACGGAACTGCTGAACGTCGACTCTGCAGATTGGGCAACAGGTGGATATCACCTTTATGGTGGTGCTGGTCATCGCACTGGCACTCTTTTTCGACTTCACAAACGGCTTTCATGACACTGCCAACGCGATGGCCACGCCCATCGCCACTGGTGCTATCAAGCCAAAGACGGCGGTGACGCTCGCTGCAATCCTGAACCTGGTGGGTGCCTTCCTTTCAACGGAAGTGGCCAAGACCGTCTCCGGCGGCATTATCCGGGAAGGTTCCGACGGCGTCCTGATCACTCCCGAGATCATTTTCGCCGGCCTGATGGGTGCCATTCTGTGGAACATGATCACGTGGCTGAAGGGCCTGCCGTCGAGCTCCTCCCATGCCCTGTTCGGCGGACTGATCGGCGCAGCCATCGCCGGGATCGGCTTCAGCTCCGTGAATCTGGAGACCCTGCTTCAAAAGGTCATCCTGCCAGCCATCTTCGCCCCCCTCATTGCCGGGATCGTGGCCTATCTCTGCACCAGGCTCGCTTATGGATTAACCGCCCGCCACGACCCCGAGACGGGCAGCAAGCTCACCCAGAAGCGCGGCGGTTTCCGCACCGGCCAGGTGTTCACCTCCAGCCTGGTGGCGCTGGCCCACGGCACCAATGACGCCCAGAAGACCATGGGCATCATCACCCTGGTGCTGATCTCTGCCGGCACGCAGGCCCCGGGCTCCGGCCCGCAACTCTGGGTCATCGCCGCCTGTGCCCTGGCTATCGCCCTCGGCACCTATTCAGGCGGCTGGCGCATCATCCGGACCATGGGATCCGGCCTGACAGAGGTCAAGCCGGCACAGGGCTTCGCTGCCGAGACCAGCACGGCGGCGGCGATCCTGGCGTCCTCCCACCTGGGCTTTGCGCTCTCCACCACGCAGGTCGCCTCAGGCTCTGTGATCGGCTCCGGCATGGGCCGCAGGGGCACCACCGTGCGCTGGAACATGGTGGGCAAAATCGCTTTGGGCTGGCTGTTCACCCTGCCTGCGGCCGGCATTGTCGGGGCCCTGACGGCGCTGCTGGTGAAGACGGGCGTAGCGGGCGTGGTGATTGCCGCCGTCGCGGGCACTGCCGCAGTGATGTTGATGTTCTCCTACTCACGCAAGGCCACAGTGGGCCACCACAACGCTGTGGAGGTCGAGGAAGCCGGGCAGGCCGTCCGCTTCGCCAAGAAGAAAGCCCTCGCCCGGGCCCGCGCCAGGGCGAAGGCCGCGGCAGACGCCTCAGCAGACGCAGCAACCGGGGCCAGCAACACGAAGGATACCCAGCGATGAAATGGTTGGAACTACTGACCGTGGGAGGCGCCACGCTCGTCGCTGCCGTGACTGTGGTGGGCCTGTACTCGCTTGGCGTGCGGCTTACGGCCATTGCCGGCGACGCCCAGCAGGCATCGCCCAGGTTGAAGCGTTCGCTCGCCTATGTCTGCTTTGGCCTCTGCGGGCTGGCGGTCCTCTTCGGGCTCTACCTGATTATTCCGTACTTCTCCGCGTAGCCGCCGCTGGCTACGCTGGGTCCATGCCCAGGTTCCAGTATTTTGTCGCAGCCTCCCTCGACGGCTTCATCGCCACCGCCAAAGACGACCTCGCCTGGTTGTTTGAGTTTGACGGTTTCGAGGGTGGCAAGGAAAGCTACGAGTCCTTTATGGAGGGCGTGGGCTGCATTGTGATGGGCGGCGAAACGTTCGCCTGGCTGATGGACCACGAGCCCGGCAACTGGCCGTATCCCACCACGCCCTGCTACATCTTCACCCACCACGAGCACGCTGCCCCGCCCGGTTCGGACGTGACGTTCGTCCGCGGTCCGGTGCAGGAATTCATCCCGGACTTTATGGCCGACGCCGGCACGAAGAACGTGTGGGTGGTGGGCGGCGGAAACCTGGCAGCGCAGTTCTCAGCCGCCGGCAGCCTCGACGAAATCATCCTTTCGGTCATCCCGGTAGTGCTGGGTGACGGCAAGCGGCTGCTGCCGCTGGAAGGCCCGACGCCGCCGCTGGAGTTGACGGCGTCCCGCACCCTGGGGCGCGGGATCGTCGAGCTGCGTTACAACGTCAACTCCGCTGAAGCGGTCCGCTGACGTCCGCGCAGCGCGCCTAGGCCTCGGCCTCGGCCGGCGAGTTGTCCCGCAGCATGTTGGTGATGCGGGCCGTGGACAGGCGCAGGCCCTTTTCGTCGGTCATCACGATCTCATGCGTGGTCAGCGTCCGTCCCAGATGGATCGCGGTGCAGGTACCTGTCACGGTGCCTGCCGCAACCGCACGGTGGTGCGTCGCGCTGACCTCGATGCCCAGGGCATGGCGGCCCGCTCCGGCGTGCATCCCGGCGGCGAAGGACCCCAGCGTTTCAGCCAGGACCACGTGGGCGCCGCCGTGCAGGATGCCCGCCACCTGGGTGTTGCCTTCCACGGGCATGGTGGCCACCGTCCGTTCCGGGCTCATCTCCAGGAAGCGGATGCCCATCTTTACCACCAGGGCGCCGATGCCGAACGGGCCGAGCCAGTCGTGGAGGTGCTCCGGGATGCCTGCTGTGATCAATTCCTCAGTGAATGACCCAGGCGTGAAATTGTCCATCATGGGAACTAGGCTGGCACCTGTGAGTGAAACTACCAAACCGGCCCCCTTCCCGTCTGAAACCGCTGTACCCAACGCAGACGCCGCGCTGCAGGACATCACGGTCCCGCCGTCGGCCGGGGGCCGGGCTTCGGCCACCGAAGCACCCGTCATCCCGCTCACCGGCCAGCCACGCCTGCTGGTACTCGACGGGCACTCCATGGCTTTCCGTGCTTTCTTCGCCCTGCCGGCGGACAAGTTCTCCACGGCCAACGGCCAGCACACCAACGCGATCCACGGTTTCACCTCCATGCTGATCAACCTGATCAAGGAGCAGAAGCCCACCCACATTGCGGTGGCCTTCGACGTCTCGGATGAGACCACGCACCGCAAGGCCGAGTACAGCGAGTACAAGGGCGGCCGCAACGAAACTCCCCGCGAGATGAGCGGCCAGATCGACCTCATCGATAAAGTGATGCAGGCCTGGGGCATCAAGACCATCAAATTGCCCGGCTTCGAAGCGGACGACATCCTGGCCACGCTCGCCGCCATGGGAGACAAGGCGGGCTTTGAGGTGCTGCTGGTTTCCGGCGACCGCGATGCTTTCCAGCTCATCACCGATAACGTATTCGTGCTGTATCCCAAGAAGGGTGTCAGTGACATACCCCGGATGGACGCCGCCGCCATCCAGGAAAAGTACTTCGTCACCCCCGCCCAGTACTCGGACCTGGCGGCCCTGGTAGGGGAGACAGCCGATAACCTCCCGGGAGTTCCCGGCGTCGGTCCTAAAACCGCCGCAAAATGGATCAACCTGTACGGCGGACTCGAGGGCGTGCTCGAGCACCTGGACGCAATCGGCGGGAAGGTGGGCGATGCCCTCCGCGCGAACGTCGAAGGCGTGAAACGCAACCGCCGGTTGAACCGTCTCCACACGGACCTGGAGCTTCCCGTCACCCTGGACGACCTCTATGAGCCCCGGCCGGACCAGGCGGCACTCGAGAACCTCTTCGACGAGCTGGAATTCAAGACGATCCGCACCCGCCTCTTCGCCCTGTACGGCGAAGAGGACACCCCCGCCGCGGAGCGGGAAACCCTCGACACGCCTGACTTCGTGACTCCTGCAGGGGCAGCAGACCTCAGCCTTTTCCTAGCGGCCGGGGACGGGCAGCGCTCAGCTGTCGCCATCGACCTGGTGCCGGGCCGCATCGGCGAGGACGCCGCCGCACTGGCCATCGTCCGTGACGATGCAGCCGTTTACATCGACCTCGCGGCACAGGATGCCGGCGCCGAAAACGTCCTGGCGGACTGGTTGCGGGACACAGCTGCCCCGAAGGTCATGCACGGCTACAAGGCTTCACTGAAGGCCCTCGCCAGCCGCGGCCTGGACTTGGAAGGCGTCGTGGATGACACGTCCATCTCGGGTTACCTGATCGAGCCGGACCGCCGCACTTATGAACTCGCCGAATTGGCCCAGCACCACCTCAACATCACCATCTCGTCCGCAACGTCCAAGGCGGGCCAGCTCGAACTGGCGTTCGACGGCGATGACGCCGCCAAAGCCGGTGCCCTTGTCCAGGCGGCTGCGGTGGTCCAGGCGCTCAGCCGCCACTTCGAAACCGAACTGACCGAGCGCAAGGCCGCTGACCTCCTCACCACCCTTGAGCTGCCCGTCAGCCGGGTCCTTGCCGTCATGGAAACCGCGGGAATCGCCGTCGACATGCAGCGCATGGACGAGCAGCTCGCTGACTTGTCCAAGGTGATCGACAACGCCCAGGAGCTCGCCTTCGCCGCCATCGGCCACGAGGTCAACCTGGGCTCGCCCAAACAGCTGCAAACGGTGCTCTTCGAAGAACTCCAGCTGCCGAAGACCAAAAAGATCAAGTCGGGCTACACCACCGATGCCGCCTCACTGAAGAACCTGCTGGAGAAGACCGGGCATGAATTCCTGGTCCAGCTGATGGCACACCGCGAATCGGCCAAACTGCGCCAGATGATCGAGTCCCTGAAGAAGTCCGTCACCGAGGACGGCCGGATCCACACCACCTATGCGCAGAACGTGGCGGCCACGGGCCGGATCTCCTCCAACAACCCGAACCTGCAGAACATCCCCATCCGCAGCGAGGAAGGCCGGCGCGTCCGCGGAGTCTTTGTGGTCAGCGACGGCTATGAGTGCCTCCTGTCTGCGGACTACTCGCAGATCGAAATGCGCATCATGGCGCACCTGTCGGGCGACGCCGGCCTGATCCAGGCCTACAAGGACGGCGAGGACCTGCACCGGTTTGTGGGGTCCAACATCTTCCACGTACCCATAGACGAGGTCACCAGCGCCATGCGCTCGAAGGTTAAGGCGATGTCCTACGGCCTCGCCTACGGTCTGACCTCCTTTGGGTTGTCCAAGCAGCTGGAAATTTCGGTGGATGAGGCGCGTACCCTGATGAAGGACTACTTCGACCGGTTCGGTGCCGTCCGTGACTACCTTCGCGGCGTAGTCGACCAGGCCCGGATCGATGGCTACACGGCCACCATCGAAGGCCGCCGCCGCTACCTCCCGGATCTCACCAGCACGGACCGGCAGCTGCGCGAAAACGCAGAACGCATTGCGTTGAACTCGCCCATCCAGGGATCGGCCGCGGATATCATCAAGCGCGCAATGCTCGGGGTGCAGGATGAACTGGCGGCCCAGGGCCTCAAATCGCGCATGCTGCTGCAGGTCCACGACGAACTGGTGCTTGAAGTCGCCGCCGGTGAACGGGAAACCGTTGAGCGGATCGTCACTGAACAGATGGGCTCCGCAGCGGACCTCAGCGTACCGCTGGATGTCCAGATCGGCGCCGGCCCCAGCTGGTACGGCGCCGGCCACTAGCCGCCAGGCGCGGGGTGCGTGTTGTCGCTGGCCAGGTCCCGGCGTCATTGGTTAGGCTCGGCCCTGTGGCTAAACTGCGAGATGACTACGAAATCCGGCGCTTCGACGCGGCAGCCCAGGGCGAGTCCGGCTATCCCGAAGCGGAAAGGTGGGTCAAGGCCGTCGCGTTCGGCTTCCACGAATCTACGCGCACCGCGGATCATGTGGCCCAGTCCCTGGCGACCTACCGGGCCGACCGGCGAGTCCTCACCGGCGCGTACCAGACCCGGGAGGTGGCGCCCGGGTCCCTCCCCGCGGACGTGCCGGTGGCCACCTTCGGCACCCTCCGCAAAACACTCAACATCGGCTTCGGCCGGATGCTCGAAACCCAGCTGGTCACCGCCGTGACAGTGCGGACCTCGCACCGGCGCCGCGGCCTGCTCCGACGCATGATGTCCGAGGACCTGGCACTGGCCAAGGGTGGCGGCCTGGCGATGGCAGCCCTGACGGCATCGGAGGGGTCTATCTACGGACGCTTCGGCTACGGTGTGGCCAGCTTTGAACGTACGGTGAAGGTGGACACCACCGCCCGGTTCCGGCTCAACCACCAGCCCATCGGCAGCGTGGACATTGCGGACCCGAGAGTGCTTCTGGACATCGCGCTGGAAGTTTTTGACCGAGTGCATCGCGTGACCCCGGGATCGATCGGCCGCCAGGACTGGTACCGCCAACTGGCTTCAGGTTCCCTGGCCCGCGACGGCAAGGATGACCCCGCCATCAAAGTGGCCCTGCACTACGGTCCGGACGGAGACGTGGACGGCTACGTGTCCTACAAATTCCTGGGCTGGGACACCGAGCCTCACACCATGCATGTGGTGGACCTCGTAGCCGCCACCCACGAGGCCTACCTGGAGCTCTGGCAGTTCCTCGCCGCCATCGATCTCGTCGAACGCATCACTTGGGAGGAAGCACCGCTGGATGACCCTCTCACATGGGCATTGGCCGATCCCCGCTGCATCGACTCCTCGGACAGCAGGGACATGCTGTGGCTCCGCATCCTGGACGTGGTCCAGGCGTTGGAAGCGCGGCATTACCCGGCGGATGGCCGGCTCGTGCTAGAAGTTATTGACCCTCTTGGCCTGACTGCTGGCACCTTTACCCTCGCAGTCAGTGGCGGTGAGGCCGCCGTCGAACGAGTTAAGACGGGGGCGGATCCGGACCTGACACTGGATGTCTCCGCCCTGTCATCAATTTATCTGGGTGCGGTCTGTCCGGTTACACTGACGGCGGCTGGGCGGATCCGCGAACGCAAGCATGGCGCGTCGCTCCAGGCTCGTGGGTTGTTCGCCGTGGAGCGCGCCGCCCACTGCCTGACCCATTTCTAGGAGCCCCTGCGTCATCAAAGGACTATCTGTGGCGAATACCCAAGCGCCGGAAATGCCAGACCGCCGGTCCTTGCTGCTCGGAATGGCTGGTTTGACGTCCGTAGCACTCTCGGGGTGCATGGCAACCGCCGACGCGGGGCAACAGGAAGAGCTCTCAACACCGGAGGCAACGCTCCTGGTGGATCCTGCCGCTCCCGCTCCCTCACGTACGGCCCCGGCGGAAGCCCCTACGGATGAGCCCCACCGTCCTGCGCCACCCACTAAGCAACAGATCATCGCTGAATTCAGTGCACGGAAGCCACAGGAGTGGGGGTTGCATGTCACAGGAGTGGTCACCAGGTCCGCTGCCGGGCAGATTGCGCTGACGCTGGATGCCTGCGGAGGCCCGGGCGGCACGGCGTGCGACCAGCAACTGCTGACGACGTTGCGGAAGCTCAATGTGCCGGCCACTTTGTTCCTCAACGAACGGTGGATCCAGGCAAAACCCGGCACTGACGGCTGAGTTGGCCCGCGACCCCCTTTTTGAGCTCGCCAACCACGGATTCCTGCATCGTCCATTGTCCGTCAGCGGGAAATCTGCCTATGGCATCGCAGGAACAGCTGACATAAGCCAGGTCTATGACGAGGTCATGGGGAACCAGGCTGTCCTTCAGGACATCATCGGCCATGTTCCGGGGTTCTTCCGGCCCGGAACGGCGTACTTCGACGACGTCGCGGCCGCCATTACGCGCCGCCTGGGTCTTTTGCCGGTAAATTTCACGATCAATGGTGACGGCGGTGCCACGTTTGCACCGTCCACCGTGGCGGCCGAGGTCGGCAAGGCGCGAAACGGGGATATTGTGATTGCCCACTTCAACAAGCCCGGCAGCGCCACGGCCGCCGGGCTTGCCCAGGCCCTGCCCCGGCTCCTGGGGCAGGGTGCAACGTTTGGAAAACTGGGGGCGGTCCTGCCTTTATGAACTGCCCTGACTTTGACCCTTGTTGGCCGCTGCGACTAGACTAAACGGGCATGTACTACGTGCATGTTCTCTAAAATCCACAGAATCAGGATGGCCCGGCGGATCCCTTTGATCTGCCGTCACCTGCGTGTGCGTTCCATAACGCGCGTGCGGCGGTTTGCCTGACCGACATACTATCCACAACGGAGCCCCTACTACATGACCATCACCTCCACCGAGAAGCCCGGTACCCCCGTAGTCGCGATTAACGACATCGGTACCGCTGAGGACTTCCTCGCAGCAGTCGACGCCACCATCAAGTACTTCAACGACGGAGACCTCGTCGAAGGTACCGTCGTCAAGGTCGACCGCGATGAAGTTCTGCTCGACATCGGTTACAAGACCGAAGGTGTCATCCCCTCCCGCGAGCTGTCCATCAAGCACGATGTTGATCCCGGAGACGTTGTCTCCGTTGGCGATCAGGTCGAAGCCCTGGTGCTCACCAAGGAAGACAAAGAAGGCCGCCTGATCCTCTCCAAGAAGCGTGCTCAGTACGAGCGTGCCTGGGGCGACATCGAGAAGGTCAAGGAAGAAGACGGTGTCGTCACCGGTACCGTCATCGAGGTTGTCAAGGGTGGTCTTATCCTCGACATCGGTCTGCGCGGCTTCCTGCCCGCATCCCTCGTCGAGATGCGCCGTGTGCGCGACCTTGCTCCGTACATCGGTCAGCAGATCGAAGCCAAGATCATCGAGCTGGACAAGAACCGCAACAACGTTGTGCTGTCCCGCCGTGCATGGCTCGAGCAGACCCAGTCCGAGGTCCGCTCCACGTTCCTCAACAAGCTGGAAAAGGGCCAGGTCCGTCCCGGCGTTGTTTCCTCCATCGTCAACTTCGGTGCCTTCGTGGACCTGGGCGGCGTAGACGGCCTGGTTCACGTTTCCGAGCTGTCCTGGAAGCACATCGACCACCCGTCCGAGGTTGTCGAAGTTGGCCAGGAAGTCACCGTCGAGGTTCTCGAGGTGGACCTGGACCGCGAGCGTGTTTCCCTGTCGCTCAAGGCTACGCAGGAAGATCCGTGGCAGACCTTCGCCCGCACCCACGCCCTTGGCCAGGTTGTTCCGGGTAAGGTCACCAAGCTGGTTCCGTTCGGTGCGTTTGTCCGCGTCGAAGACGGCATCGAAGGCCTGGTCCACATCTCCGAGCTGGCAGTCCGCCACGTGGAGCTGGCCGAGCAGGTTGTCTCCGTTGGCGACGAGCTGTTCGTCAAGGTCATCGACATCGACCTGGAACGCCGCCGCATCTCGCTGTCCCTCAAGCAGGCCAACGAGGGCGTCGACGCCGACAGCACCGAATTCGATCCGGCTCTCTACGGCATGGCCGCCGAGTACGACGAAGAGGGCAACTACAAGTACCCCGAGGGCTTCGATCCGGAGTCCAACGAGTGGCTTGAAGGCTACGAGAACCAGCGCGCCGCCTGGGAGCAGCAGTACGCTGACGCCCAGACCCGTTGGGAAGCCCACAAGAAGCAGGTTACCCAGCACGCTGCCGACGACGCTGCAGCTGCAACGTCGGGTGACAGCGATTCCGGCACCACCAGCTACTCTTCGGAGCCCGCTGCCGAGTCCAACGCCGGTGCAGGAACGCTTGCATCCGACGAGGCTCTCGCCGCTCTGCGCGAAAAGCTGACCGGCAACTAATTGCCACCGGCCCGGAACTTCCCGGGCCAACCCAGTGGGCCCCTGCGAAGGCAGGGGCCCTCTGGCGTTAACAGGCCCACCTGGGGGCAATAATCGCCTTCACCCGTACGTTTCGGCGCGCTTACTGGAAGTCAGCTGAAAGCACGACGACGGCACTCACCCCGCCGTCGCCGTCGTGCGTCAGGACGGCACCCGCAGCGCGGAGGAGGCGCTGGGCGGCAGAGTTGCCGGCGGTAGTTTGGGCTGTGACCGCCCGCAGCCCGGCCCGGCGGGCCGCCGCCAAAACCAATGCCATGGCCGCTGTGCCGATGCCGCATCGCCGAAAGCTGTGGGCCAGCCAGATGCCCGTCTCCGCCGTCCGGTTGTCCGCCGTGAGTTTCAGCCTGACCGAACCAGCCGGACTTCCATCGCACAGCACCACCCAGCTTTTCTCCCCGGCCGGCCCGCGCAGGCCGGAGGAGGCTGCCCGGTGGTAGGCGCGGAACCAGTTGAGGCGTTCGGAGTTCCAGCCCGGCACGCTGCCAAGCGGCGGCGTGACTTCGTCAGCGGCGGCGTCACTCATGGCCAGTACGAGGAGCGGTCCCAGCAGTGTTTCGTGCACGTCAGCGAGGGTGATCTCAGGGGATTGCGACATCGACCCACTCCGTTGCTCCGGGCCTGAGCCCTGCCTTCCCGGCTGTCAGGGACAGGACGCGGTCCGAGGCAGCGCTGATCTCGGCAGGATCATCCGGGATGGCAACGCGGAGGACCGTCTCCTGTGCGCCGTAGCTGGTTTCCGCCATCACAAAGCCGGCCGCGCGGAGGTCATTTTCGAGCCGGCCGGCGGCGCCATGCGGAACGGCCGCCTCAAAGATCCGCAGCCGGCGGCGCCGGACCAGCGGTGCGCGTTCGAGGGCGGCGGACACCGATTCCGAATAAGCGCGCACCAATCCACCCGCGCCCAGCAGGATGCCGCCGAAATAGCGTACGACGACGGCGCTGACGTCGCTGAGGTCCGTCACTCCTGCTACGGCCTCCCGTTTAAGGATCGCCTCCAGCATGGGAATGCCGGCGGTGCCTGAGGGTTCGCCGTCGTCATTGGAACGCTGACTGTGCCGGTCAGGCCCGATGACGAAGGCCGAGCAGTGGTGGCGTGCGTCGTGGAACTCGCGCCGCAGACCGGACACAAGATCTCGTGCGGTCTCCTCACTGTCGGCACGGCGAAGCACCGTGATGAACCTGGACCGTTTGATCTCCATCTCGTGGCGGAAGTCCGGTCCTGCCGCGAGCGTGGTGTAGGACGTGGCCCGGCTCTCTTGCTCTTGCACCGCCCAAGTCTATTGCCGGACTAGGCTGGTGGGGTGCTGAAAATCGGTTTGACGGGCGGCATCGCCTCAGGGAAGTCCGTGGTTGCTTCACGCCTGAGGGAGCTCGGTGCGGTGCTGGTGGACGCCGACGCACTGGCGCGGGAGGTAGTTGAGCCCGGCACGCCCGGACTGGCCAGCGTGGTGGCAGCGTTTGGGGTGGACGTGCTTGACGCCGGCGGCCGGCTGGATCGCGCCAGGCTGGGCGCGGTGGTGTTTGGCAATCCCACCCAGCTGGCTGTGCTCAATGGCATTGTGCATCCGCTGGTCCGCGAAGCGGCGGCCGGGATCATCGCGCAGGCTCCGGACGGCGCCGTCGTGGTGCAGGACATCCCGTTGCTGGTGGAGACGGGGCAGGCCGGCAACTTCCATCTGGTGCTGGTGGTGGACGCACCCGACGACGTCCGGATCGCCCGCATGCTCATCCACCGCGGGATGACGCGGGAGGAAGCGGCGTCACGCATGGCGGCGCAGGCCGCACGTGCCGACCGGCTGGCCGCGGCGGACGTGGTCCTGGACAATTCCGGGTCCATGGACTCGCTGCTGGCGCAGGTAAACCGGCTCTGGGCTGGCCGGCTGGTGCCTTTTGCGGACAATATCCGGCGTGGCGTGAGAGCGGCCAGGGGAGGCACCGCAGTCTTGTCGGCGCCGCGGGAGGACTGGGCGGCGCAGGCCGCCCGGCTGGGCTCCCGGATCTGCGCCGCAGTACCTGGTGACGTTCTGGCAGTAGACCACATTGGGTCCACCGCAGTGCCCGGCCTCGCAGCAAAAGACGTAATAGACCTCCAGGTCACGGTGGCGGACCTTAATGCCGCGGACAGGATTGCATTGCAGTTAGCGGCCGCGGGCTTCCCAGTGGTGCCGGGCGCCGGCTTCGACACCCCGAAACCGACGGACCCCGACCCGACGCAGTGGCAGAAGCGCTTCCACGCCAACGCGGACCCTGGCCGTGATGTGAACGTGCACGTCCGGTCAGCCGGATCGGCCGGTTGGCGCTACGCGCTGCTGTTCCGCGACTGGCTCAGGAAGGACCCGGAAGCCGCCACCTTGTATGCGGACCATAAGCGCGCTTTGACCGAACAGTTTGCCGGCACCCGGGGCACCCGGGCGTATGCGGAAGCGAAAGAGCCATGGTTCACCGACGTCGCCTGGCCACGCATGGACGGCTGGGCGGCGCGCACGGGCTGGCAGCCGCCGTCGTACGTCCCTTGATCCCGCCATCCGTGGGCGGGACTGTTCGCCGGTAACGGATACCGGCCGGACTGTCGGTCCCCGGTTGTAGATTAGATGCATGAGCCTTGCGCAGGATATCAACCGTGTAGTCGCGCCCTTCGAGGTCATTAGTGAATTCCAGCCCGCCGGTGACCAGCCAGCTGCCATCGCCGAACTGACGGAGCGCATCAGGAACGGCGAAAAAGACGTAGTCCTGCTGGGTGCCACGGGCACCGGCAAGAGCGCCACTACCGCCTGGCTGATAGAACAGATCCAGCGGCCCACCCTGGTCATGGTCCAGAACAAGACCCTGGCAGCCCAGCTCGCCAACGAATTCCGTGAGCTGCTGCCCAACAACGCGGTGGAGTACTTCGTCTCCTACTACGACTACTACCAGCCCGAAGCGTACGTGGCTCAGACGGACACCTTCATAGAGAAGGACTCCTCCATCAACGAGGAAGTCGAAAGGCTCCGCCACTCCGCCACCAACGCCCTGCTGACAAGGCGGGACGTCATCGTCGTCGCCACGGTGTCCTGCATCTACGGCCTGGGCACCCCTGAAGAGTACATTGCCGGGATGGTCACGCTCCGCAAGGGGGCGGAGATGAACCGCGATGACCTGCTCCGGAAATTCGTCTCCATGCAATATGCGAGAAACGACATGGACTTTCACCGCGGGACGTTCCGGGTCCGCGGCGACACCGTGGAAATCATCCCGATGTACGAGGAGCTTGCCATCCGGATCGAGTTCTTTGGGGATGAGATTGAGAACATCCATACTCTCCACCCGCTGACCGGCGAGGTGATCCGGGACGAAGAGGAAATGTACGTCTTCCCGGCCTCGCACTATGTGGCCGGCCCCGAGCGGATGGCCCGGGCCATCAAGCGGATCGAGGACGAACTGGCCGAACGGCTGCAGGTCCTGGAAAGCCAGAACAAGCTGGTGGAAGCCCAGCGGCTCCGGATGCGCACCACCTACGACCTTGAAATGATGCAGCAGATGGGCTTCTGCAACGGCATCGAGAACTACTCGTCGCACATTGACGGCCGTGCACGGGGGACCGCCCCGCACTGCCTCATTGACTACTTCCCGGACGACTTCCTGCTGGTGATCGATGAATCCCACGTCACCGTGCCGCAGATCGGCGCCATGTACGAGGGAGATATGTCCCGCAAGCGCAACCTGGTGGACTTCGGCTTCCGCCTGCCGTCGGCCATGGACAACCGCCCGCTCAAATGGGACGAATTCCTCGACCGCACGGGCCAGACCGTCTACCTGTCGGCCACGCCCGGCAAGTACGAACTGGGCAAGGCCGACGGCTTCGTGCAGCAGATCATCCGGCCCACCGGCCTGATCGACCCCGAAGTGGTGGTCAAGCCCACCAAGGGCCAGATCGATGACCTCCTGGGTGAGATCAAGACACGGTCAGCGAAGAACGAACGCGTCCTGGTCACCACGCTCACCAAGCGGATGGCGGAGGACCTCACCGACTACCTCGTGGGCCACGGCATCAAGGTGGAGTACCTGCATTCCGACGTCGACACCCTCCGCCGGGTGGAACTCCTCCGTGAACTCCGGATGGGTGTCTTTGATGTCCTGGTAGGCATTAACCTGCTCCGCGAGGGCCTTGACCTCCCCGAAGTCTCACTGGTGAGCATCCTGGATGCGGACAAGGAAGGCTTCCTGCGGTCTTCCACCTCGCTGATCCAGACCATCGGCCGCGCGGCCCGGAACGTCTCGGGACAGGTTCACATGTATGCCGACCGCATCACAGATTCGATGGCCCACGCCATCGATGAAACCAACCGGCGCCGAGCCATCCAGGTGGCTTACAACACGGAAAAGGGCATTGATCCGCAACCGTTGCGGAAGAAGATTGCTGACATTACCGACCAGCTGGCCAAAGAAGATGCCGACACCCAGGAGCTGCTGAACAACAACCGGCTGGCGAAGGGCGGCAAGCGTGGCAAGTCGGCGGCCAAGGGCGCAGCACAGGTGCGCAAGGACGGCCTCGCGGCGGCGCCGGCGGAAGACCTGGTAGGTCTTATCGAACAGCTCACCGAACAGATGCACGGCGCAGCCGCCGAGCTGCAGTTCGAGGTGGCCGCGAGGATCCGCGACGAAGTCGGCGAACTCAAGAAGGAACTCCGCCAGATGCAGGCGGCCGGGCACGCTTAGCTGCCTGCTGTACAGTTAATGTCACGTAGGGGAGTATCCCAAGCGCTACGATCGTCAACACGCCAGGCACAGTTGCCTGGCCGGGCGTAGCGGGTCGCCAATTCAGCACCAAGTGCGCAGGCTGGCCGGAGAGACTTACACCACTTCTCTGTGCCCTGCGAAAGGTTACCCCGTGCTCGATTTGCCCGTGTGGTTCGAGGTCGGCTCCCTTGTCGTCCTCGGCCTGATAATTCTCCTCGACCTTCTGATGGTTGTCCGACGCCCCCACGAACCTTCCATGAAGGAAGCCGGCTTGTGGGTGGCGTTCTACGTGACCCTCGCCCTGGTGTTCGCCGGTGCCATGTTTGCCTTCACCGGTCCTGAATTCGGTGGCCAGTTCGTCGCCGGCTGGGTGACGGAATACAGCCTGAGCATCGACAACCTGTTTGTCTTCATCATCATCATGGCCAGGTTCTCCGTACCGCGGAAGTATCAGCAGGAAGTCCTCATGGTGGGCATCATCATCGCGCTGATCCTGCGCGGCATCTTCATCCTGCTCGGCGCCATCGTGATCGAGCAGTTCAGCTGGGTGTTCTACATCTTCGGCGCGTTCCTGCTCTGGACTGCGTGGAAGCAGGCCCAGGATGAAGGTGAGGACGAAGAGGACAAGGAAAACCCGCTGATCGCTCGCATCCGCAAGATCATCCCCATGTCGGAGAAGTTCGATGAGGGCAAGCTGCGCACCACCCTGAACGGCAAAAAGGTCTTCACGCCCATGCTGATCGTGTTCATCACCATCGGCCTGACGGACCTCCTCTTCGCAGTTGACTCGATTCCAGCCATCTTCGGCCTGACGCAGAGCCCGTTCATCGTGTTCACCGCCAACCTGTTCGCCCTCATGGGCCTGCGCCAGCTGTACTTCCTGCTGGGCGGCCTCATGAACCGCCTCATCTACTTGAAGCATGCGCTGTCCTTCATCCTGGCGTTCATCGGGGTGAAGCTGGTGCTGCACGCCATGCACGTCAACGAACTGCCGTTCATCAACGGTGGCAACCACATTGAATGGGCCCCGGAGATTCCGACCTTCGTCTCCCTGGCCGTGATTGTGGGTACCATCATCGTCGCCGTGATCGCCAGCCTCATGAGCTCCAAGGCACAGACGGCCCACCTGGACACCCGCCTCGAGGAAGACGCCAAGAAGAGCTTCAGCGAAAGCGAGTAGGCGTTCGCTAAACCCTGTTTGTCCCAGCAATCCCGGCCGCAGTGGCCGGGATTGCTGGGCTTAATTCCCCCTCCGGGAGCGGGGGACTATGCTCGGACCATGACCCGCATCCTCATGACGGACAGCGGCGTACGCCAGGTGCAGCGGCGCACCATTGTGCTGCTGAGTGTGGCCCAGATCTTCGGTGGCATCGGAACCGGAGCCACCGTATCCATCGGTTCGATCCTGGCCGTGGAGCTCTCAGGTTCCGGTGTCTGGGCGGGGGCCGTGGCCACTCTCATGACTTTGGGCGCCGCCCTGGCCGCCCTGCCACTGGCGTCGCTGGCAGACCGCCGCGGCCGCCGGATCGGCCAGGTCACGGGGCTTTCCGCTGCCTTGGCGGGCACGGTGCTGATCGTGCTGGCCGTGGTCTCCGGCTTATTCGTGCTGCTGGTGCTCGGGGCGTTGGGCATCGGAGTGGGCACCGCGGCCAGCCTGCAGGCGCGCTTTGCCGCTGTTGACCTTGCGGACGCCGAACACCGCGGCAGGGCATTGTCCGCCGTCGTGTGGGCTGTGACGGTAGGCGCCGTAGCGGGACCCAACCTGATTCAGCCCGGCACGGTCGTAGGGCAGGCTCTCGGACTGCCGCCCGTTGCCGGACCATTCGTGATCTCCGCGGCCGGTCTCCTGCTGGCCATCGTGCTGATCTTCACCGGCCTCAGGCCGGACCCCCTTCTGTTCGCCCGGGAGATCGCCGCCATGGACCTGGCTGGTGGGGGACTGGCTGCGGGGGACCTCGCCGGCCAGCCAGCCGGAGCCGATCAGGGGACTCCGGCCACCGCAGTCGCTCATCAGGGCATGACCCCCCGCAGTGCGCGCGGGGGGACGCTGGTGCGCGGGCTGCGGGCGGTCCGCCAGTCTAAACCGGCGCTCCTGGCGTTAGCCGCCGTCGTCGGAGCGAATGCGGTAATGGTGGGGGTGATGTCCATGACCCCGCTGCATCTGCAGGAGCTGGTCGCCGGGCCCGGCGCCACCCATGCCGGGCATGCTGCCTCCGGCGATGTACTGGTGATCATCGGTTTTACTATTTCACTGCATATCGCGGGCATGTTCGCCCTGTCACCGGTCATGGGCTGGCTGACGGACAAGGCAGGCCGGACGGAGACCATTATGATCGGCTTCTCCACGCTGCTCGCCGCTGTTGCCGTCGCAGGATTTGGCCAGGCATCCACCGTAGCCGTAGCTGTGGGACTGGTCCTGCTGGGCATGGGCTGGTCCGCGGCCACGATTTCCGCCTCTACCCTACTGGCGGAGAGCGTAGGCCAGGAGTCCCGCGTGGTGGTCCAGGGCGTGTCGGACATGCTGATGGGCGCAGCCGGGGCGGTTGGCGGAGCCAGCGCCGGGCTGATCCTCAGCTGGGCCGGTTACCTGGGGCTGAACATGGCAGGAGCCCTCGTGGGAGCCGTCGTACTGACCGTTGCATTCGTGGCCCTGGTGGCACGGCGGCGCAGTGAATCCGCTGGCTCAGTTGGCGGCTGAACTGCCGGCAGAGCGCACCATCCCCAGCAGACGGCCAAAAATTGCCTCGCCGTCGTCGGCTATTCCGTCATGATGGAAGTCCGCAGTCTCCCAGACCTGGAGTCCCCGGACGGAAGCCGCCGTTTCCAGGGACAGATCGCGGTCCACGTAGATGTCGTCCCGGTAGACGGCAGCGGCAACGGGCACGCTGTTGGCGGCCAGCTGCACAGCGTCGTACAGCGGCTTCCAGTCGGTCTTGGCAGCGAGCAGCTGAGCTACCCCCTGCAGCGGTCTCAACGCGGGATCCTGCTCGAAGTACCACGGATACACCATCTCGCCGGTCAACAGCAGCGGCTCGGCCGCCGGACGGAACTCCGGGTATTCGGCCAGGACGCGCCAGGCAGCCCAGTTGCTCGCCTGACCCTGGCCGTAGATCGACTCGTGCATCAGGGCATACAGCGGGTTGGCCAGGCGGGACACGATTCCCTGAACCTGCGCCAGGAAGGCATCGGAGAGCCGGGTCCCCTGCGGAGTGCCGGTGAAGGCGTCTTCGAGCAGGTAGTGCAGGCCGTCCACCCGGGTGTTTCCGCCCAGGAACGCGCCCACCATCTGGAACCGTTCCACAGTGAGCCGGCCGCCGTCGGGCAGGAACTCTTCTGTCTGCCGAAGGTGCTTGGCGATCCGGTCCACCGTCCGGCGGTCCTCCGGATACCACGCGAAGTACTCGGTATTGCGTGCCGCGACACGGGCGAAGGTGGCGCGGTAGACGTCGTCGGCATGACCTGCGAGCGGCGCCAGACCGCCGGTGATGAGGGCTTCCTTCACCCCTGCGGGGGCGAAGGACAGGTAAGTCAGGGCGCAGAATCCGCCGTAGCTTTGCCCGTAGATGCTCCACGGGCGGGAGCCGAGCGCTGACCGGACGAGTTCCGCGTCGGCCACGATGGAATCCGCACGGAAGTGTTCAAGGTAGGCGGCCTGTGCCTCCGCCGTCCCCAGCGACGGAAGGGTGTTCCGGTCGATGGGGGTGGACAGGCCGGTGCCGCGCTGGTCCAGCATCAGGATCCGGAAGCCCCTGGCCGCTGCCTTGCTCCAGCCGCCCAGCGTCGCCAGCCTGTTGCCGCGGCCGCCCGGGCCGCCCTGTAAGTACAGCAGCCAGGGGAGGTCCTGGGCCTCAGCCTCGGTGTGATCTGACGAGACATATTCACGGGCGAACACAGTGATGGTGTCCGGCGCGGTGCTGCTGCCGGCTGACGCCGGGGCAAAGTGGTCCAGCGGCACGGTGAAGTAGTGCTCGGCCGTCCGCATGCCCCGGAATTCGTGGCGGGCCTTGACCGTATGCCGGACAGGGTGTTGCGTTCGGGCGGCTTCGAGGGATGTCGCCTGCTCAGGCACGGGCCGCTGCCGGGATGTCAGCGCCAAAGGCCGCCAGCGCATCGCCGGTCAGCCGGAACGTTGACCAGCCGTCCATGGGACGGGCGCCGAGGCTCCGGTAGAAGTTGATGGACGGTTCGTTCCAGTCCAAAACGCTCCATTCCACCCGGGCGTAGCCGTTTTCGACGGCGGTGGCGGCCAGGTGCTTCAGGAGCGCCTTGCCGTGGCCTTCGCCGCGGGCGTGCGGGCTGACGTAGAGGTCCTCCAGGTAGAGGCCATGGACGCCTTCCCATGTGGAGTAGTTCAGGAACCAGAGCGCGAACCCCTGGACCTCGCCCACGGCATTTTCCGCCATGGTGGCAAACACCCGAGGATTATCGTCAAAGAGGACCTCAGCCAGCATCTCCGGGGTGTTGCGGACGGCCTCAGGTTCCTTCTCGTAGATGGCCAGTTCGTGGATCATCTGCAGGATGGCGGGGACGTCTTGCCGGGTGGCGGGGCGGATTACACTCATGGCTCGAGTTTACAGGGGCCCTTAGAGGCGGTTGACGTCGGTGACCCGGACAACTGCCGTGCCGGTTTCGTCCGAGGCCGCCAGATCCACTTCGGCGGAGATCCCCCAGTCATGGTTGCGCGCCGGATCATCGAAGATCTGCCGGACCTTCCAAAGCCCCGGATCTTCGGTGATGATGAGGAGCCCTGGACCGCGGGCGTCGGGGCCGGTGCCGATGTCGTTGTGTTCATCGAAGTAGTCGTCCAGGACGTCTTCCCAACGATCGGAATCCCAGCCCGCACCGCCGTCGAGCTCTCCCAGCGCTGCCGCATTTTCGTCGGCGAACAGCTCCACCCGGCGGAACATCTCGTTGCGGACCATCACGCGGAAGGCCCGGATGTTGGCCGTCAGCGACGGCGGCGGGGGAGGCGGGGCGTCGTGCGGCGTGGGTGCCGCGCCGGACGTCAGCTCCTCCCATTCGTCCAGGAGGCTGGAGTCCACCTGCCGCACCAGCTCGCCGAGCCAGGCGATGAGGTCCTCAAGGTCCTCCCGGAGCATGTCCTGCGGCACCGTCTGGCGCAGTGCTTTAAAGCAGTCTGCCAGGTACCGCAGCACGATGCCTTCAGAGCGGGCCAGTCCGTAGAACTGGACGAACTCGCCGAAGTTCATGGCACGCTCGTACATGTCCCGGACCACTGACTTGGGCGCCAGTTCAAAGTCGCCCACCCAGGGCGCCGCCTTGCGGTAGACCTCGAATGCTTCGCCCAGCAGCTCCGCGAGCGGCTGCGGGTACGTTACGTCCTCCAGCATCGCCATCCGCTGGTCGTACTCGATGCCGTCTGCCTTCATCGCGGCGATGGCTTCCCCGCGGGCTTTTTTCTGCTGGGCGGAGAGTATCTGCCGCGGCTTTTCGAGGGTCGCCTCAATGACGGACACCACGTCCAGGGCGTACGACGGCGACTCCGGGTCAAGCAGCTCCAGCGCCGCCAGCGCAAACGGCGAGAGCGGCTGGTTCAGCGCAAAGTTGGCCTGCAGGTGGACGGTGAGCCGGACAGTCCTGCCGTCCGCGCCCTGCTCTGTGGCGGGAATGCGCTCCACCACCTCGGCGGCGAGGAGTTCGCGGTAAATTCCCAGGGCCCGTTTCATAAGCTGCAGCTGCGAGGACCGCGACTCGTGGTTCTCGGTCAGCAGCCGGCGGGCAGCCGTGAACGGGTCGCCCGGACGCTCCATCAGGTTCATCAGCATCGAGTGCGTCACGCCGAAACTCGAGCTCAGGGGATCGGGCACGGATTCGACGAGGCGCTTGAACGTGGGTTCACCCCAAGAGACGAACCCCTCAGGAGGCTTTTTCCTGACCACCTGGCGTAGTTTCTTCTGGTCATCGCCGAACTTGGCGGTGGCTTTGGCCATGGCCTTTACGTTCTCGGTCACGTGTTCCGGCGCCTGGACCACAACTGTCCCGGCGGTGTCATACCCGGCCCGGCCGGCGCGGCCGGCGATCTGGTGGAACTCCCGTGAGTTAAGCAGCCGGGTGCGCACGCCGTCGTACTTGCTCAGCGCCGTGAGCAGGACGGTACGGATGGGCACGTTGATGCCCACTCCCAGTGTGTCCGTTCCGCAAATCACCTTCAGCAGGCCCGCCTGGGCGAGCTGCTCCACCAGCCGACGGTACTTGGGCAGCATGCCGGCATGGTGGACGCCGATTCCGTGCCGGACCAGCCTGTTGAGGGTCTTGCCGAACCCTGCGGCGAAGCGGAAATTGGCGATCAGCTCCGCGATCTTGTCCTTTTCTTCACGCGTGCAGACGTTTATGCTCATCAGGGTCTGCGCGCGGTCGATGGCTTCGATCTGGCTGAAGTGGACAACATAGACGGGAACCTGGCGTGTGGAAAGCAGTTCCTCAAGCGTTTCGTGGACCGGGGTCTCGTGGTAGTAGTAATGCAGCGGAATGGGGCGCTCTGCGGAACTGACGGTAGTGGTGGGGCGGCCGGTGAGCTCGGTGATTCCGTCCTCGAAGCGGCTGACATCACCCAGCGTTGCGGACATCAGGAGGAACTGGGCCTGCGGAAGCTCCAGCAGGGGGACCTGCCACGCCCAGCCGCGCTGAGGGTCGGAGTAGAAATGGAATTCGTCCATAACCACCGAGCCAAGGTCTGCGCCTTCGCCTTCACGCAGGGCGATGTTCGCGAGGATTTCGGCCGTGCAGCAAATGATGGGCGCGTCCTGGTTAACGCCCGAATCACCGGTGATCATGCCGACGTTTTCGGCGCCAAAGATCTCACACAGGGCGAAGAACTTCTCGGACACCAAAGCCTTGATGGGCGCCGTGTAGTAGCTCCGCTGCCCCCGGGCCATGGCCTGGAAATGCGCAGCGATGGCAACCAGGGACTTGCCTGACCCCGTGGGGGTGGCCAGGATGACGTTGGCGCCGGTTGCCAGCTCCATGATGGCCTCGTCCTGGGCTGCGTACAGCTGCAGGCCCCTGCTTTCGGTCCACGCCAGGAACTGGGCGTAAAGGGCGTCCGGGTCGATGCCCGCACCAGGAATTGAGGAGGGCATGGCGGGCAACTGGTCGACGAGTTTCATTGATTTCCAGCTTAGTGCCCATCAGGTGCCGGATATCCGGGCGGCTAAGGGTTAGGCTCGCGATACTGCCAGACAGACCAGAGCACGGAGCAAAACTGTGAAGTGGGATCCCCTGAAGTACGTCCAGTTCGGTGACTACCGTGACCGGCCTTTTTTTGACCTCACGGGACGGATCCACGCCGCGCACCCCCATCAGGTGGTTGACCTTGGCTGTGGTCCCGGGAACCTGACAGCCACCCTCGCCCAGCGGTGGCCGCAGGCGAAGGTGGTGGGGCTCGATTCGTCCGCCGAGATGCTGGCCACAGCTGCGGCGCAGGCCGACGGGCATTCCGGGCTAAGTTTCGGGCTGGCCGATATCGCCGATTGGACACTCCCGGCCGAAACGGACGTCGTAGTCACCAACGCCGCGCTTCAGTGGGTTCCCGGGCACCGGGAGATGCTTGCCCACTGGTTGGCGGCACTCAAGCCTGGGGCATGGTTCGGCATGCAGGTGCCGGGGAACTTCAATGCGCCGTCGCATGTTCTGATGCGGGACCTGGCCGGGTCGGAACGTTGGTCGCCCCAGCTGGACGGCGTACTCCGCGGTGGGGAATCAGTGGGGGAGTCCGCCGATTACCTCCGCATCATGCTGGACGCGGGCTGCACTGCCGACGCTTGGGAGACCAGCTACCAGCAGGTCCTCCCCGGAGCGGATGCGGTGCTGAACTGGTTGCGCGGCACGGCATTGCGACCCGTGCTGGCTGTTTTGTCAGACGACGAGGGGCGGGCCTTCGAATCCGAGTACGCCGCCGCTCTGCGGGAGGCCTACCCGGGGACACCCCATGGCACGGTTTTTCCATTCCGGCGGATCTTCGCCGTAGCGCAAAAGCGGCTGACCGCATAAACTCCATTCGATTGATGTTCTCTACACGATTCGTGTAGTCATGTTACTGGAGAAGAATAATGGCGCTGGCTACGACGATGAAGCGGCTTTTTGGGGGCGGCCACAAGCCGCAACCTCGTCGGCCTCCCCAAGTGATCCTGGAGGTGCTGTGCTTTTCGCGTTATTGACCCGGCTGCTGGCTGGCCACAAGGGTTCAGTTGTTGCCATCGCCGTCCTCCAGCTGGTGCAGACAGTGGGCATCCTGCTGCTGCCCACTATCAACGCTGCCATCATCGACGACGGCATCGTCGCCGGGAATACTCCGGCGATCTTCCGGCTGGGCACGGATATGGCTCTGGCGGCTGCGGTCCAGGCGGTGGCGGCCATTGGTGCCGGCTACCTCAGCGCCGTGGTGGCTATGTCGCTTGGCCACCAGTTGCGGGAGGAGATATTTACCAAGATCCAGTCGCTTTCGTTCCAGGACGTGGCTGGCTTTGGTACCCAAAGCCTCGTCACCAGGGCAACCAATGACACCCAGCAGATCCAGTCGTTCGCGGTCCTGGTGTTTACCATGCTGGCTGCGGCGCCGGTCATGGCGGCGGGAGGTGCCTACCTTGCCTGGCAGCAGGACGTCGTGCTCTCAAGCATCGTCACCATCATCATTCCCCTACTCCTGATCATCATGTACCTCATCGTCCGGCGCCTCGTACCTCTCTACCGGGAGGGCCAGGACCTGCTGGACCGTACCGGGGAAATACTGCGGGAACAGATTATCGGCGCCAACGTGATCCGTGCGTTCGTCAGGCAGGCGCATGAAACGCGCCGTTTTGCCCGGGCGAACAGGAGCCTTTCGGGGAACAACCTGCAGTCTGCACTGTTGGTTGCCGCGATGCTGCCATTGATCATGATCGTGGTGAACCTGTCATCGGTGGCGGTGGTGTGGTTCGGCGGCCACCGGGTGTATTCGGGGGAGATGAAGATCGGGGCCCTCACGGCGTTTATCGCCTACATTATGCAGATTCTGCTGGCCATCATGATGGCCATGTACGTCTTCATGACGGCACCGCGGGCCGCCGCCTGCGCAGAGCGGCTCAATGCGGTACTCAAGGCACAGCCTTCTGTCCAGGACAGCCAGGACGACTACACGACAGGCGAACCATCGGGCCTGGAAGGGGGCAGCGTGACGTTCGCCGACGTCAGCCTCGCCTTTCCAGGGGCCGAAACCCGCGTGCTGGACAACATCAGCTTCACGGTCACTCCCGGCACCACCGTCGCCGTCGTCGGATCAACAGGCAGCGGCAAATCAACGCTCCTCAGCCTGCTGCCCCGGTTCCTTGATGCCTCGGCCGGAACCATCACCATCGCGGGGCGGAATATCCGTTCCGTTCCGCTGGACGTCCTCCGCCGGACCATGGCTGTGGTTCCGCAGCGGTCCCATCTCTTTACCGGAACCATCGAAGAAAACCTGCGGATCGCCGAACCGGGGGCCAGCGACAGCCAGCTGTGGGAGGCGCTGGAAACGGCCCAGGCCGCGGGGTTCGTCCGCGAACTGCCGCGGGGGCTCGCGACCCAAGTCGGGCAAGGCGGGACGAATCTGTCCGGCGGCCAACGCCAGCGGATCTGCATCGCACGAGCTCTTGTGCGGCGGGTTCCGATCTACCTCTTTGATGACAGCTTCTCCGCCCTCGACTTCGCCACGGAGAGCCGGCTCCGGGATGCTTTGGCGGGCGACCTTGGCAGTGCGGTGGTGGTATTGGTCGCGGAACGCATCTCAACCGTTGCCGGAGCAGACCGGATTTTGGTGCTCGACGACGGCCGGCTGGTCGCGGAGGGGACCCACCTCGAACTGCTGGAGACTTCTGCCACCTACCGGGAAATTGCCGAGTCGCAATTGGCACTGGAGCGCATGCCATGACGGCACCGCTCTCAAGGGGTGCGGCGGAGTCAGTCTGGCCTCCGGCGCGCCGGTTGCTCGGCCGGCTGCGCCCGTTCAGGTGGCGGATGCTTGGTGCCGTGGCAGCCACCTGCGTTTTTGCCGGTTTGAACGTAACCGCGCCGAATTACCTGGGGAAAGCTACGGATATTGTGGTCGACGGGTTCGCCAGCGGAGTATTCGAGACGCAGCGGCTGGGAATCCTGCTGGCCGCCGTCGCCTTGATGTACTTGGGGGCCTCGCTCTTCAACTGGATCCAGGGAAAGCTGACCTCGGGCTCGGTCCACGGCCTGATGTATGGCCTCAGGGAATCGGTGGAGGAAAAGCTGCAGCGGCTCCCCACCACATACTTCCAGGAAAAGTCCAGGGGAGACGTCCTGAGCCGGGTCACCAACGACATCGACAACATCGCCCAAGCGCTCAGCCAGATCCTGACGCAGCTGATCATGTCCGTTCTGATGTTGTTCGGCGCCCTGGCCATGATGCTCTGGATTTCGCCGCTCCTGGCCGTGATTGCGCTCGTCTCGGTCCCGGTGTCCGCCTTGGTAACGGTTCTGGTGGCCCGGAAGTCCCAAGCGCACTTCGCCGGACAATGGGCTGAAACCGGCGAACTAAACGCCCACGTTGAGGAATTCATCACCGGGCATGAGGTCATCAAGGCCTTCGGCCACCAGGACCAGGCCGCGGCGGTTTTCCGGGCGAGCAACGACCGCCTGGCGCGCGCCTCCGCACGGGCACAGTATTCATCGGGCCTCGTCCAGCCACTGATGATCCTCATTGCCAACCTCAACTACATCGCGGTGGCAGTGGTGGGCGCTTACCAGGTCACGCTCGGAGCCATGACCATCGGCGGAATCCAGGCCTTCATCCAGTTCAGCCGGTTGTTCACGCAGCCTGTGAGCCAGATCGGCGGCATGCTCAACGTCATACAGTCCTGCGCCGCCTCAGCACGCCGTGTCTTCGAACTCCTGGATGCCGACGAAATTCCTGCTGAGCCGGACGGCGCCGGTCACCGGGCGCGGCCGGTCGGACCAATCGTTTTCGACCACGTCACGTTCGGCTACGCGCAGGACGCTCCCGTAATCCGTGGACTGTCCTTTTCAGTGGAGCCGGGCCGGACGGTAGCCATTGTCGGCCACACCGGCGCTGGTAAGACCACAATTGTGAACCTCCTCATGCGGTTCTACGAACCCGACGCCGGCCGGATCACCATCGGCGGAACTGACATCGCCGCCATTCCCCGGGATGCCCTGCGCAAAAGTTTTGGCGTAGTGCTCCAGGATGCCTGGCTGTTCGCCGGAACTATCCGCGAAAACATCGAGTATGGCCGGCCGGGAGCTACTGACGCTGAAATACATGCGGCGGCGGAGGCGAGCCACCTGGACCATCTCATCCGGTCGCTGCCCGCCGGCTACGACACCACGCTGGGCAACCGCGGAGAGCCGCTCAGCGAGGGGCAACGCCAGTTGGTCGCCATCGCACGGGCGCGGCTCGCGGACCGCAGCGTGCTGATCCTGGACGAGGCCACCAGTTCCGTCGATTCACGGACCGAGGTCCTGATCCGCCACGCCATGGAACGTTTGCGGCGGGGTAAAACAAGTTTTGTCATAGCCCACCGTTTGTCTACAGTCCGGGACGCTGATCTAATCTTGGTCATGGATCACGGACGCATCGCCGAGCAGGGAACCCACCGGGGCCTCCTGGCCGCCAAGGGCCGCTACGCACAGCTCTACCAGGCGCAGTTCGCCGGCCGGGTGGGCCGGGCAGGAAACCTGGATGCCGGACGATGACGGCAGGAGCATCCTTCCCCGGGACCTGGAAGCCCAACCAGGCCAGCACGGTGGCCCTTTTTGAGCAGCTGCGGCTGCAGGTGATCCGGCTCGCGGACAGCGGTGACCTGCCGCCGGGAACCAAGCTGCCTGCCGTCCGGGCGCTGGCGGACCGCCTTGATGTAGCTCCGCATACCGTGGCCCGGGCATATAAGGAGCTTGAGGCGGCCGGCGTGGTGGCCACCAAAGGCCGTAATGGCACCGTAATCTGTGCGCGTGATGAGCGGGCGGACGTCCTGTCTGCTGCCGCCGACGCGTACGCGCTTGAGGCCAGAGCCCAGGGTGCCACGTTTGCTGAGGCAGTCCAGCTGCTCGCCGCAGCCTACGACGCCCACTAGCAGCCCCGCGTGGATATTCGAAAAAGTTTTCGATTAGCATTAGTGGGTGCCTAAAGCCGTAGCTGAAGAAACAGCAGTCCCGTCCGCTCCTGTCACCGTCACCCAGGCCCCAGCCACCCCGGCCAGACCTGACCTTTCCCGCCTTGTGGTGAAGGGGGCGCGGGAGCATAACCTGCGCAACGTGGACCTGGATCTGCCCCGTGACGCCATGATCGTTTTCACCGGCCTGTCTGGTTCCGGAAAGTCCTCCCTCGCCTTCGACACCATTTTTGCCGAGGGCCAGCGGCGCTACGTTGAGTCCCTGTCGGCTTACGCCCGCCAGTTCCTGGGCCAGGTGGACAAACCGGACGTTGACTTCATCGAGGGCCTCTCGCCGGCAGTGTCCATTGACCAGAAGTCCACCAGCAAAAACCCCCGCTCAACGGTGGGCACCATCACCGAAATCTACGACTACATGCGCCTGCTGTGGGCGCGCGTCGGACGGCCGCACTGCCCTGTCTGCGGTGAGCTTGTTGCCCGGCAGACCCCCCAGCAGATTGTGGACCAACTTCTTGAGCTTGAGGACGGCACGCGTTTCCAGATCCTGGCGCCGGTGGTGCGGGCACGCAAGGGCGAATTCGTTGAACTCTTCAAGGAACTGACTGCGAAGGGCTATTCCCGCGCCAGGGTGGACGGCGAACTGATCCAGCTCAGCGAGCCCCCCAAACTTGGCAAGCAGTTCAAGCACACCATTGAAGTTGTGGTGGACCGGCTGGTGGTCAAGGAAGGCATCAGCCAGCGGCTCACCGATTCCGTGGAGACAGCCCTGGGCCTCGCTGAGGGCCGCGTGCTGGCCGAGTTCGTTGAGCTGGAAGCCGACGCCCCTGGCAGGCTCCGGGCATTTTCAGAGAACCTCGCCTGCCCCAACGAACATCCCCTGGCCATCGACGAGATCGAGCCGCGATCGTTCTCCTTCAACAATCCCTTCGGTGCCTGCGCCGCCTGCAGCGGCATCGGCACCCGGCTGGAGGTTGACGAGGAATTGATCATCCCCAACCCGGAGCTGTCGTTGGCCGAAGGAGCCATCGCGCCGTGGTCCCTCGGTACCGCCACCACCGAATATTGGAACCGCCTGCTTGCCGGCCTGGCCAAGGAACTCGGCTTCTCCATGGACACACCGTGGGAGAAGCTGGGCAACGACGTCCGCCGGACTGTCCTGCATGGCAAGGACCACAAGGTGGTGGTCCAGTACAAGAACCGTTTCGGACGGGAGCGGAAGTACAGCACCGGCTTCGAAGGCGCCATCCAGTATGTCCACCGGAAGCACGGCGAAACCGACTCCGAGTGGGCCCGCGACCGCTACGAAGAATACATGCGGCAGATCGCTTGCCCCGCCTGCAACGGCGCCCGGTTGAACCCTGCCTCCTTATCTGTCCTGATCAGCGGCAAGTCCATTGCCGACGTAGCTGCCATGCCCATGAGGGCGTGCGCGGATTTCCTGAACAACCTGGTCCTGACCAGCCGGGAAGCACAGATCGCGCACCAGGTGCTCAAGGAGATCCAGGCCCGGTTGACCTTCCTGCTCGACGTCGGACTCGAATACCTGAACCTCGAACGGCCCTCTGCAACCCTGTCCGGCGGCGAAGCGCAGCGCATCCGGCTCGCCACCCAGATCGGTTCCGGCCTCGTGGGTGTCCTTTACGTTCTCGACGAGCCATCCATCGGTCTGCACCAGCGGGACAACCGGCGGCTGATTGAGACCCTGACCCGGCTCCGGGACATGGGAAACACCCTCATTGTGGTCGAACATGACGAGGACACCATCCAGGTGGCGGACTGGATTGTCGACATTGGCCCCGGCGCCGGCGAGCACGGCGGCCAGGTGGTGCATTCCGGTTCCTACAAGGACCTTCTGGAGAACACCAACTCGCTGACCGGCGATTACCTGTCCGGCCGCAAGAAAATCGACGTCCCCAAGAAGCGGCGCAAGTACGACAAGAAGCGCGAGCTGAAGGTTATTGGCGCCCGCGAAAACAACCTTGTCAACGTGGATGCGGCTTTCCCGCTGGGTCTCTTCACCGCAGTCACTGGCGTCAGCGGCTCCGGCAAGTCCACCCTTGTCAACGAAATCCTCTACAAGGTGCTGGCCAACAAGCTCAATGGGGCCAAGCAGGTTGCCGGGCGCCACAAGAGCATCATGGGCCTGGAGCACCTGGACAAGGTGGTCCACGTGGACCAGAGCCCTATCGGGCGCACCCCGCGGTCCAACCCGGCAACGTACACCGGCGTCTTTGACAACATCCGCAAGCTCTTCGCCGAAACCACTGAGGCAAAGGTCCGCGGCTACCTGCCGGGAAGGTTCTCGTTCAACGTCAAGGGCGGGCGCTGCGAAGCCTGCTCTGGTGACGGCACGCTGAAGATCGAAATGAACTTCCTGCCCGACGTATACGTTCCCTGCGAGGTCTGCCACGGTGCACGGTACAACCGCGAGACCCTGGAAGTGCACTACAAGGGCAAGACCATCGCCGATGTCCTCAACATGCCCATTGAGGAAGGCGCAGAGTTCTTTGCTGCCTTCTCGCCCATCGCCCGGCACCTCAACACGCTGGTCGATGTGGGCCTGGGCTATGTGCGGCTGGGGCAACCAGCTACCACGCTGTCCGGCGGCGAAGCCCAGCGCGTCAAGCTCGCCGCCGAACTCCAAAAGCGTTCCAACGGGCGCAGCGTCTACGTTCTTGACGAACCCACCACGGGGCTGCACTTCGAGGACATCCGCAAGCTGCTGATGGTTCTGCAGGGGCTGGTGGACAAGGGAAACACGGTGATCACCATCGAACACAACCTGGACGTCATCAAGAGTGCCGACTGGATCGTGGATCTTGGACCCGACGGCGGTTCCGGCGGGGGGCAGATCGTGGCTACGGGCACGCCCGAGCAGGTGGCGAAGTCGACTGCTGGCCACACTGCCTCTTTCCTCGCGGAAATATTGTCTTAGGCGGTTGGCCGGCGACGACGTATGCCGTGTCGGGCATGCGAGTTTCAGGCATGTGCGGTGTCGTGAGAAACTAAGCCGGTGACTCAAACAACAGTGCCCGTGATCTTTGACCTGGACGGCACTCTTGTCGACCCGGCAGGCGGAATTACCGGCGGAATCGCATCCGCCCTGGTGGCCTCAGGCCTCCCGGTCCCTGACGCCGACCTGCTGAACGCCATGATCGGCCCCAAACTGAGTGATTCCCTCCTCAGCGTCGCCATGGTCCCGGCGGACAAGTTGGCCGACGTCATCCGGCGCTACCGGCAGTACTACGTGGCCACTGGAATCGCCCAGAGCCGCCTGTACCCCGGCATCAGGGAGGTGCTGGAGGGGTTTGTCAAGGCAGGCAGGCCTATCGCCGTCGCCACGCAGAAGCCCGAAGGGCTGGCGCAGATTGTGCTCCAGCACCACGGCGTTGCGGGCCTGTTCCAGTCAATCCGGGGATCCGCGGACAACGAATCCGCCACTGACGGTCCGGTCGGCAAAGCGGACATCATCGCGGCTGCCTTGGCCGATCTGTCCACCCAGCACGCTGTAATGGTGGGCGACCGCGCCCAGGATGTGGCCGGCGCCATCGCCAACGGGCTCGACTGCATTGGCGTCGGCTGGGGCTTCGCGCCCGACGGCGAACTCGAGCTCGCCGGGGCCGTCACCGTGGTGGAGACCACCACCGGCATGATCGCTGCGATCGAACGGCTTGAGGGCCTTCACACCGCCGCGATGAGCGAGGTGCGCAACGATGGAGCTGTTTGAGGCTGTCCGCTGGACATTTCGCGGCCTCGTTTCGGGCACCTGCCGGCCCACCGTCATCGGCCTCGAGAACGTGCCCAAAGACGGTCCGTTCATCGTTGCGCCGAACCATCTCTCCTTCTTTGACAGCGTCATTGTCCAGGCCCTGATGCCCAGGCCGGTGGCCTTCTTCGCCAAAGCGGAGTACTTCACCACCGGCGGCGTCAAGGGAAAGGTCATGAAATCGTTTTTCGAGTCTGTCGGTTCCATTCCGGTTGAACGGGGCGAGCAGGCGGCAAGCGTCCAGGCCCTCAGGACCCTCCTGGACATCCTGGAGGCGGGCAAAGGCATCGGCATCTACCCTGAAGGCACACGATCACGGGACGGCATTCTCTACCGCGGCCGCACCGGCGTAGGCTGGCTTGCCCTGGCAACCGGAGCTCCCGTGATCCCCGTTGGACTGATCGGGACGGAGAACCTGCAGCCGGCCGGTGAGAAGGGCTTCAGGCCGCATCGCTTCACCATGAAGGTGGGGGAGCCCCTGTACTTCGACAAGACCGGTCCGGATCATTCGCTGCCGGCCCGCCGGCAGGTGACGGACCGGATCATGGACGCCATCGCTGAACTCAGCGGCCAGGAACGCTCCACCAGCTACAACCAGAGCAAGGCCACGGACTAAGCGTTAGTAGACTGAAGTAGTGGCAGATCCAACAACTTACAGGCCCCGGACGGGTGAAATTCCCACCAATCCGGGGGTGTACCGGTTCCGCGATCCTCACGGCCGGGTCATTTACGTCGGCAAAGCCAAAAGCCTCCGGTCCCGCCTGAATTCCTATTTTGCCAACCCGGCGGGGCTACTGCCGAAAACCCACGCCATGGTCCACACGGCCAGCAGTGTGGAGTGGACCGTGGTGGGCAGTGAGCTGGAGTCCCTGCAGCTTGAATACACCTGGATCAAGGAATTCAAGCCCCGCTTCAACGTGGTTTTCCGGGACGACAAGACCTACCCCTACCTGGCCCTGACCATGAGCGAGAAACTCCCCAGGGTCCAGGTCATGCGGGGGGACCGCCGTAAAGGCACGCGGTACTTCGGTCCGTACACCGCCGGAGCCATCAGGGAAACCATGGACACACTCCTGCGGGTGTTCCCGGTACGCAGCTGCAGCGCCGGCGTACTTAAGCGGGCCCAGGCCAGCGGCCGCCCCTGCCTCCTGGGCTACATCGACAAATGCTCCGCGCCCTGCGTGGGCCGCGTGACACCGGAAGAGCACCGCGCCCTGGCTGAGGACTTCTGTGCCTTTATGGGCGGCGAAGCCAAACGCTTCATCTCCAAACTCGAAAAGCAGATGGCCGAAGCAGTGGCCACCCTCGACTACGAGCGCGCGGCACGGCTCCGAGATGACATCTCGGCACTGCGGAAGGTCTTCGAACGCAACGCAGTGGTACTCGCCGAAGATACCGACGCCGATGTTTTCGCCCTGCACGAAGATGAACTGGAGGCCGCGGTCCAGGTCTTCCACGTCAGGGGCGGCCGGGTCCGCGGCCAGCGCGGCTGGGTGGTGGAAAAGGTGGAAGACTCCACCACACCGGACCTGGTGGAGCACCTGCTGCAGCAGGTCTACGGCGAGGACGGCGACAGCCACGGCAGGCTGCCCCGCGAAGTCCTGGTGCCGGTGGTACCCAGCAACGAGGCGGAGCTGACGGAATGGCTCGGCGGCCTTCGGGGAGCCAAGGTGGATATCAGGGTGCCGCAGCGCGGCGACAAGGCGGCGCTGATGTCCACCGTGCGGGAGAACGCCGAACACGCGTTAAAACTGCACAAAACCCGCCGCGCCGGAGACCTGACGGTGCGTTCGCAGGCCCTCCAGGAGCTGCAGGAGGCTTTGGACCTGCCGGTGCCGCTCCTGCGGATTGAGTGCTTTGACGTCTCCCATGTCCAAGGCACCAACGTGGTGGCATCCATGGTGGTGGTGGAGGATGGGCTGCCTAAGAAATCCGATTACCGGAAGTTTTCCGTTACCGGGGCGGCTGCGGCAGACGATACCGCTGCCATGCACGATGTCCTGACGCGGCGGTTCCGCTATTACCTGCAGGACAAGTCGGCCCAGGTGGAAGCAGCCGCACTGGCCGGGCACCAGGCCGCACTTGACGCGGCAGCCGATGCTGCGGTGCTTGACACCACCACTGCCACGCCGAAGGCAAAATTCGCGTACCCGCCGAACCTGGTGGTGGTCGACGGCGGCCAGCCCCAGGTGAATGCCGCGGCCCGGGCGTTGGCGGAGCTCGGCATCGATGACGTGTATGTGGTGGGCCTGGCCAAACGACTGGAGGAAGTCTGGCTTCCGGACAGTGACTTCCCGGTGATCCTGCCGCGGACGTCCCAGGGCCTTTACCTGCTGCAGCGGATCCGCGACGAAGCACACCGCTTCGCCATCACCTTCCACCGGCAGAAGCGCGGCAAGGCCATGACGCTCTCAGCCTTGGATGGAGTGCCAGGGCTGGGGGAGTCCAAGCGCAAGGCGCTGGTGGCCCACTTCGGCTCGATCAAGGGGGTGAAGGCTGCAACCGCCGTGCAGCTCACGGCCGCCAAGGGTATCGGTCCCTCCCTGGCCAGTGCCATCGTGGCCCACTTCAGCGGCGAGGAAGGGGCCGGGGCCACCGTTCCGGCCGTCAATATGGCCACCGGCGAAATCATTGAAACCTAGGTAGGGTAAGGAGCGCAGGTTTCCGCCGACGCGGTTGCCTGCCGGATCAGGACAGGAATGGGGCGGAACGAATGGCAGAATCAACGGCGGAATCCGGGACGGGGCAGGACGGCATGACGCCGGTCAAGCCCCTCGAAGCGGAGCTGCTGGTGGTCACCGGTATGTCAGGGGCGGGACGCAGCACTGCCGCTGACGCGCTGGAGGACCACGGCTGGTACGTCGTGGAAAACCTGCCGCCGCAGATGCTCGGAACCCTTGCTGAACTGGTCTCGCATGCGCCGCAGTCCATTCCCCGGCTGGCCGTGGTGATGGATGTGCGCAGCAAAGGCCTCTTTTCCGACATGCGGGCCACCCTCGGCGCCCTGGCAGCCAGTGGTGTCACGTTCCGGGTGCTGTTCCTGGACGCCAACGACGACGTCCTGGTCCGCCGCTTCGAGCAGGGCCGCAGGCCCCATCCGCTCCAGGAGGGCGGCCGGATCCTGGACGGCATAGCAGCCGAGCGCGAGGTACTGAAGGAGCTCCGGGACAGCTCGGACCTCGTACTCGATACCTCTGACTACAACGTCCATGGCCTGGCAACGGCCATCACTGAACTCTTCACCGAGACCGGCCCGGTGGCCCTCCGGCTGAACGTCATGAGCTTCGGCTTCAAGTACGGTCTGCCGGTTGACTCCAACTACGTAGCCGATGTCCGTTTCATCCCCAACCCGCACTGGGTCCCGCAGTTGCGCCCCCACACAGGCCTGGACCAGGACGTCAGCGATTATGTCCTCGAGGCCGAAGGCGTGAAGAACTTCGTGGACCGTTACGTGCTGGCTCTGGAACCGGTCTTGGACGGGTACCGGCGCGAAAACAAGCATTACGCCACCATCGCCGTGGGCTGCACCGGCGGCAAGCACCGATCAGTAGCGGTCGCCGTCGAGCTTTCCAAGAAACTGGCGCAGTATCCCCGGGTGACTGTCACCACAACCCACCGGGATCTGGGCCGCGAATAATGGGGATGCTTACCGGGCCGATGCCGTTAGTGCCGCTTTCCAGCGGAACGGCTGCCGGCCAGCAGGACAAGGGCCCCAACGTTGTGGCACTCGGCGGCGGCCACGGACTCTCCGCGTCCCTGTCGGCCCTGCGGCTGCTCACCACTGAGCTGACTGCCATTGTCACTGTGGCGGACGACGGCGGGTCATCCGGGCGGTTGCGCGAAGAGTACGGCGTCCTCCCTCCCGGAGACCTCCGCATGGCGCTCTCCGCCCTGTGCGACGACACCGACTGGGGCCGCACATGGCGCGACGTCATGCAGCACCGCTTCCAGCCCGGCAAAGGCCGCGGCGGCTCCCTGGACGACCACGCCACCGGCAACCTGCTCATCGTCACCCTCTGGGAACTCCTTGGCGACGCCGTCGCCGGGCTCACGTGGGCCGGCGCACTTCTTGGGGCGCGGGGGCAGGTGTTGCCGATGTCCACTGTTCCCCTCACCATCGAAGGTGACATCCGCGTTACCGCGGCCAACGGCAAATCCGTGCTGCAGACCGTGAGCGGGCAGGCGCGCTGCGCCGTAGCCGGCTGCCTGGAACAGGTCCGGCTCCTGCCCGAGCATGCACCCGCGTGTACTGAGGCGCTGACCGCCATCGAACTGGCCGACTGGATCATCCTGGGGCCGGGGTCATGGTATACGTCCGTGCTCCCGCACCTGTTGCTGCCCGAAATGCGCGACGCCCTCAGCGCAACGGCCGCGAAACGCTGCCTCACCATGAACCTGGCCACCGATACCAAGGAGACTACGGGCATGTCGGCGGCTGACCATCTTCACGCCCTGCGCCGATACGCGCCGGACTTCAGCGTCGACGTCATCCTGGCCGATCCCGCGTCGGTGCCGGACCGGCAGGAGTTCGAGAAAGCCGCGGGGATGATCGGTGCCGAGGTTGTCTTGGGTAAAGTAAGGGCGTCGGGACGCCGACCCGTCCATGACCCCCTACGTCTGGCAGCGGCGTACCACGACATTTTTGGGAACAGTTAGGAAGGTGCCATGGCACTGACATCATCGGTCAAGGAAGAACTGTCCCGTCTGGACATCAAAAAATCATCAGTACGCAAGGCTGAGGTTTCGGCGATACTTCGATTCGCCGGCGGCCTGCACATCATCTCTGGCCGGATCGTGATCGAGGCGGAAGTCGACCTCGCATCCACCGCGCGCCGCCTGCGCGCGGCCATCGCGGAGGTGTATGGCCACCAGAGCGAAATCATTGTGGTCTCCGCCGGCGGACTGCGACGGGGCAGCCGCTATGTGGTGCGGGTGGTCCGCGACGGCGAATCTTTGGCCCGGCAAACCGGCCTCCTGGACGGCCGCGGGCGTCCGGTGCGCGGCCTGCCCTCTGCGGTTGTCAACGGTTCTGCCGCTGATGCCGAGGCAGTGTGGCGCGGTGCTTTCCTCGCCCACGGTTCGCTCACCGAGCCGGGCCGTTCGTCCGCCATGGAGGTCACCTGCCCCGGCCCCGAATCCGCGTTGGCCCTGGTGGGGGCGGCCCGCCGCATCGGCATCCAGGCCAAGGCCCGCGAGGTCAGGGGAGTGGACCGGGTAGTAATCCGTGATGGCGACACCATCGCAGCCCTCCTGACCCGCATGGGAGCCCACGATGCACTGATGGTCTGGGAGGAACGCCGGATGCGCAAGGAGGTCCGCGCCACCGCCAACCGGCTGGCCAATTTCGACGACGCCAACCTGCGGCGTTCCGCACAGGCGGCGGTGGCGGCCGGGGCCAGGGTGGACCGGGCCCTGGAGATCCTGGGTGATGACGTCCCGGACCACCTCAAATATGCCGGCGAACTCCGGGTGGCCCACAAACAGGCCAGCCTGGATGAGCTGGGGCGCCTGGCCGAGCCGGTGATGACCAAGGACGCCATTGCCGGCCGCATCCGCCGGTTGCTTGCCATGGCGGACAAACGTGCCATTGACCTCGGCATCCCTGGCACAGATGCAAATGTGACGCCTGAAATGCTGGACGAGTAAAGGCCCCATAGAATCAGAGCGTCCACCCCCATCTTCCGGATGCCAGTCATCCGGATGCACAATCCGAGAGCTACACCCCGGACAGACCGTCCACGACATTGGAGGATTTTGTGACCGAGTACGTACTGCCAGAACTCAGCTACGACTACGCGGCGCTTGAGCCGCACATTTCGGCGCGGATCATGGAGCTGCACCACAGCAAGCACCATGCAGCTTACGTCGCAGGGGCCAACAACGCCCTGGCCCAGCTGGCCGAAGCACGCGACAAGGGCGACTTCGCCAACATCAACCGCCTTTCCAAGGACCTCGCGTTCCACACCGGCGGCCACATCAACCACTCGGTGTTCTGGAACAACCTGTCCCCGGACGGCGGCGACAAGCCCGAGGGCGAACTGGCCGCAGCCATCGATGACGCCTTCGGCTCATTCGACGCCTTCCGTGCCCAGTTCTCAGCAGCAGCCCTTGGCCTGCAGGGATCCGGTTGGGGCTTCCTGGCCTACGAGCCCATCGGCGGAAACCTGGTCATCGAGCAGCTTTACGATCAGCAGGGCAACGTTGCGCTGGGCACCACCCCGCTGCTCATGCTCGACATGTGGGAGCACGCCTTCTACCTGGACTACGTCAACGTCAAGGCTGACTACGTCAAGGCATTCTGGAACATCGTCAACTGGGCCGACGTCGCCAAGCGCTTCGAGGCCGCACGCACCAACGCCACGGGTCTGATCACCCTCCCATAGTGACCGGCGCAACACGCGCCTGTAACAAACTTCACATTTAGGCGGGATTTTGGCCGAATTGTGGAAGGTCCGCCCCCGCACTTGCGGGGGCGGACCTACTTAAACGTAAGATGGATCACGGAAGGCGGTCAGCCTTCAGCAACGTGGCTGGTCGCCCTCCGATCTGTTAATCATCTCTGCTCAATGGCGTGCGGGATCTGTTAGTTGGCTTCAACGCCCGCTTACTAGTAGTGCTTCACCAAGCACCAAGGAGACTGAAAAAGTGACCACCCGTATTGGTATCAACGGCTTCGGCCGCATCGGCCGCAACTACTTCCGCGCAGCACTCGCCCAGGGCGCAGACCTTGAGATTGTTGCAGTCAACGACCTCACCAGCCCCGAAGCTCTGGCCCACCTGCTCAAGTACGACTCCGTGGGCGGCCGCCTGAAGGAAGCCGTCGAGGTCAAGGACGGGAACATTGTCGTCGACGGCAATATCATCAAGGTTCTCGCCGAGCGCGATCCTGCCAACCTTCCCTGGGGCGAACTCGGTGTAGACATCGTCATCGAGTCCACCGGCTTCTTCACCAAGGCCGCTGCCGCGCAGAAGCACATCGATGCCGGCGCCAAGAAGGTCCTGATCTCCGCTCCGGCCTCGGATGAGGACATCACCATCGTGATGGGTGTTAATGACGGCCTCTACGACAACGCAGCCCACAACATCATTTCCAACGCATCCTGCACCACCAACTGCCTCGGCCCCCTGGCCAAGGTCATCAACGACACCTTCGGCATCGAGCGTGGCCTGATGACCACCATCCACGCCTACACGGCAGACCAGAACCTGCAGGACGGCCCGCACAACGACCTCCGCCGCGCCCGCGCCGCGGCCATCAACATGGTCCCCACCTCCACCGGTGCAGCCAAGGCAATCGGCCTGGTCCTGCCCGAACTCAAGGGCAAGCTTGACGGCTACGCCATCCGCGTCCCCGTCCCCACCGGGTCCGCCACGGACCTTACGGTCACCGTCGCCCGCGAGACCACCGTCGAGGAAGTCAACGCAGCTCTGAAGAAGGCCTCCGAGTCCGACGAATTCCAGGGCATCCTCACCTACACCGATGCTCCGATCGTGTCCTCCGACATCGTGGGAGACCCTGCGTCGTCAATCTTTGACTCGGGCCTGACGAAGGTCATTGGCAACCAGGTCAAGGTTGTGTCCTGGTATGACAACGAATGGGGCTACTCCAACCGCCTCGTGGACCTGACGGAGCTTGTTGCAGCCAAGCTGGGCTAGGGTTAGAGACATGACATTCCACACCCTCAACGAACTGATCGCTGAAGGTGTCCGCGGGCGGTACATTCTGGTTCGATGTGACCTCAATGTGCCGCTCGACGGCTCTGCAGTGACTGACGACGGCCGTATCAAGGCCTCCCTGCCAGTGCTGACGAAGCTCACGGACGCCGGCGCCCGCGTGCTGGTAACAGCCCACCTAGGACGCCCCAAGGGCGCTCCCGAAGACAAGTACTCGCTCAAGCCCGCAGTAGCCCGCCTTGCTGAGCTCGCTCCGTTTAGTGTCACCCTCGCCGGGGACACGGTGGGCAGCTCTGCCAAGGAACTCGCCGCCTCCCTGGCGGACGGCCAGGTGCTGGTGCTGGAGAACGTCCGCTTCGACGCCCGCGAAACCAGCAAGGACGACGCCCAGCGCGGCGCCTTCGCTGACGAGCTGGCGGCCCTGACAGGTGACAACGGCGCCTACGTTGATGACGCCTTCGGTGCCGTGCACCGCAAGCACGCCAGCGTCTACGACGTCGCTTCCAGGCTGCCGTCCTACCAGGGCGACCTGGTACACACTGAGGTGGAGGTCCTGCGGAAGCTGACTGCTGATACCCAGCGGCCTTACGTTGTGGTGCTCGGCGGCTCGAAGGTTTCGGACAAGCTGGCGGTCATTGACAACCTGATCGGCAAAGCTGACACCATCCTGGTGGGCGGCGGCATGCTCTTCACGTTCCTCGCAGCCGAAGGCCACAGCGTGGCCGGCAGCCTCCTCGAGGAGGACCAGATCGCCGTGGTCCAGGACTATCTTAAACGCGCGGCGGACGCCGGCACGGAATTCGTTGTGCCAACCGACGTTGTGGTGGCCAGCAAGTTCGCTGCGGACGCTGACCACGAAACCGTCCCCTCGGACGGCATCGAGTCAAGCAGCTTCGGCGCGCAGGGCATCGGCCTGGACATCGGCCCGGACTCGGCAGCCGCATTTGCGGACCGGATCAAGGATGCCAAGACGGTGTTTTGGAACGGGCCCATGGGCGTCTTCGAATTCGAGGCCTTCGCCGGCGGAACCCGGGCAGTAGCCAAGGCCCTGACCGAAGCCGAGGCGTTCACAGTCGTGGGCGGCGGAGACTCCGCGGCAGCAGTCCGGACCCTGGGCTTCGCGGATGACCAGTTCGGTCATATTTCCACCGGCGGCGGCGCCAGCCTGGAATATCTTGAAGGCAAGGAACTGCCCGGACTTAGCATCCTGGACCGCTAGGAACTGGACTGCCAAGTCCTCCGGCCGGCAGGGTGCCCGTGGGTGCCCTGCCGGCCGCACACATATCAAGACTTTTGGAGAACACATGACTACGTCAACGAACGGTGCTTTTGACCGCACGCCTCTCATTGCGGGCAACTGGAAGATGAACATGGACCACGTCCAGGGCATCACCCTGCTGCAGAAACTCGCTTGGACCCTGTCCGACGCCAAGCACGACTACAGCCGGGTGGAAGTTGCAGTCTTTCCGCCCTTCACCGACCTCCGCGGTGTGCAGACCCTGGTCCAGGGCGACGAACTCGACGTTGCTTATGGCGGCCAGGACTTGTCCCAGTTCGACTCCGGCGCCTACACCGGCGACATCTCCGGCCAGTTCCTGAACAAGCTGGGCTGCCGGTACGTGCTGGTGGGCCACAGCGAACGCCGCACCATCCACAACGAATCAGATGACGTCCTGAACGCCAAGGTCAAAGCGGCGTACAAGCATGCTGTCACGCCTGTACTGTGCGTAGGTGAAGGGCTGGAAATCCGCCAGGCCGGCACCCACGTGGAGCACACCCTGACCCAGCTCCGCGCCAACGTCGCCGGCCTGACCCCCGAGCAGGCGGCCGAACTCGTAGTGGCCTACGAGCCCGTATGGGCCATCGGCACCGGTGAGGTGGCGGGGCCCGGGGATGCCCAGGAAATGTGCGCTGCCATCCGGGCCGAACTGGCGACCATTTTCGGGGACGACGTTGCGGCCAAGATCCGCCTGCTCTACGGCGGTTCAGTCAAGGCCAACAACGTTGCTGCGATCCTGAACGAACGGGACGTTGACGGCGTGTTGGTGGGCGGGGCCAGCCTCGATCCAGCCGAGTTTGCTAATATTGTCAGGTTCGAGAGTCACCTGCTGACGGACTAGTCCGTCTGCAACACCAGGCTCCCGCCATTCCAATCTTCTGAAAGGCCGTCGTGGACGTTCTTCATGTCATTCTGCAGATTCTCCTGGGCATCACCAGCCTTCTGCTGACGCTGCTCATCCTGCTTCACAAGGGACGGGGCGGCGGGCTGTCGGACATGTTCGGCGGCGGTATGAGTTCGGGCCTGAGTTCCTCGGGTGTCGCAGAGCGGAACCTGAACAGGTTCACCGTAGTTCTGGGCGTCACCTGGGGTGTCGTGATCATCGCACTGGGACTGCTGATGCGGTTCAGCGGGTCGGGCGACTCCTAGGTTCTTCCAGCCGATCGTGGTCCGGCACTGCCGCCACGGGAATCTCCGAACTAAACTGTGGCTGTTGGCTTACAACAGCCACAGTTTTGTTTAAGCAGCCAGGAGTCCCGATGGTGCATAGTGCGTCAGCATTCCGCGGCACCCGGGTGGGTGTGACAGAAGGTGCCGGTCCCAAGAACCAGTCTGAGGCAGCTTCGGGCGAGCGGGTACCCCGGATCAGGGTTTCTTATTGGTGCGCCAAGGGACATGAAACCCAGCTCGTGTTCCTTCGGTTACCCGAAGCACAGATTCCCGTCCACTGGGACTGCCGGCGTTGCGGCTGTCCGGCGTCCCGTGAGGGCCAGGAAGCTGCGCGGGACGAACAGTTCGAAGAGGGCTACAAAAGCCACCTTGAATATGTTAAAGAGCGGCGCTCCGACCAGGACGCCGAAGCTGTCCTGGCCGGAGCGCTGGAAAAACTACGCGCCGGCGGCGTCCTCCCGGACGAGCTGCTGCGGGACGCGTGAGGCAGCATTTTCGTCGATAAGCCATAGCGTGCGTGACGTACCGCGGGGCCCTGCGGCGGGCACCTGGACGGGGCTGGCACCCGCCAGCGCCAGTCCGACTGCACCGGCTTTGTCCTCGCCGGCCACCACCATCCATACCTCGGCAGCAGTGTTTATGGCAGGCAGCGTGAGGGAAATACGCTGCGGGGGCGGCTTGGGGGAATTCCGCACGCCCACCACGGTCCGATCCTTTTCCCGGATTCCGCCCTGTTCCGGGAACAGGGAAGCCACGTGGGCATCGGGTCCTACGCCCAGCAGCACCACGTCCAGCCGCGGCAGTTGCCCCGGTTCGTCGGGCCGGTCATCCGACATGTCTGCAGCGTGCTCGGCCTCGGCTGCCTCCCGCAACCGCCGGGCGTAGTCCTCGGCGGCTTCTTCGGGAGTGTCAAAGTCGTCCGAGGACGCCGGCTGGTTGATCCTGGCCGGATCAACCGGGATGTGGGCGAGCAGTGCGTCAAACGCCTGCCTGGTGTTGCGGTCGGGATCATCCGCCCCCACGAACCGCTCGTCGCCCCACCAGAAGTTCACCCTCGACCAGTCGACGGCGGGCGCCGCCGGTGAATCCGCCACAGCCTTCAGCGTACCGATGCCCACTGTGCCGCCGGTCAGGACCACCGTGGCTTCACCGTGTTTATCCTGCACATCCACGAGCTTGGTAATCAGGCGCGCGGCGATGGCGGCCATCAGGACGGACGAATCAGGGTGGATGCTAACTCTGGGCTCAACGCTCACTGGGTCGGACGCTCCTTAGATTGGTTCGTGGCAGTCCAATAGTAATCACTTCGCCGAAGACTTCGTCGGGGTCGAGGCGGCGGAGTTCTTCCGCGAGGCAGTCTTTGAGGCTGCGGCGGGGCAGGGAGATGCGTTGGGCGGGCT
>NZ_JBEPPJ010000015.1:0-95103 GCF_040547265.1 Arthrobacter sp. UYCo732 | reverse complement strand
TTCAAAATAATTTAGTGGCTACAAATGTCGGTACAAAAATGGTCCTTCCCCCGGAATCCAGAAGGAAAACGAGGAAAGGACCAACGTAACTTCAGTTTAAGCCAGGTCCCGTGCTCCTTCTATGAGTTTAAGGACGTCGACGGCGGCTGTTGGGTCTACCGGGAGCGGCAGTACGGAGGTGGTTCCGCCGGCGCGGATCTTGTCCGCCAGCAGCCGGTAGAACTCCGGATAGGCGCCGCGTTCGGTGGGCAATGCGTCCAGGTGGCCGTCGCGGCCCAGCACACCCGCCCATTCCGGGGCTTCAACGCCGTAATCTGAATCCAGCGGGCTGCCTCCGGCCACGATGTACGGTTCCTGCGGGTCGATCCCGTGCTTGGTGAAACCGCCGGTGGAGCCGAGGACGCGGAACCGGGGACCCTGCTGGGCGCAGAGCTTGTTCATGGCCAGGTGGCTGAGGACGCCCGACTCGTGCCGCAGGACCACAAACGCGTCGTCGTCAGCCTTCTCCTCGGGCCTTCGGATTCGAAGTTCAGAATGGACCACCGTGGCGGGCCCGAACAGCTGCAGGGCCTGGTCGATCAGGTGGGTGCCGAGATCGAACAGCACACCGCCGCCGTCTGCCGCCGTCGCGCTGGCTTTCCAGGCTTTAGAAATCTGGGGAGTCCAGCGCTCAAAGCTGGATTCAAAGCGCGTCACGTTGCCCAGCGCGCCGCCATTCAGAACCTTGCGGACGGTCAGGAAATCCCCGTCCCAACGCCGGTTGTGGAAGACCGTAAGGACCCGGCCCAGCTGTTCAGCCAACGCGATGAGGTCCTGCCCCTGGGCGCTGCTGACGGCGAAGGGCTTGTCCACCACAACGTCCAGGCCGGCCTCCAGCGCAGCCTTGGCTAGCGGGAAATGGGTGGCCGGCGGCGTCCCCAGCACCACGAGGTCAAGGTCACCAGCCAGCTCAAGGACGGCACCGCCGTCGCGCACGGTTTTGATGCCCGGGTAACGCTCCGTTGCGGCAGCCTGGCGGCCGGCGTCGGACGTTGCGATGACTTCCAGCGAGTAGCGGCTGTCCGCCGCGATGAACGGCGCGTGGAAAACGCTTCCGGAGAGGCCATAACCGACGACGGCCGTCCGGATGGTGCGTTCAGGTTCAGGCCAGGTCATAGGGTAAACGCTACCTGCACGCTCTCTCACTTCCTGCATGTTTAGGACGTACGCTCTCGCACCCTTTAAGGGTCGTTGACCGGCGACGGCCCGACGGTGAGCGAGCGTCCGGGAAAAACCAGCAACACGTGAGAGAGCGTCCGATGGGGCGGGAGTTCTACTTCTTTACCCAGCCGAGGGTGGTCCAGTCCGGAACCTGGGACAGGCTCTGGAAGAGGGACGGGCCGTAGTTGGCGAGGCCGGTGCGAACGAATGAGATCTGCGGGCCGTTCATCACCACACCCATGGAGAAGTACTTCGCCATGTGCTCTTTTTCAACGTCCATTGCTGCCTTGTTGCGCTCGGCGTTGTCCTCGATGGAGGCCAGGGCGGCGATCTTCTTGTCCAGCTCGGCATCGCCCAAGCCGTTCAGGTCGGTCTTGGAGTCGTAGTACTGCTTGACGGCATCCGTGGCGTCGGGGCCCACGGTGTAACCCGAGACGCTGAGGTCGAACTCGCGTGAGCCCAGGACTTTGCCGAAGTCGGCAGATGCTCGCTGATCGATGCCAACATCCATGCCGCCGGCCTGGAGCTGCTTCTGCAGGGTCTGGGTGAAGGCGAGGGTGGTGGGATCGTCACCGAAGTTGCTGATCTTGAAGGCGGCAGGCTTGCCGTCCTTCGCCATGATGCCCGCGGAGTTGGGTGTGTAGCCGGCATCAGTGAGCACCTTCTTGGCTGCGTCCGGGCCGGTTTCCTTCACGGGGTAGTTGTCCTGGTAGTAGTCGGAGAAGGGCAGGAGCATCATGGAGCCGGAGCTGGGCTCTTCCCAGTTCAGGCCGTTGAAGCGCACCTTGCGGAGAGCCTCGCGGTCAACCGCGGCAAAGATCGCCTTGCGCACGTCGACGTCGGTGATCCTCTTGGCGTTGATGTTCATGCCGCCGGCAAACAGGCGCTGGCCGCGGCGAACCTCTGCGTCCTTGGTGCCGTCGAGTTGCTTGTAGAGGGAGATGGTGTTGGCCGACATGCCGTCGATTTCGCCGTTCTTGAAAGCAGCGACCTGTGCGCTCGTCTCCAACTGGCGGAAGACCACGCTTTCCAGGATCGGTTCAGTGCCCCACCACTTGTCGTTGCGTACCAGGCTGACCGTCTTCGCGGCAGCATCGTACTGGTTCAGCTTGAAGGGACCGGCCATCCACTCGGGGTGCATATTGCCGTTGAAACCTTCGTTGAAGATCTCGGGGGTGTTCACGGCCGGGTGGATCAGGCCGAAGAAGAGGGAGTCAATGGGGTAGACCGGCTGGGTGGTCTTGACGATGACTTCCTTGTTGCTGCTGCCGGCCTCCACCGATTCAACGAACTGGTACGCACCGGAGCTGACGATGTCGTAGCCCGCGTCGGGGCTCTTCAGGACGTTCCAGGTGTTCTGGAAAGCCCTGACGTCGATCGGCGTGCCGTCATTGTAGGTGGCCTTGTCATTGACCTTGATGGTGATGGTCTGCTTGCCGTCGACCACTTTGCTGTCCACAGACTCGCAGAATTCCTTGTTGGGCGTGACCTTACCCGCGAAGTCGACCTTCCAGCAGCCGCCAATGCCTCCACCTGTGACCGCGACTGGATTTATCGGGGCCATCAGTGCGGAGTTGTCCGAGCTGTTACCGTTGTTGGAGAACCCGTTGAAGTCCGGCCCGATGCTGCCAAGCGGCAGGGTGACCTTGCCGCCCTGCTGGAGATCGGCTGCAGGCTTTTCGTTAATGCTGATGAGCTTGGAGAGGTCGCTGCCTGCCCCCTGACCCTTAGCGGTTTCCGGTCCGGTGGGCGAGCCTCCACCGCCGCAGGCCGTCAGCGTGAGGGCCGCGGCAATGGCCGCGGCTCCGCCGATCTTGGTCAGATTCCTCATAATTTTCCCTTCATAAGTGCGGGTGGTGCTTGTGATGAGTGTATGAAAGCTAGGGTGCATTGTGGTCCACCCGGTCGTAGACAACCACCATGTCCGGCTCCAGCTCCCCGTCCGGGAAGAAGCAGGCGAACTGCTGGTCAAGGGGCGCGGTGGGTCCGGCTTCGAGGGCCTGCACGGCGGCAGAAGGGCGCACAGCTTCCAGTGGCGGCTCGAGGGTGAGGCACTTTTCCTGCTTCGCGGCCGGAAGCGCAGTATATACGGGGCACCGGGTGGCGAAGTTGCAGCCTTTCGGGGCGTCCAGTGGCGAGGGAGGGTCGCCCTGCAGGATGATGCGTTCGCGGGTGCGCTCCAATTGCGGATCCGGAACGGGGATGGCTGACAGCAGGGCCCGCGTGTACGGATGGCGCGGGTTGTCAAAGACCCGGGCCACCTCGCCGATTTCCACGATCTTGCCGAGGTACATCACAGCCACGCGGTCGGAGATGTGCCGGACCACGGAGAGGTCATGCGCCACCATCAAGTAGCTGAGGCCCAACTCGGCACGGAGCTTGTCCAGGAGGTTGATGACCCCGGCCTGAACCGAAACGTCCAGGGCAGAGACCGGTTCGTCCAGGACCACGAGCTTCGGGTTGACCGCAAGGGCACGGGCAATGCCGACGCGCTGCCGCTGGCCGCCGGAGAACTGGTTGGGGAACCGGTTGACGTGGTCAGGCTGCAGCCCCACAAGCTTCATCAGTTCCATGATGCGCTTCTTGATGGCCGGCCTGTCCATGCCTGCGTTCTGGAGTGGTTCAGCCAGGACCTCGTAGACGGTGAAACGCGGGTCGAGGGCTCCCGTGGGATCCTGGAAGACCATCTGCATTTCCCTGCGCATGGCACCCTTGGCCTTGGCATCGACGGCCTGCTTATTGCTGATGCCGCCGATGACCACCTCGCCGTCCTGATCCTTGTGAAACTCCATGATTTCCAGGAGGGTGGTGGTTTTGCCGGAACCGGACTCCCCAACGATGGAAAAGCATTCGCCTTCGCGAATGTCGAAGCTCAGGCCGTCCACCGCTTTGACGGTCCCGATGCGTCGCTTGAGGAGGGCGCCCTTGGTCAGCGGAAAATGCTTGCGGACGTCTCTGAGTTCCAGCACGGTGGCACGTTTCCCGCGGGGAATGGCGTCAAACCGGGACATCGGAACCGGAGGCGCCGAGAAGATTTCCAGGGCATCCGCACCCGCACCAAGCTCGTCGGACCGGATGCAGGCCGCCCTGTGCCCGGCGTTGCCGTCGGCTGCCAGCAGCGGCGGTTCGCCGGCGAGGCAGGCGTCTGTGACCAACGGACAGCGCGGCGCAAAGGAGCAGCCGGTGGGCGTGTGCAGCAGGTTCGGCGGGATCCCGTCGATGGGGACGAGCGAGGATTTCTCCGCGACGTCCACCCTAGGCACCGCGCCGAGCAGGCCCATGGTGTACGGCATCCGCGGGTTGTAGTAGATGTCGTCCACTCCGCCGGTTTCCACCGGCTTCCCGGCGTACATCACCATGATGTCGTCGGCGATGCCCGCCACCACGCCCAGATCGTGGGTGATCATCACGACGGCGGCGCCCGTTTCCTCCTGCGCCGTATGCAGCACCTCCAGCACCTGAGCCTGGATGGTGACGTCCAGCGCCGTCGTCGGCTCGTCCGCGATCAGCACCCGGGGATTGTTGGCGATGGCGATGGCGATCATCACGCGCTGGCGCATGCCGCCGGAGAACTCGTGGGGGAAGGCTTTGAGCCTGTTCTTTGGGCTGGGAATGCCCACCATGGCCAGAAGTTCGACGGCGCGGGCTTCCTTCGCCAGTTTGCTCATGCCCGGATTGTGGATGGTCAGGGCCTCGGCGATCTGTGCTCCCACCGTGTACACCGGGGTGAGGGAGGAGAGCGGGTCCTGGAACACCATGGCCATGTCGTTGCCGCGGTGCGCACACATGGCTTTGTCGCTAAGGCCAAGCAGTTCCTTGCCGTTGAGCCGGACCGAGCCGGAGATCTCCGCCGTTGCCGGCAAGAGGCCCATGATCGCCAGCGACGTCACCGATTTGCCGGACCCGGATTCCCCCACGATTCCCAGCGTCCTGCCCGGCAGCAGGTCGAAGTCCACACCGCGGACCGCGTGCACTGAGCCGTTCTCGGTGTTGAAGCTGACGTTTAGGTCCCGGACGGACAGCACGGCGTCCGACGGCGCGTTCAGGCCTGCGACGTGGAGCCGTTCGACGGTCGTCCGGGCGGCGTCAGCCGGCTCAATGAAGGTTCCGTTGCTCATTTGCCCTTCCCCTGTCCGCGCTTCTTCCTGGCTTTGCCCACTGAACTGGAGCTCGGATCGAAGGCGTCCCGCAGGCCATCGTTCATCATGGCCAGCGATCCGGTAAGCAGAAACATCACCATCAGGGGAACCCAGAACATCCACGGGAAGGTCTGGACCTGCGATGAGGCACCGCCGATCAGGACGCCAAGGCTGATATCGGGAACCTTGATGCCGATACCGATGAAGGAAAACGCGACTTCGGCGAGGATGGCTCCGGTGACGCCCCGGGTGACGTCCAGGACGAGGAGTGACCCGATGTTTGGCACCAGGTGCCGCCACACGATCCGGCGCGGCGGCACACCCATGTACTGGGCCGCCTTCACGAAGTCCCGCTGCATCAGGGACATGGACATGGACCGGATCAGCCTGGCGGTACCCATCCAGCTGAACACCAGGAGCACAATGATCAGCAGCAGCCAGGACGGCAGGTTCTGCTTGAAGTTCGCGCCGCCGCCGCTCGTGGCAACCGCCACCACCAGGAGGGCGGGCATCATGATGAGCGCTTCGAGGACAAAGAGCATGACCCTGTCCACTTTGCCGCCGAAATAGGCCATAGTGCAGCCGTACACTGCCGCTATCAGGACGGAAACGAGTCCCACGATCAGGCCGATCAGGATGGAGATGCGGGTGCCTTCAACGGTCATGGCGTAGAGATCTATGCCCGCCTGCGACGTTCCCAGGAAGTGCTCCCCGGAAGGTGGCATGGCAATGTTGAAGGGATCGATGGTCTCCTTGTCCCACTGCGTGAAAAAGCCGCCCACGAAGGAGAAGACGGTCAGCGCCAGAAATATCGCCAGCCCCGCGACCGCCGTCTTATTGCGCATAAAGCGGCGGAAGATGATGGTGGACTTGCCGATCACCGCATCGGTGCTCTCCAGATGCGCGTCCTGGGCAACAGCTGCCGGGTCAACGGCGTTGAGGTTCGTCATGGTTACTGCACCCGCACTCTCGGGTCAACAAGCGTTGTGGCGAAGTCGGCCAGGATGGCGCCAAGGGCGAAGATCACCGAGCCGTAAGCAAGGGTGGCCGTGGCAGCATTGACGTCCTGCAGGGAGATGGCGTCGATGCTCCAGGACCCGACTCCGGGCCAGGCAAAGATCTTCTCGGCGAAGAAGCCGCCGGCAAAAATGGCGGGAATGGTAAATGCGATGCTCTGGGCGACGGGAATAAACGACACCCGAAGGGCGTGCCTGGAGATGGCCTGGTTGCGGGTCAGGCCCTTGGCGCGGGCCGTCCGGACAAAGTCCGCGTTGACGTTGTCCAGCAGGTACTGCCGCTGCGCGATTTGATACGAACCCCAGCCGACCAGGGTGATGGCGATGGTGGGTACCGCATAGTGCGCCAGCATGTCCACGAACTGCCCCCACCCCGGTGCCATGCCGGGAGTGGAGATACCGGTGACGAAGAAGATGCGTTCACCGACGGTCTCGTTGATGTTGATGGCACCCAACTGCACCAGGAAGTACGCGATGGGTGCGGGCACGATGTAGGCAAGGTAGCTGTAGGACGTGATGGCCCGGTCCTGGAACTTGTACTGGCGGGCCGCCGAATACACGCCGAGGGCAACGCCGATGACCAGCGTCAGAATGATGGCAGCCAGGAAGAGCCGGGTGGAGATCCAGACGCGGTCGCCGAATTCGGCGTTGATATAGGCGCCGTTGGGGCTGCGCCCCCAGTCCCAACGGGTCACAATGCTTATCAGCCACTCCACGTAGCGCTCCCACGGGCTGAGATCCGGGTCCAGCCCCTTCAGGCGCATGGAGTTGGCCACCTGCTCAGGGGTGGGCCGGGGAATCCGCTCCTGTTCAAGGAGGGCTGGCTTGAGGGAGCTGACCGCCAGGAAGTATCCGGCCGAAGTGGTCAGGAAAATCATAAAAATGTAGGTGATGCCACGTTTGGCAAGGTACCGGAGCATATGGCGTCTATCTCAGGATCGAGGCCGCTCGGGGTGCGGAAGGAATCCCCAGCGGCTCGTCCTGGTGGGCCACCGGATAACTTGCCTTGACTTCATCCATGTTCCAGATCCTTCCGATGTCCGGCAGCCTGCGGATCTTGCTGCTGCCGGGTGTCCACCAGCGCGTCGCTGGCCTCCAGCGACCCCAGGCACGCCCGGATAGTGGACCATGTTACGGGTCACAGTCCAGAGGAAAGTACCACATACACGGAGCCGCGGGGCGCGCCATTGCACCAAAACCGCCGGCCCGTATCAGATCGTTATGAATAATTCCTTAAAACTGATTTGACTGGGCGATGCCGGAATCTGGAATATCCTATTGGCCGCCGATCACCCGTGTAACAAGTTCGCGCCACGAGGCTGTCAACCGTTCCGGCGCCAGGCCCCGGGCCCGGACGGCGTGCAACAGCCGCTCCGGTTCCAGCGTGGCCATCAGCGCCATGGCCATGAGTGCGGGGTCCGCGTCCATCCCTTCCTCCCGCAGCAGGATCTCCACGTGGCGCTGCCAGAGAACAGCTGCGGGTACGTCATGCCGGTTCTGGGCCAGCTGAACGCCCCCGAGCAGGTTGACGTGGTCATCCACGAAAGCCTGGACAACATCCCGTTCTACAACGAGGACATCGACGTCGAAGGCCAGGTCCCCGCCGCAGCGGCCGCCCTCCGCGCCGCCGCCAACGATGCCGACACCCTCCTCCTGGTCACCCCGGAGCACAACGGCACGGTTCCGGCATCGCTGAAGAACGCCATCGACTGGCTGTCCCGCCCCTACGGTGCAGGCGCCCTGTCCGGCAAGCCCACCGCCGTCGTCGGTACCGCCTTTGGCCAGTTCGGTGGCGTCTGGGCCCAGGACGAGGCCCGCAAGGCCGTCGGCATCGCCGGCGCCCAGGTCCTGGAGGACGTCAAGCTGGCGGTTCCGGGTTCCATGGTCCGCTTCGCCGAACTGCACCCGAAGGACGACGCCGAGGCTGTTGAGCAGATCAAGGGCGTCTTCGACGCGCTGACCGCCGCCCAGCCCGCAGCGTAGGGCCGCCGCAGGCGTAAGCCCGCGATCAAGCCAACTGCATGCCCCGGACACCCAAGTGGTGCCCGGGGCATCAGTCTGTGCCGGTATTTTGTTACCGCACCGTGAGCATGCAAGTGACCATTGGCGCCTGCGTGACCAACTCTTGCCCCAACCGGTACCGCGCGGACATGTTCAGCGCCCCGAGAGCGCCGTAACGTTAATGCACGGTAAGCACGGGAATGGGAACGCGGTGCGGACATGGCAGGCACACGGACGGCCGGGGGACTCATGGCGACGGCGGCGGCGCTGACTCTTCCGCTGTTGCTCGGCTCCTGCAATCCCGGCTCAGTCCCATTCGCCGGCGGCAGCATCCCCGCCGGGGCCACCGCGGTTGAACCCACAGAGTCCGCAGCGGCAGTTCTGGTCCCGGCGCCCCAGCCGCAGGCACCTCCCCCGCCCCTGACAACGCCTGTTGAAGCCGAAGCCGCCGCGCCGCCCCCGCAACAGTCTGCGGTACCCTCCGCCTACGGGAGCACCCCGGATGCCGGCGGAAGCACTGCACGGGTGCCGGGGTCCCTGTCCGGCGCCGCCCAGCCGCGGCCTTCGCCAAGCCCTGAGGCCTCCGCGGCACCGCCGGGACGGCCCTCCGCCGGGAGACCCGCCGGGCCGCCCAGCCAACAGACCGGGGCCAGGCCGGTCACGGCCTACTACGTGCTGCTTGACGACGGCGGCGCCGGCGGGGTTCGCTTTGGCTGCAATGACAGCCTGGCCAGCGTCCGCCGCTCCGAGAGAGGATCCGCCGACCCGCTGGCCGCCGCCATGAACGCTCTGCTGGACGGATCCGCAGAGCCTGCGCCCGGGCTGCACAACGCACTGGCGTCCTCCACGCTGACATTCCTGTCCGGGACGTTCGACGGCACCACCGTCACCGTCTACCTGGCCGGAAAGCTCCGTCCGGGCGGCGTGTGCGACATCCCACGGGTCGAGGCCCAACTCACGCAGACCGCCGTGGCGTCAGTGGGCGCCATCCGCGCTGAGGTCTACGTCAATGGCGTGGGCCTCGCCAAAACCCTGAGCCTCAGGTAACGCCGTCGGCGCGTTGGGGCAAGTTCAAGAAACAACAGGTGTTGCCTTATTGGCAACTGTCGGCTGTATCCTGAGGACGTGACCCACGAAACACTTGACGCTGCAGAAGTGCCGCTCCCAGCCGAAGCCATTGACGCCATCGAACGAGCCGCCACGTCCGCCCACCGCTCGGCCCATCCGCACGAGGCGCTGTTTTCGGAGCGGGCAGCCAATATTAAGCAGTCCGCCGTCCGGGACGTTTTCGACATCTCGCTGCGCCCCGGCCTCGTGTCCCTCGCCGGGGGCAGCCCCTACCTGCAGTCCCTTCCCCTGGCGCGGCTGGCAGCCACGGCCGCCGGCATCATCGCCAACGACGGGCTGACCGCGCTCCAGTACGGCGGCGGGCAGGGGACCGAAGAACTGCGCACCCAGATCTGCGAGGTCATGGCGGCCGAAGGAATCCCGGATGCCCTGCCGCAGAACGTGGTGATAACGGCAGGCTCCCAGTCGGCCCAGGACGTGGCCACGAAGGTCTTCTGCAACCCTGGCGATGTGGTGCTGGTGGAGGACCCCACCTACGTTGGTGCCCTCAATACGTTCGAGTCGTACCAAGTGGAGGTGGCCGCCGTGGAGATGGACCACGAAGGCCTTGTGCCCGAGCTGTTGGAGGCAAAGATCGCAGCACTTCAGACGGCAGGAAAGAGCATCAAGTTCCTCTACACCATTCCCAACTTCAACAACCCCTCCGGAATTACCCTGGCCGGGGATCGCAGGCAACAGATTGTGGATATATGCCGGAAGGCGAATATTTTGGTGCTGGAGGACAATCCCTACGGCCTCCTGCGCTACAGAGGCGAGCCACTTGAACCACTCCGCGCAGCCAACGCCACCGACGTAATCTACCTGGGTTCCTTCTCCAAGATTTTCGCTCCCGGCTTGCGCATCGGCTGGGCCCTTGTCCCAGAACATCTCCAGCGCCGCTACTATCTGGCGTCCGAGTCGGTCACACTGTGCCCGCCCACCCTCAACCAGATGTTGGTGTCCGCGTACCTCCGGGACTACGACTGGAAGGGCCAGATCGAAACCTACCGCGGACTCTACGCCGAAAGGTGCGCAGCGATGCTGACGGCGCTGGACGAACACATGCCGGCCGGCACCAGCTGGACCAGCCCCGAGGGTGGCTTCTTCGTGTGGGTCACACTGCCGGAGGGCGTGGACACGTACCCCCTGCTGCAAAAGGCGATCGACGCCGGTGTCGTCTTTATCCCTGGGGCTGCCTTCACCCCCTCCGATGAACCCTCCAACAGGCTGCGGCTGGCGTTCAGCGCCGTGCCGCCGGCCGCCATCGAGGAAGGTGTCCGCAAGTTGGCCGGGGTACTGCGGGATTCCGTCGCAGCGTTGTAACGTTGGCCGGACTGAACTATGGCCTATTTCATCTCTACCAAGGAGTGCAAAGCATGAGCGGAATAATCGTCGTGGGCGTTGACGGCAGCGGAACTGCCAAGAAGGCCGCCGAAGCGGCGCGGGATCTCGCCGTCGCCGTCGGCTCCTCGCTGCACGTGGTCTCAGCCTTCGACAGCGACCGCACCGAGGTCTTCGGCTCCGGCAGCGACCGGTGGATCGTTTCCGATGCCGACGGCGCCGAGCACGTGGCCAAGACCGTTGCCGATGCCCTGGCCGGTTCAATCAAGGTGACCTACTCGGCGGCTCGCGGCAAGCCGGCCGACGCCCTGATCAGCGAAGCCGAGCGCCTTGGCGCCCGGATGATCGTGGTGGGCAACCGGCGGATGCGCGGCATTGGCCGTGTGCTCGGAAGTGTGGCCAACAGTGTTGCCCACAATGCCACCTGCGACGTCTATATCGCCAACACCTATGACGCCGACTAACTGATGACCTGACATCATGCACCGGCCACACCTATCCGGTGCATGGTGTCTGTTCTCACCCCTTTGAGGCCGGATCCGGCACAGCCGAGGCGATAAAATCGAAGTGCCCCCAACGGAGCGGACAACCACCTCCCACTCAGCCAAAGGGGCCCTCCTTGCTTACTCTCCAGCGCCGCCAGCTTGTTGGCCACGACATCCTCCTCGCCCGCCACGGCAACCACATCTGCTCCATGCGGGTGGACCACGGCAGCGGCCGGGTGATTGCGCTTCTGGATGACGGCTCCGTGGACAGCGCACCCAACCTCATCTCGCCGGATCTTCGCCTCCCGGCCACCATACGGAGTGTCCTGCGCGAGGACCGGAAGTTCTTCGCTGCCGTCACAGCCGCCGCCCTGATCGTTGTCGGCCTGCTGTTCGGAACGTCCGCGGCCCTGGCGGGGACTTGGGCCGGTGATCCTGAAATGGTCGAGATGCTTACGGCCTACTCCGCACACCCCTTCTAAGGGGTGAGAGTCTCTCACCAACGCGGGCACGGAGCCCGTGGACATCTCCGGCTGGATCAGGCGCGACAACAAAGACGGCGCCGGCGACGCGTTCATTGAGTTCGTCCCCGGTACGATCATCCAGCCCGGCGCCTTCGAATCGTTCGAACCCGAGCCTGCGATGGCCGGCTCACTCTTCGGCGCGATAGTGATGCCCTGTTTATGGCTGCTTCTGCGCGGCTGGCTTCTCTAGCGCCGCGTGTCCGCTGATCTTCCAGAACGGGCTGACTGCGGCCAGCACTACGATGCCAGCGACGAGGGCGAGCACCATGACCACCACGCTGCGCGGCGAACCGACGGTTTCCAGCACCACCAGCCCCGCGATGACAGATGCCAGCGCCATAATCAGCACGGGTGCACGCTGGTGGCGGTTGCTGATGTGATGGTCGGAGACCTTGCCCAGCCTGACGAGGGCGAGCAGCACGAACAGCGGAAGTACGCAGACAAAAAGGGCCGCCAGCGCGCCATACCCCAGTGTGCCCGGGAAGCCCGGTTCGATCACGGAGCTGATGAGCAGCTGCAGCGTCACCACCACCGGAGGCTGGAACAGCTCGGTCAGCCATCTGGCCGCCCGGTTCCTACCCCGGACGGCGGCCGGGTCCACGGACTTGTTCTTCCTAGTCAAGAAGGAGCGCCGGCTCCTCAAGGATGGCGGCGACGTCGGCCATAAAGCGGGCGGACAGGTCACCGTCAACCACCCTGTGGTCGAAGGAACCGCCGAGCGTGGTAATCCAGCGCGGAATGACTTCGCCGTCCAGCACCCACGGTTTCTGCTTGATGGTTCCAAAGGCCACGATGGCCACTTCGCCCGGATTAATGATCGGTGTTCCAGTGTCGATTCCCAGCGCACCGATGTTGGTGATGGTGAGCGTACCGCCCTGCATCTCGGCCGGCTGGGTCTTGCCCGCGCGCGCCGTGGTGGCCAGGTTGTTCAGCGCCAGCGCCAGCTCTTTGAGCGAAAGATCCTGCGCGTCCTTGATGTTCGGAACCATCAGTCCGCGCGGGGTGGCCGCTGCGATGCCGAGGTTCATGTAGTGCTTGACCTGGATCTCGGCGGTGTCGGTGCCGTCCACGTTGTCCACCCAGGTGGCGTTGACGCTGGGGTTCCGGGCAGCGGCCCAGATGACGGCCTTGGCCAGGATCAGCAGCGGAGAAACCCTGATCCCCTCAAAATCGCGCGAACCCTTCAGCCGCTTGACGAATTCCATGGTGCGGCTGGCGTCAACGTCAACAAAGATGCTCACGTGGGGCGCCGCGAAAGCCGACTCCACCATGGCCTTGGCCGTCGCCTTCCGGACCCCCTTCACGGGGATCCGTTCAATCCGCTGGCCCTGCGGCTTGCCGGCTTTGCCCCAGAACCCGTCGGCTTTGTCCAGCTCTGCATCGCGCTGGGACTGGTAGCTGACCAGGTCCTCGCGCGTCACTTCCCCGCGGAAACCGGTGGCCACCACGTCGGCGAGATCGATCCCCAGGTCCCTTGCGATCTTGCGGACGGGTGGTTTGGCCAGGACGCGGTTCACGAGGCCGGTGATGGTTCCACCCAGCGTGGGACGGGTATCGACCGCCCCGGTAATTGCCTGGGTCGCACGAGGATTGACCACCGGCGGACGGGTGACCGCTCCCGTGGCTGGGCGGTTCTCGGCAGGCTCGACCACTGAGCTGGTGGCGGCGGGAGCCGCCTTCCGGGGGCGCCGTTTCAGGGCGTCCGCCTTGGGACCCGATCCCACCAGCGGTCCGCCGGCAAGGGCAACGCCGGACGAGTCGCCGTCGTCCGCGGGAAGCTTGCCGTACAGCGGCTGGACGGGAGTGGCGGGCGCCGGGACATCGGCGGGGCTCGGGTCCCCCGAGAGGGCATCCGAGACACTGATGATGGCGGTGCCGACGTCGATGGTCACGCCCTCAGGGACCAGCAGTTCGGTGACAGTGCCGGCAAAAGGGGACGGCAGCTCAACGAGCGACTTCGCGGTCTCGATCTCGCAGAGGACGTCGTTGACGGCCACCATGTCCCCCGGCTTAACCTTCCAGGCGACGATTTCCGCCTCCGTGAGACCTTCGCCCACGTCGGGCAGGTTGAACTTGTTGAGCGTCATGATGTCCTCTTTTGCGACGAGTTTTGCGGCGAGCGCAGGCGGGGCCGGGCGCTTAGTAGGCCAAGGCGCGGTCCAGCGCCTCCAGGATGCGGTCGATGCCGGGAAGATAGTCTTCCTCGACCTTAGCCACGGGGTACGGCATGTGGAAGCCGCCAACGCGGATCACGGGAGCCTCCAGTGACAGGAAGGCGCGTTCGCTGATCCGGGCCGCGATCTCGCCGCCGATGCCGCCGAACGTCGGGGCTTCATGGGCCACCACGAGGCGGCCGGTCTTCTTGGCGGAGGCCGTGACGGTGTCGAAGTCGATCGGCGAAATGGAGCGGAGGTCGATGACCTCGACGCTGCGGCCGTCTTCTGCGGCGGCCTCCGCCGCGGCGAGGGCCACGGGGACGAGGGGACCGTAGGCCACCACCGTGGCGTCCGTCCCCTCGCGCAGCACGTGGGCCTTAAAGGGATCGGCCGACGCACCCGGGGATTCCGTGTCAACCTCCCCCTTGAGCCAGTAGCGGCGTTTCGGTTCGAAGAAGATCACGGGGTCCTGGCACTCGACAGCCTGCCGGATCATCCAGTAGGCGTCGTGGGCGTTGGACGGCGTGATGATGCGCAGGCCCGCCGTGTGGGCGAACAACGCCTCCGGTGATTCCGAGTGGTGTTCGATTGAGCCGATGCCGCCGCCGTACGGAATGCGGACCACGACGGGAACTGACAGGTTGCCGTTGCTGCGCGCGTGCATCTTTGCCAGCTGGGTGGTGATCTGGTTGAAACCGGGGAAGACAAAGCCGTCGAACTGGATCTCGCAGACAGGCAGGTAGCCGCGCAGGGCGAGTCCTATCGCCGTGCCGATGATGCCGGACTCCGCAAGCGGGGTGTCCACCACGCGGTCTTCGCCGAATTCCGCAAGGAGGCCGTCCGTGACACGGTAGACGCCGCCGAGGGCGCCGATGTCCTCGCCCATCAGCAGCGAGCGGGGGTTGTTGCCCAGGGTGGCGCGCAGGCCTTCGTTGATGGCCTTGGCTATGGTCATGGTGGTCATCAGCGGGCCGCTCCTGTCCCTGCGTCATCGGTTTTGGCCCTGTCAGGCCCGGCGCCGCCGGCGTCGGCTTCGTCCGCGAATCCTGCGCTGTACTCCTCGAACCAGGCCAGTTCCTCGGCCACCAACGGGTGCGCTTCGACGTACGTGTTGGCGAAGGCGGTCCGGATGTCCGGGGTTTCCAGGTCATGCGTGGTTCTGCGCACATAGGCGGCGAGGTCGTCGCCGTCGGCCTTGACCTGCTCGAAGAAGGCGTCGTCCGCCAAGCCTTGGGCCCTGAGGTACTTTTCCAGGCGGTCTAGGGGATCTTTGGCACGCCAGAGTGTTTCTTCGGCTGACTCCCGGTATTTTGTGGGGTCATCGGCTGTGGTGTGGGCGCCCACCCGGTAGGTGAAGGCTTCGATGAGCACAGGCCCGTGGCCCTCGCGGGCATGCTCCAATGCCCACTCGGTTACGGCGTGGACGGCGATGACGTCGTTGCCGTCCACGCGGATGCCCGGGAAACCATAGCCCTTGGCACGGTTGGACAGCGGAATCCGGGTCTGTACGGAACTGGGCACGGAGATGGCCCAGTGGTTGTTCTGGCAAAAGAACACCACCGGCGCGTTGTAGGAGGCGGCAAACACCATGGATTCGTGGACGTCGCCTTCGGAACTGGCTCCGTCCCCGAAGTAGACCATGACTGCGGCCTTCGGCTCGGCCGGGCGGTCTGCCGCTGCATCAGTCGCCGCAGCCGCCATTTTCTGGTCGCGCTGGATCCCCATCGCATACCCGACGGCGTGCGGGGTCTGCGCGGCAAGGACCAGGGTGTAGAGGTGGAAATTGGTGTCCTGAGGGTTCCAGCCGCCGTTGGAGACGCCGCGGAACTGGCGCAGGAGTTCGGCGAGGTCCACATTGCGGGTCAGTGCCACACCGTGCTCCCGGTAAGTCGGGAAGATGTAGTCCTGCGGCTGGCTGGCCCGTCCGGAACCGATCTGAGCGGCTTCCTGGCCGGTGAGCGGAACCCAGAGCGCGAGCTGGCCCTGGCGCTGGAGTGCAGTGGCCTCGACATCAAAGCGGCGGATCGTGGCCATATCAGCGTAAAAGCCACGGAGCTTGTCGCCGTCCAGCCGGTCCGCGTATGGCGAAAAAACCGGGTCTGTGCCCAGGGTACCGTCGGGCGCCAGCAACTGCACCATGGGCTCGACGGGATCACCCAGCCGGGCCTCGGCCTCGGCCTCGAGCTGGTCGTCTACCGCTGTTCCATTGAACTCGGTGGAGGGCAGATGTGTGGCGCCCATACCGTCTCCTTGCTTGCCGCACGCGGATGCGCCGCAATCTCGCTGGGATATATGCCGCGCGGGGAATGCATTCCGCTGATGGCATATATGGTGGCTTTCTGGTCCTTACTTTATCTTCAGTAGGCGCCGCTCCTGACGCAGGTTAGGCGCTAGGAATGCCGTGGCGGCCTTGTGTAGTTCGCACAGAGCTGGAGGAACCGACTGTTGGCTTCCGGTTCGCCGATGCTGACACGCACTCCCTCGCTGCCAAAGGCGCGCACCGAAAGTGCTTGCTTCCCTGCCAGCTCGGCGAATTCCCCACTGTTTTCGGCCAGATCCAGCCAGACAAAGTTGCCCTGCGCGTTGGGAACTGACCAGCCCAGGTCATGCAACCCGGAAGTCACCCGGGCGCGCTCGTCCACGATGCTTTGTACCCTTTCTACAACCTGAGGGTAGTTCTGCAGCGAAACTATCGCGGCCTGTTCGGCAACCTGCGAGACGGCGAAGGGCGTGGCTGCCACCCTCAGGTACTGGGTCAGCGCCGGGTTCGAGACACTGTAGCCCACCCTTAGGCCAGCGAGGCCATGGGCCTTGGAGAACGTCCGGAGCACCACCACATTGGGGTATTTGCGGTACATCGCGATGCCATCCACAGCATCCTCGGCGCGGACAAACTCCTGGTATGCCTCATCGATGACCACCACCACATCCGCCGGGACGGCCTGGATGAACCACTCCATTTCGGCGGTGGTCAGGATGGGACCAGTGGGGTTGTTGGGCGTGCAAAGGAGAATGACTTTAGTCCGAACGGTGACAGCCGCGGCCATGGCGTCAAGGTCATGGCGTCCGTCTGCTGTGAGCGGGATCCGGACGCTTTCCGCACCCACCAGGCCCACGCTGATGGGATAAGCCTCGAAGGAGCGCCACGCGTAGATCACCTCGTCAGCTTTGCCGTCGTCGTTCTGGCCGGCGAACGTGGTGAGCAGTTGGTTCAGTGCCCCGAGGCTGCCGGCGCCGGTGACGATGTCCGCCGCCGGGACATCCAGGAATTCGGCGAGCGCCATACGCAGCTTAGTGCTGAGCGGGTCCGGGTAACGGTTGAAGTCTGTCTGGCCAGCGATGGCCTCAAGCACTGCCGGGAGTGGCGGCAACGGGTTCTCGTTGGAGGAAAGTTTGTAGCTTGCCAAACCGTCCACGGCGGCCGGGGGCTTTCCTGCGGTGTAACGGGGAAGCCGGTCCACCACTGGACGGGGCCGGATTTCCCCGGACCGGATCTCTGATGACGTCATGAAACCAGCCTACTTTGCTGGGCATGCCTGCATGCTGGGTGCAGGACCGGATACTTTTGACGGTACCTGCAGCCGAAATGAGCCGGATGCCTGAACTCCCGGCGGAGGCTCAGCTCGCCCAGGCCCCCTTGCAGACGTACGACGTCGTGGAAGTGTCTCTCTTCGACCATCCCGTGGGCAGGAATGAATCCGTGTCCGCAGTGGATTCGCTGCGGTTCCGCAGGGCGGCCCGCAGGGCTGGCCGAGGGACAGTCCGCATGTGACAGCATTGGCTTATGCTCTCCTTCATTGTTCGGGTCCTCATCAACGGACTGGCCCTCTGGATTGCCGGCTGGATCCTGCCGGGCCTTGATATTTCCACCACCGCTACTACCGAGGCTGTGGTCAGCACGGGCGTAAACCAGGGCACGGAGACTGTCGGCATCATCCTTGCCTATCTGTTTATCGGCCTGATCTTCGGCGTGGTTAACGCGTTTGTCCGGCCCCTGGTCAGCTTCCTGTCCCTGCCGATCACCATCCTCACGCTGGGCCTCTTCACAATCGTCATCAACGCCGCCATGTTGTACCTGACGTCCTGGCTCAGCAGCTACACACCGGTGTATTTCACCATCGACTCGTTCTTTTGGACAGCGGTCTTCGCGGCCATCATCATCACCCTCATCTCGCTCGTCGCGGGAAGGGTGCCGGGCGGCCGCAGGCGCTAAAGCCACGATGCAGGTTGGCCAGGCCTGCTGCCTGGCGCAGCTCTTGCAGTTAGCTGCTGCCCTACGCGACCGGCCAGCCCGACTCCGATTGCTGTGGTGAGGGCTGGCGCGTGGGTTGCAGCCTCGGCCCGGGCGCACTCACCGTTTCAGCCTTGGTCCGCGTCAAGGAGAAGCGCGTGGCCGTGGCCGTTCCGCCGGCACCAAGCACACCGGCGAGGACAGCTGTGGAATCCTTCAGGGTGGGATCGTCGCTGGCACCCACAAGGCGTGCAGCGTCCTGGTAATTCGCCAGCCTGTGGCCCGGACCGAGGCCTAAGTCTTCACCCTCCTGCGTGGCCACCGGGCTGCTCAGCGTTACCGTGACCCGATCTCTGGTGTCCGGGTTCGGTGTTCCGTCAGCCCCGGGCACCCAATCCTGTCTATGCTCCAGATGTAGGGAACTGACGGCTGCGGCCGGAACGATGCCACCTACGGGAGACCCTGCCGTCAGCACATATTTCATGTCGTAATCGTTGACGAACAGCTCATCGGCGGCAAGATTCATGGCGTGGATCCCGCCCTGGCTGTAGCCGACTGCCACCACCGAAGCCCCTTTCTCCGCGCCGGCGGACTGCAAAGCGTCCAGTATGGCCGCCTTCACTTCCGCGGAACGGTTACCCAGGCCCTCCGCAATGCCTGCCTCATCGAAGGGGTTGGTCCCGCCCACTTCTCCTCCGGCCTGCGTTCCGGGAATAACCACCACGTAGGCCTTCTGGCCGCCGTTATCCACTTCGATAACCTCGATGTAGCCCGCGCCCCGCGCATCGATGATCCGGGCACGTTCCAGAAGGGCGGCTGGAGAGCCATCGAACTCCACAGACAATGACTCTTTGCGGTCCGCGATGACCGGACGCGGCCGGAGACTGCTGGCCGCGCTGCCGAACATACCGGTAAGCAGTGGAACCGCGGCCGCAATGTGCCTCCCTGCCGCCAGGTCCACGCTGAGCGCAATGAAGAAGCGTTCCGGCGAGAGAGCCAGTAAGGCAACCATGGCCAAGGGCCCAGCGGCGAGTTCGGCCACTTCCCTGTTGGGAACGAAGCCCAGCCCAAGGTCTTGTGCCTGCCGGCTCATTGTTCCGGTACTGGTCAGCCCGCCGCCCAGTCCACGCGCGACACTCGCCCACGCCTCCGCCGCCTCGTAGTTCTGCTTGCTGGCGCGCACTTGGCTGCTGATTGTCCGCAGTTCTTCACGGACAGCCTGAACGCTCCACTGGGCCTCCCCGACCGACATCAGCGCCTCCGTCCCGGACAGCCGCGAATCGTTCTGGTATGCCCCGAGGTCTCCCCAAATGCGATGAATTTCGACTTCCACGGCGGCCAGCACATCCGCAAGGACATCGAGTTTGCCAGCCCCGACCATGAGTTCTTCAAGCTGGAAGGCAATACCCCCGAGGCCGCCCCTGATTTCCAGCCCTCCGTCCACGGCTGGCCCGGTCAGCTCTATGGGCCCCCCACTGCCCGACGGCGTCACCTCGGCCATCAGTTCCGCCCCGCGGCCGTGCCGGCCGACGCCGCGACCGCCCGCGCATGGCGGCCCACGGCGAGCTGGGCGTCCGTAATCCGTCCATGCGCCCGTCCCAACGCGGACGCCTGGAGGGCCAGGGAATCTCGGTATGCCCGCCCGGCAGGCGACTGCCACGTCAGAAGCTGGATATCCCAGGCCCTCGCCATGACCGTTTCCACCTGTTCAGTACATTGGGCGAGCCGGGACGCCAACCGCTGGATCTCATAGGCGCGAGCCATGCGCCCCGCGTCAGCTCCCGTCATCTCACCACCCACGCGTCTCCCCTTGCCCAATGCACTGCCTTTGGCTGACGAACCGTGCTGCCTGCCGCATCACGTGTCGCGTCGCCCATGAACTCCGAGGCTACGGAAGCCGCCCAGGCGCCGGAACCACCGCAGTCGGCTATGTGCATAAGCCACCCCGGACTGACCGCTTAAGCGACCGCCCGGACTTCGTGAAAGAATCAGCACATGCCTGAAACTGCCGCCACAGCTGATACCCGAACGCCCTCCGGACGCCTGGCCCTCGCCGCGTCGCCGGAGCCGATCGCCCTGGGCCCGCTGGACGGCCGCTACCAGTCCGCCGTCGGACCCCTCGTTGACTACTTGTCCGAGGCGGCACTGAACCGTGACCGCGTAGCCGTGGAAGTCGAGTGGCTCATCCACCTGACCAGCAACAACGTCCTCCCCGGCGCAGGCCCGCTCACTGCGGAACAGCAGGAAAAGCTCCGCGCCATCGTCACGGAATTCAACGCCGCATCCGTCTCAGAACTCGCCGAAATCGAAGCCGTCACGGTCCACGACGTCAAGGCCGTGGAGTACTACATCAGCCGCCGCCTGCCCGCGATCGGCATCGAAAACCTGACCGCCATGGTCCATTTCGGCTGCACGTCCGAGGACATCAACAACCTCTCCTACGCCCTGGGCGTCAAGGGTGCTGTGGAGGACGTGTGGCTGCCCGCCGCAGGTGCCCTCGTGGCCCAGATCAGCAAGATGGCCGAAGACAACCGCGCGGCTCCCATGCTGTCACGCACGCATGGCCAGCCTGCCACGCCCACTACGCTGGGCAAGGAACTGGCAGTCATGGCGCACCGCCTGACCCGCCAGCTGGACCGGATCGCCAAGACTGAATACCTCGGCAAGATCAACGGCGCCACCGGCACCTACGCCGCACACGTGGCATCCGTTCCGGGCGCAGACTGGCAGCACGTGGCCAAGTCCTTCGTCGAGGGCCTGGGCCTGACGTGGAACCCGCTGACCACCCAGATCGAAAGCCACGACTGGCAGGCCGAGCTGTACGCCGACGTCGCACGCTTTAATCGGATCCTGCACAACGTCTGCACGGACATCTGGAGCTACATCTCCATCGGCTACTTCGCCCAGATTCCGGTGGCGGGCGCCACCGGGTCCTCCACGATGCCGCACAAGGTCAACCCGATCCGCTTCGAAAACGCCGAGGCCAACCTGGAGATCTCCTCGGGCCTCCTGGACGTGCTGGGCTCCACGCTGGTGACCTCCCGCTGGCAGCGCGACCTCACCGACTCCTCCAGCCAACGCAACATCGGCGTGGCGTTCGGCCATTCCCTGCTTGCCATATCCAACGTTGCCAAGGGCCTGGACCGGCTGGACGTTGCCGAGGACGTCCTCGCGGGCGACCTGGACCACAACTGGGAAGTCCTGGGCGAGGCCGTCCAGATGGTCATGCGCGCCGAGGCGATCGCCGGCGTCGAAGGCATGGAAAACCCGTACGAGCGCCTCAAGGACCTCACCCGCGGACAGCGTGTGGACGCCGCCCGGATGCAGGAATTCGTCCAAACTCTGGGCCTCTCCAAGGACGCCGAGTCGCGGCTGCTCGCCCTCACCCCCGGCAAGTACACCGGCATCGCGGACCAGTTGGTGGACCACCTCAAGTAAGACCCTTCCCGCGGTTGAGCTTGTGCGAACCGCGGGAACCAGGAAGTACGACGGCGGCGCCGGGCTCAATCGGGCCCGGCGCCTTCGCTTTAAGTGCCAAACTGGAGTCATGAAGCTCCTCCTCATCCGCCACGGACAGACCCCCGGAAACGTACTGGGCCAGCTGGACACCGCCCATCCGGGACCCGGGCTTACAGGACTGGGTGAGCGGCAGGCTGAAGCCATGGCGCGGTCGCTGGCCAACGAGCAGATCGCGGCGTTGTACGCGTCCACGCTGGTGCGGACGCAGATCACCGCCGCCCCGCTGGCCAGGAAACAGGGCCTCAAGGTTGAGGTGCTGGAGGGCCTGCACGAAATCGAAGCCGGGTCACTGGAGAAACTGACCGACCACGAGTCGCACATGCGCTATATGGGCACCGTCTTCGCGTGGGCTGCCGGCGACCTTGAGCGCAGGATGCCGGCCGGGCCGGACGGCCACGAGTTTTTTGAACGGTACGACGCCGACATCGCCCGGGTGGCCGAACGCGCCGCCCGCAACGGGGACTCAGCCGTTGCCGCCGTGGTCAGCCACGGCGCCGCAATCCGCACCTGGGCAGGCCTGCGCGCCGCCGACGCGGACGCTGATTTTGTTGCCCGTCATGTCCTGGCCAACACCGGGATCGTGGCCGTGGAAGGCGACCCCGACTCCGGCTGGAAGCTCATTCACTGGGACGGCAGCCCCATCGGCGGCCTGGCCCTGGCAGATCCCACCGCAGAGGACCCCACCGGGAAAATGTGACCCGTGGTCAACGCGGCCGGCTGCCGGTGGCAAGCTACCTGGCCAGCCTCCGCGCCTTGACGGCCGCCTCGGCAGCGGAAGGCCGATCTGCGCTGCCCATGGCGGTCACCGCATGCAGCAGCTCACCCCAGCCGGATCCCAACGAGGTTGGGATGACGGGCCCGCGCAGGGTCCGGGCCACCAGTGACTCAACGGCCGTGCCGGAATAGGCCCGGGTCCCCGTCAGGAGCTCCAGAAGGACCAGCCCCAGGGCGTAGACATCCCACGACGGCTGGGCTGCCCCGCCCGAGGCCTGCTCCGGGCTCATGTAATGGACCGTGCCCGAGGAAATGCCGGGCTCAGGTGCCGCACCAGCATCCACGGCAATGCCAAAGTCCACCACTCGCACCGGGCTTCGCCGCAATCCACTCAGCATGAGGTTTCCTGGCTTGATATCGCGGTGAACCATACCCTTGCCGTGAAGATAAGCGAGGGCGTCAAACAGGCCCCCGGCCCATGTTGCCACGTCCCGGGGAGAACATGGCGGGCCACTGAGCGTCGCGGCGAGGGAGGAGCCAAGCGCCAATTCCTCCACCAGGTAAGGCCGTCCGGACCACCGCCCCTCCACGGGCATAGTGCCTTGCCCCAAAAACGTGATGATGGACGGGTGATCCAGCGCCGCCAGGATGCGGGCCTCGCTGTCGATCCTGGCTCGATGCTTCGGGGAGGCATCAGCGGCCACTTTCACCGCAACGTCACACCCGCCGGCGAGGTCGACGGCACGGAACACATCCGCCATGGAGCCCCTGCCCAACCGCTCCTTGAGGTCGAACCGGCCTTCCAACACGACTTCCCCGGCTGGCAGGAAGTTGGCGTCGCCTGATGCCGGGCGTGCGGGTGACACCGCGATCATGCGTGCAGGGCGCCGCTCAGCGCTGGGAACGGTTCACCCCAGGCTGTGGGTTCTTCGGACATGTCGGTTTGGCCTGAAACCCAGGCGTCGAGTTGGAAGCCGCAGCTGCAGCGCCACACGGGAGGCAGCAGCACAGGGTGGTCCTGTGGTTCGAACGTGGAGCCAACGGCAGCCGCCCCCACCGCAGGTGTGGTTATTTCCATTTCTGTGGAGCAATGGACCGGCCAGGTGGGCGGCGCGTTGCTGCCCTCAGCGGATACAGAAGGTAAAGAACCCGGCGAAGCCGCCTCGGATAATGCTTGGATCGCGCTCATGACTCCCTCTGGATTCTGTCAGGATCAATCATAAGCCTACATATTACTAGTTCAGCTAACTAAAACGACGGGCCGCTTTCTTGCCGGCTCTCCTTTTCATCCTGGATTGCAGACGTCATGTGCTGCAGGAATTCGACCACCACGCGTGCGTCGGCGGCGGACAGCCCTTCCGCCACGGCCATCATCCGCCGATGCATGGACCCGAGAGTAACCCGCACCTCGCGGTCGGATTCGACAGTGGGAACCACCACCACGGAGCGCCTGTCCGTGGGATGGGCTTCCCGCCGGACGTGGCCGCTGCCCACGAGCCTGTCGATGAGTGACGTGGTGGAGGCGCTGGTAATACCGAGGAACCGGCTGAGGTCCTTGGGCACTACGGTGCCTCCCGAAGCCTGCACCCGCAGGAGGTACCGCAACGCCAGGATGTCCGTTTCACCCATTCCCATGGAGTCGCGGGTGGAACGGCGGACTGCTGTCTCGGCGGTGCGGTAATCCCGCAGTGCCTTCAGGACCGCGACGCTGGAGTCCAGTTGGCCATCCGGCCCATACCAATATCCAGAACCTTCATTAGCTGCGGGACTCATGCACTGATCTTAGTCGGACGTATAACTAGCCTATCGAGAATGTTTCGCCACGCACCGCAGTCCGGGAGGGCGTCGTTCGCCCAGTCCTTGCCGCAAAGAAACACACGCGTAACCACCCGCCCATAGGCTGGGCAGGAATAACCCTTCGGCGAATCGAGGCAGTCATGCAGACCAACCCCGTCTCAACATCAAGGTCGTGACCTGGTCCAACCCCGTGGGCGCCGATCTGCGGAAGGCCCAGCAGGCGGAACTGGACACCCGCTTCGGTACGCCTGACCACGACCCGGGACCCCGCCGTCGGCCGCCGACTGTGCAGTGTTCCTGGTTGCGTACGGTAAAGGCTCCGGCCAGCCCGTAGGCTGCGGCGGCCTCAGGATCCTGGACGATGCCGCTGCCAAGATCAAGCGGCTCTGCGTACTCCCACCTTCCGGACGCGCAAATGGGTCCGGCCCGAGGACCTCAACGCCAACGGCACACTGTTCGGTGGCAGCCTGCTGAAATGGATCGACGAGGAAGCGGCCATCTACGCCATCCTCCAGCTCGGCAACGGGCGCGCGGTGACCAAGTACATCTCCGAAATCAACTTCGTCAGCTCCGCCGTCCAGGGCGACCTGATCGAGATGGGCCTGACCGCCACGCGCTTCGGCCGGACGTCCCTGACCATGCGCGCCGAAGTGCGGAACATGATCACACGCCAGAGCATCCTCACCATTGAGCAGATCGTTTTTGTGAACCTCAGCCCCTCCGGCCAGCCCGAGCCGCACGGCTACACCGAAATCACCTACGACCGGGACCGGATCCCCTCTCACCACCTCACCGAAACGCTCAACCAGGACTGACGACGGCGGGACGCGCCTTCGTGATCCGGTCTGCCTTCTCCCGCAACGTTCACCGCGCGTTTACGCACTGTGCCCGGAATGTTCGGGCAACTGGACCAGACTCAACAGCCGGGTTGTTTATCGAATCGATAGCTTTTCAAGCCCATATCTCTCGAATCCAGCTATAGGCTAGCCGGACCATGCTCCGAACCAAGTCCAGAAATGAGTCCTGACCGTGCTTAAATTGCAGACTTTGATGGCAGCCGCCGTCGCCGCCAGCCTGTTGGCCGGCTGCGGAGCCGGTACCGCAACCCCGGCGGCGTCCGGGGCTCCCTCCTCCACGTCAACCGTTCCTACCGGCGAAACCCTGGTGGTCTACACCAACTCCAACGGCGAAGGCCGCGGCGACTGGTTGACCGCTGAGGCCACCAAAGCCGGCTTCAAGATCGAAGTGGTGGGAGCTGGCGGCGCAGACGCCACGAACAAACTCATCGCGGAAAAGAACAACCCCATTGCCGATGTCGCCTTCGGGCTGAACAACATGTACTTCGCCCAGGTCAAGGCCGCTGGCGCCCTCGAGCCGTTCGAGCCCGCATGGGCGGGGGAAGTGGACACCGCCGTGGGAGACACCGGTGATGGGAAGGCGTACTGGCCACTCGTGAAGCAGGCAATCCTACTCGGCTACAACTCGGACAAGTTCAGCCCAGACGCCGCGCCCAAGGACTGGACGGACCTCTGGACCAAGGATGAGTTCAAGTCCCGCTACGAGCGGGTCACAGGCCTCGGAACCGCCACTGCGCAGCTGGTTTTCGCCGGCATCCTGTCCCGCTACAAGGACGCTTCCGGTGACCTGGGCATCTCCGCCGAGGGCTGGAAGCAGGTGGAGCAGTACTTCCGGAACGGCTCCCCGGCCGTGGCCAAGACTGACCTCTTTGCACGGATTGCCTCCGGCGACGTGGACATGGGCCAGATGCCGTCGTCCATCATTGCCGAGCGTGAGAAGTCGTTCAAAGTCAACGTGGAAACGGTCATTCCCTCCGCCGGCGTTCCACTCGCTGTGGAGCAGATTGCCCTGGTGAAGGGGACGGACAAGAAGGCTGAGGCGGTGAAGTTCATCGACTGGTTCGGCAGCGCGGACGTGCAGGCTGCCTTTGCCAAGAAGTTTAACTCGATGCCTGTCAACAAAGTCGCGGCAGAGCAGGCCAACCCTGACGTGGTGAAGTTCTTCTCCACCGTGAAGCAACAGGACATCGACTGGGGATTTGTCCAGGAAAACATGGGTGCCTGGGTGGAGAAGATCGAGCTCGAATACATGCAGTAGGACTCACCTACCGCCTCGTCCCCGCACCGCAGCCGGGCCAGCCGGCTTTCCCCCAGACAGGAACCCATGATCCGCCTAGACAACATCGAAGTTACCTTCGGCGATTTCGTAGCCATTCCGAACCTTGACCTGCACGTCAAACCTGGCGAGTTCTTCACACTGCTTGGTCCCTCCGGGTGCGGGAAAACGACGGCGTTGCGCACGTTGGCGGGCTTCATCGAACCTTCTGCGGGTACGGTCCACGTGGACGGGAAGAACGTCACCCGGCTTCCAAGTGACAAGCGGCAGGTGGGCATGGTGTTCCAGAACTATGCCCTGTTCCCCAGCATGAGCGTCTGGGAAAACATCGCCTTCGGGCTGCGGGTCCGGAAGGAAAAGTCCGCCGAGAGCGACCGCCTGGTGCGCGACATCGCGCGCCGGGTGGAGCTCAGCGATGAGCAGCTGCATAAGAACGTGGCGGAACTTTCCGGCGGCCAGCAACAGCGTGTGGCCGTGGCCCGCGCGCTGGTGTTGCGGCCCAAAATCCTCCTGTTGGACGAGCCGCTCTCCAACCTGGACGCCAAGCTCCGGCATCAACTCCGCCAGCAACTCAAGGACCTGCAGAGCGAGTTCGGCATCACCACCGTATACGTCACCCACGACCAGGATGAAGCCCTGGCCATGAGCGACAGGGTGGCCGTCTTCAACAAGGGCGTCGTGGAACAGGTGGGGACTCCGCAGTCCATCTACGATCACGCAGCCACCGAATTCGTGTGCAACTTCATCGGTGACAGTTCGCCGCTGACACCGGAGTTCATCGCTGAACTGAACAGGCTCTCCGGCGCAGGACTCAGCCCCACCGCCAACTCCTACCTCCGGGTGGAAAAGGCGTCACTGACGCCGCCCGAGGATGGAGGCGCCGCCGTCGGGCTCTCCGGGCAGGTGGTCTCGCGCACTTATCACGGGCTCCACAGCCGCTACATCGTGCGGAGCCACGGCGCGGACCTCCGGCTGCTGGTTAAGGAAGACGGCGCCGCGCACCCGGAAGCAAGAGCGGAAACCACCGTGTACGTCCAGCCCGGGCACGTGCTGCAGTACCACCCGGACACCGGCAACGCCCTGGAGCGACGGGGCCGGGAGGTGGCCCTGCCATGAGCCGGTCCTCCGCGAAAAGCATGCTTCGTTCCCCGTTCATCCTGATCGTGGGAACGGTGCTGACCTGGTTCATCGCCGCATTCCTGGTCTGGCCCAACCTGAATGTCCTGATCTCAACGTTCTTCCCGGACGGGAGCTTCTCGGGCCGGGCCGCGGAGAAGCTGTTCTCCTCCCAGCGCGCCATGAAGTCCCTTGGAAACAGCTTTATGCTTGCCGTGGCACTGTCCGTCACGGTGAACGTGGTGGGCATTTTCATTGTGCTGGTCACGCACTACTTCAAGATCCGCGGGTCCAGGATTTTGTTCCTGGGTTATGCCTCCACCTTCATCTATGGCGGAATCGTCTTGGCAGCCGGCTACAAGTTTATTTACGGCGACAAAGGCATTGTCACGTCGCTGCTGCTGAAGGTCTTTCCGGGCATGGATGCGGCATGGTTCTCCGGGTTCTTCGCAGTCTTGGTGGTGATGACGTTCGCCACCACCACCAACCACATGCTGTTCGTGGCCAACGCCCTCAAAGGCGTGGACTACCAGACCATCGAGGCCGCCAAGAACCTGGGCGCCTCCCCCTGGACGATTCTGCGCAGGGTGGTCCTGCCCATGCTTAAACCCACGCTGTTCGCCGTCACCATCCTGTCCTTCCTGACCGGGCTGGGAGCACTCAGCGCACCGCAAGTACTGGGCGGCCGCGACTTCCAGACCATCACGCCCATGATCCTGACCTTCACCAACAGCCCCACCTCGCGGGACCTGGCGGCCCTGCTGGCCGTCATCCTGGGCGTGGCCACCATCCTGATGCTGGCCGTGATGACCCGGCTGGAGAAGGGCGGCACTTACTTCTCGGTGTCCAAAGTTTCCTCTGCCCTGCAAAAGCAGCAGATCACCAACCGGGCAGCCAACGCCGCCGTGCACCTGGTCGCCTACCTGCTGTTCGCCGTGTACACCCTGCCCGTGCTGCTGATCGTGCTGTACTCCTTCGCTGACGGGGCAGCCATCCAGACCGGGCAACTCTCGCTGGGCAGCCTGACGCTGGACAACTACATCCGCGTGCTGACCCAGGAATCCGGCCTGCGGCCTTTCATCATCAGTGTCATCTACAGTGCACTCGCCACGGCGATTGCCGTGGGCGGGCTGCTGTTTGTGGCGCGCCTCCTGCAGAAGTACCGGAACTGGGTCAGTTCCCTCTTTGAGTACCTCCTCCACATCCCCTGGATCCTTCCCTCGGCCCTGCTCGCCCTGGGGCTGATCATCAGCTACGACCACCCCAACCCCCTCGTTGGTGGCGCGGTGCTGACCGGAACCACGGTGATCCTGCTGATCGCCTTCGTGACGGTCAAGATCCCCTTTACGCTCCGCATGCTCAAGGCGTCGTTCGCGTCGGTCAACTCCTCGCTGGAGGAAGCCGCGTCAATCATGGGCGCGAAAACCCTCTATGTGTTCCGCCGCATCCTGCTGCCCCTGGTGCTTCCGGCCGCCGCAGCCATCGCCGCGCTGAATTTCAACAGCATGCTCGATGACTACGACACGGCGATCTTCCTGGCGCACCCCCTGGTCCAGCCGTTGGGCCTGGTGATCAAGGCGAACACTGACGGCGCCGAAGGGGTGGAGGGCGTGGCCAACACATTCGTTTACACCGTGCTGCTGATGGTGATCACGGGCCTGACCATGTACCTTGTCTACGGCCGGTCCAGCCGGCGCGGCGCCGGCAGTAGCCTCAGCGGTACCGCCGGGAAGCGCGACGGCGCTTCCGCCGGCAAGGTGACCGTGGCAGAGGCAGCGCCCGCGCCCGCGCCCGATGTGGCGGTGCTGCCCGCCGGCCGGCCATAAGCAGGCGCCGCGGGGTTCGGCATAGGATCGATAGCCGGACCCATTGAAAGGACCCACTTGTCCAAGCTTTACTTCCGCTACGGCGCCATGAACTCCGGGAAGTCAACCGGGCTCCTGCAGGCCGCGTTCAATTACGAGGAACGCGGGCAGCGGGTCCTGCTGGCCAAGCCCGATGTTGACACTAAGGGCGACACCGACATTGTGTCCCGGCTGGGGATGACGCGGTCCGTGGACTTCCTGATCTCCCCTGACGCGTCCGTCCGCGGGCTCTTCGCCGCCCAGGCCGCCGGTGACGACCCCAACGCACTCCTCGAACATGTGGACCAAAAGCCGGTGGCCTGCCTGCTGGTGGACGAGGCGCAGTTCCTCACGCCCGAACAGGTGGATGACCTGTTCCGTATTGCCGTGCTGGACAACGTGCCGGTGCTGGCCTTCGGCATCCGGACCGATTTCCTGACCCACGCGTTCCCCGGCTCGCGCCGGCTGCTGGAAGTGGCGCACACGCTGGAGGAGCTCAAGACCATCTGCCGCTGCGGGCGCAAAGCCATCTTCAACACCCGCCGCGTAGGCAACGAAGTGGTGTTCGACGGCGACCAGGTGGCCATCGACGGCAGGGACGTCTGGTACGAGTCGCTATGCGGCGCCTGCTACCTCGAAGAATCCGGCGGCCGGCTGGGCTCCTAGACGGCGCCCGGCCAGCCGGTGTACGCCTCGGCGAGATAGGCCATCCCGTGCCGTGAGGAGACCACGGAATGCAGTTCGCCGAGCTGACGGGCACGGGAAAAGTCATCCGCGTCAGTGGGGGTGTGCAGCATGGTGGTCATCCAGTAAGAGAACTGCTGCGCCTTCCATACGCGCTCGAGGGCACGGTCGCTGAAGCTGTCCAGCAGCGCAGTGGAGCCGCTGCCGTAGAAGGATTCCAGTCCCTCAAAAAGAACTTTGACATCCTGGATGGCCAGGTTGAGGCCCTTGGCGCCCGTGGGCGAGACGGTGTGTGCTGCGTCGCCGGCCAGGAACAGGTTCCCATGGCGCATCGGGGTGTGTACAAAGCTCCGGAACGGCAGGACCATCTTGTCGATGACCGGCCCCTCCTTGAGCTCGAAGCCGTTACCGTTCACGCGGCTGCGGAATTCGGCCCAGATCCGATCGTCGTCCCACTCGGCCACACTTTCCGTGGGAGCACACTGGAAGTACATCCGCTGGACGGTTTCGGTCCGCTGGCTGATGAGGGCGAAGCCGTTGTCCGAGTTGGCGTAGATCAGCTCGTCAGAGCTGCGCGGGGCTTCAGCAAGGATCCCGAACCAGGCGAACGGGTACTCGTGGAAGTACTGGGTCCGTGAGGCCTCCGGCACCTGGCGGCGGCAGTGGCTGCGCGAACCGTCCGCGCCCACGAGGAACTCGGCCTGGATCTCGTACTCGACTCCGTCCGAGTCGGTAAACCACACTTTCGGCTTACCCTCGAGGTCGTGCACGGAGGTGTCCGTAACGCTGTAGCGGACGTCGCCGCCGTCGGCCTTCCGGCGTGCAGCGAGATCCAGGAAAACGTCCGTCTGCGGGTAGAGCCAGACTGACTCCCCCACGAGATCCTTAAAGTCGATGCGGTGGCTTTCACCGTTGAAACGCAATTCGATTCCGTCGTGCCGGTCGCCGTCGCGCAGCACCCGGTCCGAGACTCCGCTGTCCACGAGCAGGTTGACCGTGCCGTGTTCCAGGATTCCGGCGCGGACCGTTTCGGAGATTTCCTTCTGGCTGCGGACCTCGATCACCCTGGACTCGATGCCGGCCTTGGCAAGCAGGTGGGAAAGCATGAGGCCAGCGGGACCGGCGCCCATGATGGCCACCTGGGTGGTGATGGCTTTGCGTGGTGCCATGACTAGTTCTCGCTTCGTTGCGGGGGCGGGCGCTGGTGGCGGGCCGATGATTGGGTCTGCTAACAGTTTGGGCCGGGCAACGTGCCAGGCGTTACGGCAATTCCATTCAACGGAAGAGCGGACTACGTTCGCTGTTGTCGAGCCTTCGCGCAATGCCCCGCGCGGCTGTTTGCAGCGCCGGGACCAGCGCCTGGAGCCGCACCTCCCGCAAGGGCACCACGACGCCGAGTGCAGCCACGGCGCGCTGCCTAGGATCCATAACAGGGACGGCGATTCCCCAGGTATCCGGATCAACCACGCCGGCCAGCTGCGCGAAGCCCTGGTGGGCCGCTTCAGCAAGCAACACCCGCACGGTTTCCGGCTGCATCTTTCCCGCCGGATCGCCGAACTGCTTCAAGTAGTCCCGTTGCGTGACTTTGTCCTGGTATGCCATCAGGGCGAGTCCTGCCGAGGAGATATGAACGGGCATCCTGCCGGCCACCTGCGCCCGGTTGGCCACGGATCCGCGACGGGACAGCCGCTCCACAAACAGTGCCTCCCAACCGTCCAGTACCGCTAGGTTTACGTTCTGGTTGAGGACCTGCTGGATGTCCTCCATGAATGGCATGGCGGCCTGACGGAGCGCCAGAGTAGGCGAATTGCGGTTCACGAGTTCCCACAGGCGGAGACCCAACCGCACCGTTCCGGCGTCGCCGGTTTCCAACAGTCCGTGCCCGGCCAACTGCCGGACCAGCCGGTGGGCGGTGGTGAGCGGGAGTCCGGCGCGGACTGCCAGGTCAGAGAGCTGGAGTGTGCTGACTCCCTCGGGAAAGGCGGAGATTACCCGGACCACCCGGTCCACCACCGAGTCGCCGGAGACTGAATTTGCCATGCCTGCCGCTTCCATTCAACGGTACGGGTGAAATGCCCCCAGACTATACCCGGCGCAGGCGGCGCCAAGCCACGGGTGCCAGCACCACGGCAACGCCAACGGCCGCACCGATCACCGTTTCGACAATCCGGTCACGAAGCAAGATGCCAGGCGAAGAGGGCACCACCAGCAGGGTGGAAATCAGCGCCAGCGGCGTGACAAACAGCTGCGCCAGCACGTACTGGCGGGCAATGAACAGTTCCGCACCGAACTGGCACACCGCGATCACCAGCACCGTCTGCCACGGCGCCAGTCCAACCAGCAGGACACCGGCGAGCAGGGCCAGGCCCAGGATCGTTCCCATAATCCTTTGGATGCCGCGGCTGACGCGGTGCCGCGTCGTGTGCCCTACAAGGGGCACCACCGCTGCCACCATGGCCCAATAGTTATGGCCGAAACCGAGCCATTGACCAGCCACCGTGGCCAGCGAACCTGCCACGCCGGCAGCCACGAGATAACCGAGGCCTTCGAGCCAGGTGGCCCGCCGTTCATCCGCCAGGAGCCGCAGCGGCGGTGGCCAGGTCCAGGGCGTCCGGCAGCGGGGCATCAGCCTGGCCGAGAATCCGATCACCAGGGCCAGCGCCGTGGTCAAGACAGCCACCAGCATCCCGTCCCCCAGCGGCGGCTGGTTGGGGACGGACGCGATGGCCGCAAACGCGAAGATGTGGAACAACGAACCGGCAGGGCGCAGGCGCAGCAACGAGATGGCCACCGAACACGAGCCCGCCACCAGCGTTGTAGCCAGGACCAGAAGCCAGGTGGACGCCATCCCGTCCAGCCCCCACGCGTCCCCCATGCGGCCGGCGAGCGCAGCCAGGAACATCACCAGCAGCATCAGGAGGCCGGCACGGAGCTGCAGCACCAGCCGGGTTCCATGCGGTTCGTTGCGTCCGTAGATGCCGGTAAACGCACCGAATGAGGCGAAGATTGCCAAGTCCAACCGGCCGAGCACCACCAGCAGTATCAGTGGTACGAAAATACCAATCGCGCACCGGATTGCAGGGTGGTGATCGTTCTTGCTGGGGCCAATGGTGAACATGCCCTCGAGGACTTTCACGGTCTGGTTTGCGCCTTTCCTCGACGGACCGCACACAGCGCTCCACCTAAATCCTATGTCCCACGCCGTTCGAGGATCGGAACAGCGGGGCAACACCGCCGAAACACCCCCCTGTGATCCTTGAGGCATGAAGCGAACTGCCAGCAACACTCCCGCTGCCCAGCTGAGGTGTGAGGTTGGCGGCCCCGCACGGTTCTGCACGACCAGCCGGGTGCGCTGCAGAAGCCCACCCGCGCCCTCGCCCGCCTGGATACCAACATCCTGAGCATCCACGTCCACCCGGTGGCTGGCGGTGTATTGGACGAGTTTGTGCTGTCCGCCCCCGGAAACATCAGCGAACGCCAACTGCTGGATGCCCTGCACGACGGCGGCGGGTCCAGTTCCCGTGTCTGGCCTACCACGGCGCTGGCCATGGCAGACGGGCATACCAGGCGTTGAGCCTCGCTGCCAGGATCGCCGGCGCACCGGACGAACTGCCGCTGGCAGTCGCCGAACTGCTCCGCGCCCGGATCCTCACCCCGGCGGAAGTTGCCTTGGAACGGCACGACGCCGGGACGCACCTGAAGATCCCCGCCGCCCGGCGCCCCCCAAGTGACTGGCACTTAACGTCGTGAAAAGCGCTTTTCACGACGTTAACTGCGAGTCAGTTGGGCGGGTTACAGGCGCACGGTGAGGGCCCCGGGATCGATAGTCATGACGACTTGCTTGGCATCGCCCTCATGGTCGCCGTCGATCTGGTAGTCGTCGTTGTGTTCAAGCCTGATCTCCACGGATTTCCCCTGGAAATACTCCACCGCAGTGTCCTTGTTCCGGCCCCGGCCCCGGCCCCGGCCAATGATCCCGACGATCACCGAGAGCCAGCCCAGGCGCCCGTGGTGGGGCGCCAGCACCGCCACGTCCACCAGGCCATCGTCCATTTTGGCGTCGGGGAAGATCTCCAGTCCGCCCTGGACCTTGCCGCAGTTGCCCACCATCACGCTGCGCACCCCGCGGTGAACCACGTCCTTGCCGTCGATCTCGATGGTGGCCTTCACGGGCCTGCCGGGCAGGTTCCGGATGCCGGCATCCACGTAAGCCAGCCAGCCCACCTTGTCCTTAAGGTCCTCGTTGGTGTCGGCCATGATGGTGGCGTCGTAGCCCACCCCGGCCATGACCAGGAAGACCTGCTCCTTGTCGAGGTCGTCCCGCCGGGCACGGACCACGTCGATCTTCCGCTCAGTTCCCGCCAGCGCCCCGGCCATGGCACCGTCAAAGTCCGTGATGTCCATACCGAGGTTGCGGGCCAGGAGGTTTCCCGTCCCCAACGGCAGCAGCCCCATGGGCACGTCACCGCCGGCCAGGACCTCAGCCACGCACCGCACTGTACCGTCACCGCCAGCTGCAATCACGACGTCGGCCCCTTGCTTAAGTGCCTCCTTCGCCTGCCCGACGCCGGGGTCCCCCTTGGTGGTCTCCAGCCAGATGGGCTCACCCCAGCCGTTATCCGCGCTGTGCTTGGCTACGAGTGCTTCGACGTCCACGTCCGCCGTTTTGGCAGGATTGATGATGATGGCCGCGCGCTTGAGGGCCGTGGGGCTGTTGGCAGTCATGGTGTCCTTCGCTGGGGTGGGGGAAGTGGGCCTGTGGAGAAGCGTACTTGGCTACAGCGCTTTCACGGCTCCCAGCACTTTGGCCAGGGAATCTTTGGCGTCACCGAAGAGCAGGGACGTCTGCGGTTCGTACAGGAGTTCGTTCTCTATCCCGGCGAATCCTGGGCGCATGGAGCGCTTCAGGAAGATCACCTGGCGGGCGTCGGCCACTTCCAGGATGGGCATGCCGTAGATGGGCGAGCCGGCGGATGTCTTCGCTGCCGGGTTCACCACGTCATTGGCGCCCACCACCAAAGCGACGTCGGCCATGCGGAATTCGGAATTGATCTCGCCCATCTCCTTGAGTGATTCGTACGGCACGTTGGCCTCGGCCAGGAGCACGTTCATGTGCCCCGGCATCCGGCCGGCCACGGGGTGGATGGCGAAGTCCACCTCGATGCCGCGGGCTTCAAGGGCCAGGGCCAGCTCTGCCGCGGTGTGCTGGCCCTGGGCCACGGCCAGGCCGTAGCCGGGGACGATGATCACCCGCTGTGCGTACCCCAAAAGCACTGCCACGTCCTCTGCGCTGGAGGACCTGACTGGACGTTCGCTCACGGCGGTGGATCCCGCCGTCGAACCTCCCTTGAACGCACCGAACAGGATGCCGGCCACGCTGCGGCCCATCGCGGCCGCCATGGCCCGGGTGAGGATGGTACCGGAGGCGCCCACCAGCGTGCCGGCCACCACCAGCAGCACGTTGCCCAGCACCACGCCCGACGCCGCCACGGCCAGGCCGGTGAACGCGTTCAGGAGCGAAATAACGATGGGCACGTCGGCCCCGCCCACCGGCAGCACCAGCAGCGCGCCGGCGGCAAGGCCCAGCACCATCAGCAGCACCGCGAGTGCCAGGGAACCGGTCAGGACGACGGCGACGGCGGTGCCCACGGCGGCGAGCAGCACGGCGGCCATCACCACGGGGAGCCCGGGGAACACCACGGGGCGGGTGGTCATGAGCTCCTGGAGCTTGGCGAAGGTAACCCCGGATCCGGCGAACGACACTGCGCCCACCAGGAGGGTGAAGACGATGGCGAGGCGGACCCAGGGGTCCGCGGTGTGGCCGAGTTCCAGGAGCGCGACCAGTGCCGCGGCACCGCCGCCCACCCCGTTGAACAAGGCCACCAGCTGCGGCATTTGGGTCATTTTCACCCGCCGGGCCACGGGCGCGGCCACCGCCGTTCCCAGCGCGATGGCGGCAATGATCCAGGGAATGTTCTCCAGCCTGGCCGACAGGAACACGTTGACGACGGCGAGCAGCGCGCCGAAGGCGCCGATCAGGTTGCCGCGGCGGGCGGTGCGGGGAGAGCTGAGGCCGCGGAGGGCCAGGATGAAGAACACTGCGGCGGAGAGGTAGAGGAGCGAGGTCCAGACCGGACCGAGGAGGCTCACTTTCGGTCCCCCTTGGCCGTAGCTCCCGTGCCCGCCGCTTCCTTGCCCGCTGCATCCTTGCGGACAGGCTCCGTCCGGCCATGGAACATGTGCAGCATCCGGTCGGTGACCACGAAACCGCCCACGAGGTTGGCGGTGGCCAGCACGACGGCCAGCAGGGCCACGGCCAGCACCCACGGATCGGCTGCCTGCCCGGCCACGATGACGGCACCCACCAGGATTATGCCGTGAATGGCGTTCGCGCCGGACATCAGGGGCGTGTGCAGGGTGCTGGAGACCTTGGAGACCACTTCGAAGCCCACAAACACCGCCAGCACGGTGACCGTCAGCAGGCTCATGCCATCCATCATCAGATTCCTCCCTCGTTCCGGACCCCGTCGGCCTCTAGCCTGGGCGCATGGTCGGGCAGGGCGGGAATGAGCGCCGCCAGCGCCTCGGCCGTGGGCCGGTGCCGAACCCCGCCGTCGTGCGTGAGGCACGAACCCGCGATCACGTCGTCCTCGAAATCGGGCGCCACCGTGCCGTCGCGGGTCATCAGGGCGAGCAGGTTGGCCACGTTCTTGGCGTACAGGCGGGACGCGTCCGAGGCCATCGCGGACGGCGCATCCTTCAGCCCCACCAGAGTGACGTGGCCCTGGCCGTCAGCGGTGGGCACCAGGATGTCCGCACCGGGAACGGCACCCTCCACGTTGCCGCCGGACTCTGCGGCGAGGTCGACGACGACGGAACCGGGGCGCATGCCCTGCACCATTTGGCGGCTCACCAGGAGCGGCGCCCGCCTGCCGGGGACGGCCGCCGTCGTGATCAGGACATCAGCCTGCGCGACGTGCGGGGCGAGGAGTTCGCGCTGCAGGGCGCCGCGGTCGGCGCTGAGCTCCCGGGCGTAGCCGCCGGAGGCCTCGGCCGTTTCCAGGTCCAGTTTGATGAAGGTGCCGCCCATGGACGCCACTTCGTCGGCGGAGGCGGGCCGGATGTCGTTGGCGGAAACGCGGGCGCCGAGTCGTTTCGCGGTGCCGATGGCCTGGAGCCCGGCAACGCCGGCTCCCAGCACCAGGACGCGGGCCGGCGGAACCGTGCCGGCAGCGGTCATGTAGAGCGGGAAGAATCTGGGGAGCCGGATCGCGGCCTCCAGCACGCACCGGTAGCCAGCCACCAGGGCCTGGGAGCTAAGGGCATCCATGGACTGGGCGCGGGAGATGCGCGGCACCAGTTCCAGGGCGAATGAGGTGACGCCGGCTTCGACGAGGGCCTGCACCGTGGCCAACTCGGACGACGGCGAGGCAAGGCCCACTGTGACGGCGCCCCTTTTCAGGGCCTTCGCCGTCGCGGGTTCCAAGGGCCGCACGTGGGCGAGGATGTCCAGGTCAGCGAGGTTGAGGGCCTGGACGATCCGGGCTCCGGCCTGGGCGTACTCGTGGTCTGAGTGGCCGGCCGCGGCGCCTGCATCCGCTTCAACCAGGACCTCCAGGCCCAGCCCTGACAGTTGTTTGACCGTTTCCGGCGTGGCGGCCACACGCCGCTCACCTTCATGCCGTTCCTGCGGTATGCCCAGTTTCAACCGCCAACTCCCTTACGGACGTAGTTGGCTCGAGTCTATGGCCCCCTGCGCGAACTGGCAGCTAATTCCGTCAGTTTCGCGTTGGGCGTCTGCTGCCGGTTGGCGCCTCAGCCCCGCGCGGTCAGGTCCGCGGAAACCAGCTTGGCCGTGGCAACGATTTCGCGGGCAGCCGCAGCCAGGTACGCCTCAGGGTCAGGCTGGGCCGCGACGGATTGGGCCTGCAGCGACACGTTGACCGCAGCCACGACCTTGGTTGGGCCGTCGTACACCGGGGCGGCCACGGACATCAGCCCAAGTTCCAGTTCCTGGTCCAGCAGGCACCAGCCTTGGGCGCGGACCGTGTCTTGTCCGTGTACACGCGGGTCACGCAGCCGACGCCCGTGAGCGGGTAAGTGCAGGCTTCCACGATCTTCGCCGCGCCCTCACGGGTCAGGAGCGTCATCATCACAAAGACGTCCTTGGCACCGGTGGCCAGGTCCATGGCCCCGCCAACGGCCGGGATGGCGTCCGGTGCGCCGGTGTGCCAGTTGGCGAGGTCGCCGGTGGCCGAGACCTGGAACGCGCCAAGGACACAGATGTCCAGGTGGCCGCCGCGCATGATCGCAAACGAATCGGCGTGGTGGAAGTAGGAGGCACCCGGCAGCTCGGTAACGGGGATCTTACCGGCGTTGATGAGGTCGCCGTCGATCTGCTCACCCTCGGCGGCCGGCCCCATGCCCAGCATCCCGTTTTCCGTGTGGAGCGTGATGTTCTGCTCCGGCTTGAGGTAGTTGGAGACGAGCGTGGGCTGGCCGATGCCGAGGTTCACGAACGAGCCGGGCACAATGTCCCGCGCCACGAGTTCGGCTAGTTCGTTGCGGCCCAGGGGCTTGTCGCTGGTCTGGATGCTGGTTGCGATGCTCATGGTCAGGCCACCTTCACGATGCTGTTGACGTAAATTCCGGGGGTGATGACATTTTCCGGGTCGAGTCCGCCGGTGGGAACGATCTCGGACACCTGGACCACGGTGTGCTTGGCGGCGGCTGCCATGATGGGGCCGAAGTTGCGGGCGGTCTTGCGGTACACGAGGTTCCCCACGCCGTCGGCCTTCAGTGCCTTGATCAGTGCGACGTCGGCGTGGATGGGCGTCTCAAAGACCTGGCCGCGGCCGTCGATGATGCGGGTTTCCTTGCCCTCGGCCAGCATGGTGCCGTAACCGGTGGGCGTGAAGAACCCGCCGATGCCGGCGCCGGCGGCGCGGATCCGCTCGGCCAGGTTGCCCTGCGGGACGAGCTCCAGTTCGATTTCGCCGGCGTGGAACTTGGCGTCGAAGTGCCAGAAGTCGGACTGCCGCGGGAAGGAACAGATCAGAAGACGGCCCAGATCTCCAAACTCCCGGTGGCCGATCTCCTCAAGGGCCACTGGCGCGACGTCCTCCGCGTCGTGGCCTGTGCCTTTATCGCCGCCGTGTCCACCGTGTTCGGGACCCTGGCCATCAGCTACGCCAAGACCGTCGCCGGCGTTGACGGCACCACCACCCTGTGGCTCGTGGTCGGCGCCAACCTGGTGGCCCTGGGCACCCAGCCGCTGTTCGGCAAGCTGGCAGACCGCATCGGCCGCAAGCCCGTCTTCATCTACGGTGCGGTAGCCAGCGCGATCCTCACCCCGGTGTTCCTGCTCAGCCTCGAATCCGGCAGCATCCCGCTGATGTTCGTCGCAGCCATCGGCTTCTTCTCCTTCGGCTACGCAGCCTCCAATGCGGTCTGGCCGTCCTTCTACGCCGAGATGTTCAGCACCAGGGTCCGCTTCTCCGGCCTGGCGATCGGCACGCAGCTCGGCTTCCTGATGGCAGGCTTCGCCCCCGCCATCGTGGCCGCGATGGGCGGCATCAGGCCCGGCGGCTGGGTCCAGATCAGCATCTTCACTGCCGTCATCTGCGGTATCGCGGCCATCTCCGCGCTGACCGCCAAGGAAACCTTCAAGGTCCCCACCAGGGAGCTCGGCCTGAAGTAAGTCCGGCGCTTCAGCGATCAGCCCGCCACCTTCCGGGGTGGCGGGCTTTTCCGTGCCTAAAGCCTGCCGGTCTCCAGCACCTGCGCCAGGTCGAAGGTGACTGGCTCCTCCAGCTGTTCATACGTGCAGGACTCGGGATCGCGGTCCGGCCGCCAGCGCGAGAACTGGGCCGTGTGCCGGAACCGGTCGCCCTCCATGTGGTCGTACCTGACCTCCACGACGAGCTCCGGACGCAGGGGGACAAAGGACAGGTCCTTGCCGGCGCTCCAGCGGCTGCCTTCAGCTTTGCGGGGCGTCCGTTCGCCTTCTTCCTGCTTGGCCCAGGCCCACGGGTGGCCGTCAAAATCGGTGACGAGCGCCTGGAGCTCCTCGTACAGTTCCTGGCGGCGTTTCATCGGGAAGGCGCCGATCACGCCCACACTGGCCAGGCCGCCGTCGTCCTTGTATAAACCGAGCAGCAGCGAACCGATCAGGTCCGGCCCGCTCTTGTGCACCCGGTAGCCGGCCACCACGCAATCGGCGGTGCGTTCGTGCTTTATTTTGAACATCACCCGCTTGTCCGGCTGATAGCTCCCGTCCAGCCGCTTGGCCACAATGCCATCCAGCCCGGCACCTTCGAACTGTTGGAACCAATGTTCAGCGGTGTCCTTGTCCCGGGTGGCCGCGGTGACGTGGACGGGCGCATTGCTGCCGGCAAGCGCCTTCTCCAACGCGGCGCGGCGCTCAGTGAAGGTTCGGTCGGTGTAGTCGTCGTCGCCCAGCGCCAGCAGGTCGAACGCCACGAAACTGGCAGGGGTCTGGGCTGCGAGGAGCTTGACCCGGCTGGCGGCGGGGTGGATCCGCTGCTGCAGGGCGTCGAAATCCAGCCGGTCCCCGGAGGCTCCGATGAGGACAATCTCGCCGTCGATCACGCACCGCGGCGGCAAGTTTTCCTTCAGGGCTTCCACGAGGTCGGGAAAGTACCGGGTCATGGGCTTCTCGTTGCGGCTGCCGATCTCCACCTCATCGCCGTCTCGAAAGATGATGGAGCGGAAGCCGTCCCACTTGGGTTCGTAGCTGAGCTCCCCCTCCGGGATGCCGCTGACGGCCTTGGCGAGCATGGGCGGGACGGGCGGCATCACGGGAAGTTCCATGGTGCCCATTCTTGCCCGGGAGCCGTTCCGTGGGTAGGCCTGGGACAACAAAAGCGCAGGTGAACGCTCGACGGCGGTTCGTCCGTTGAGCTGGACCGTTACGGCTGCCGCCGTTTCCAAGTGCGCTGTGAAATGATCTACCATGCGCGAAATGCAGCACTCCAGCAAACTCCAGGACGTCCGGTACGAACTCCGGGGGCCCATCCTCCAGGCCGCCAAGAACATGGAAGCCGAAGGGCACCGGATCCTCAAGATGAACCTGGGCGATACCGCGCCGTTCGGCATGGAGGCGCCCGAGTCGGTGGTGGTGGACATGATCCATCACCTGCGCGGCGCTCAGGGCTACAGCGATTCAAAAGGCATCTTCTCGGCGCGGACCGCCATTTCGCAGTACTACCAGACCCGCGGCCTCATGCAGATCGGCGTCGAAGACATCTTCATCGGCAACGGCGTCAGTGAACTCATCTCCATGTGCCTGCAGGCCTTTATGGAAAACGGCGACGAAATCCTGGTCCCGGCCCCCGACTACCCCCTGTGGACCGCCGCGGTGACACTGACGGGCGGCAACCCGGTGCACTATCTCTGCGACGAGGCCGAACAGTGGTGGCCGGACATGGCCGACGTCGAGGCAAAGATCACGCGCCGCACCAAAGGCATCGTGATCATCAACCCCAATAACCCGACGGGCGCCGTGTACCCGCGGCACATCCTGGAACAGTTCGCGACGCTGGCCCGCAAACACAACCTGGTGCTGTTCTCCGACGAAATCTACGAGAAAGTGCTCTACGAGGACGCCCAGCACATCCACACGGCGTCGGTGGCGGAAGACGTGTGCTGCCTGACTTTCAGCGGCCTCTCGAAGGCCTACCGCATGCCCGGCTACCGCTCCGGCTGGGTGGCCATCACGGGTCCGCTCGCCGCCACGGCGGCCTACCGTGAGGGCCTGGAGCTCCTCGCGTCACTGCGGCTCTGCCCCAATGTCCCTGCCCAGCATGCGATCCAGACCTGCCTGGGCGGTTACCAGAGCATCGAGGCGCTGGTGCGGCCCGGCGGCAGGTTGCGCGATCAGCGGGACCTCGCCTACAAACTCCTGACGGCGATACCCGGCGTCACCTGTGTCCCGGCAGCGGGTGCCATGTATCTCTTTCCCCGGCTCGACCCGGAGCTCTACGCGATCAGGAGCGACGAGCAGTTTGTCCTCGACCTCCTCCAGGACCAGAAGATCCTGGTCTCCCACGGCTCCGCTTTCAACTGGCCCACGCCGGACCACTTCCGCTTTGTGCTCCTTCCGTCCGTCCTGGACATCGAAGAAGCCGTGCGCAGGATCTCGACGTTCCTTGCCGCGTACCGGAGCAGTGTGGCGGACTGACCGACGCCGGCAGCGTCACGGTGGTGTGGCCCGCCCCTCGGCGGCTGCAATAAGCTTTTCGGTTTCCCGCAGCACGAGACCCGCCGTCCCGGACCCGACCCGCACCGTCATGTTCCGCGAGGGCAGGTGGACCTCCCGTGGCACGGCCCCGGGGCGGATGCCCTGGGTGGCCTCCGCCGCGGCAACCCGGCCGAGTTCCTGGTCCTGTATTCCCACGGCCAGCGCGCTCATCAGGTCAGCGTCCTCCGGTGTAGCCAGATCGCTGCCGATCAGCTGCACCAGGACCTTGATCCCCGCCAGCCGCCGCGGGGGATCGATGGCGTTCAACGCGGAGTCGATGCCCCACTGGGCCCGTTTCCACCATTGGTCGCGCCTGTCCGCGCGCGCCCTCTGCCGGTAGGTCAAATACGCCACCAGAACCACTCCGAAGGTCGCAAGCGGCGCCACCGCCGCCACGGCCAGCAACCCGGTCCAGACGCCCGTTGCGATCTCCATGCCACCACCTTAGGCTCCAAGCTGCAGGATGCGGTTGACGCCGCCGAAACCGGCCCGGCGCAGAGAACTTACCGGGCCCTAACCGTCAGGAAACAAGGCCGCAACAATACGCCGCCACACTGGAAGTGCCGGCAAGTGCAGGCATCAGCTCCAGCCAGGAGGCCCAGCCATGTTGAAGGAAGCCAAAGCCAATGTGACCCGGATCCGCGCCCTGGACCAGCTACACCCCGGCGACGAAATCGAAGCGCGCCTGGCAGTTGGCCCGAACTACGACGACGTGGTCATCCGCCGCGGCAGCGTCCAGGAAACAGCACCCGGGATCGGCGTTGTGTGGATCATGGACCACCACACCGGCTCGCGGAAGGCCATCAACACGGACGAATGCAGCGTGTGGCGTCTCGCGAGGCTAACCGCCGGCCACTGACTGGATGACCAGCACCTCCTGGCCGGCAGCCACCTCGGTTTCCAGGCCCTGGAGCCGCCGCACTTCGTCGCCGTTCACGTAAATATTCACGTAGCGGCGAAGTGCTCCGGTTTCGTCCCGCAGCCGCCGAGCCAGCACCGGGTAATCCCCGGTCACCGTTTCCAGCAACTTTCCCACCGTCAGAGGTCCTTCGGCGGGCGCAGTCAGGATGGACTGCCCGCCGGCCAGCGGCTGCAGGACGCTGGGGAGCACCACCCTGATGTCAGGCACCGAGGGCCGCTGCCGCTTCCGGAACCGGCAGCGCCGCACCCGAGATCACAGCCGCCCTGACACAGAGGACGTCCGGGAGGTGCGATGCCACCTCGGCGAATGTTTCACCTTCGTCCGCACTGGCGTACACCGTGCCGCCCCGCGTGCCGAAGTAGACGCCTGCCGGTTCAGCGGAATCGGCAGACGCGGCGTCGCGCAGCACGCTGTTGTATTCGTTGGCGGGCAGACCGGAATCCAGCCGCTTCCAGGTGGCCCCGGCGTCGTCCGTGCGGTGCACCGCGAGCTTGCCCTCCGGCGGAATCCGCTCGCCGTCGGCCTTCAGCGGGACAACCCAGGCGGTGCCCTCCCGCCGGGGATGGGTCAGCATCACAAAACCGAAGTCCGCCGGAAGGCCTTCGGCGATCGAGTTCCAGTTCTCGCCATTGTCGTCCGTGCGGTACACGCCGTGGTGGTTCTGTGCGTACAGGCGGCCTTCGACGGCGGCATCCGCTGCGATCTTGTGCACGCACTGGCCGAACTCGGGGTTCGGATCCGGCATGAAGTAGGCCGAGATCCCCTTGTTCCGGGGCTCCCAGGAAGTCCCGCCGTCGAGCGAGCGGTACACGCCTCCGGTACTCATGGCGATGTGGACGGTATCCCCTGCCGGGTCCACCACGATCGAGTGGGCGGCCGCGCCGCCGTACCCGGCGCCCCAGTCGCTGCGGTGGGGATGGTCCCAAAGCCCGCGGTTGAGCTCAAAGTGCTCACCGCCGTCGGTGGATTTCCAGACTGAAATCGGCTCGGCCCCTGCCCACACCACGCCGGGCCGGGACTCGGCGTCCGGGTAGATCTGCCAGATCCGTTCCACCGCCGCGCCGGTGTCTTCGGGAAAGGTAATGGCGCCCTTTTCGGGTTCGGACCACGTGGCACCAAGGTCATCCGAATGGGCCACCGTGGGACCCCAATGCTCGGATCTGACGCCCACCATGATCCGCGTCCGGCCGTCCCGGGTGTCTATGCCGATGCTGGGTATTTCGCTCATGAGGAAGTGCGGGCCGGAAAAGGACCAATGCTGCCGGTCCTGGCTCGTAGCCAGCCAAAGGCCCTTTTTGGTCCCGATCGCCAGGACAAAACTCTCTGCGGTTGCCATGCACCCTATGCAACCACCACGGCCGGGGAGGCCGCAACGGTTTTTTGGCTATGTGGGTCAGGCCCGCAAACGCGCCGGCTCAGTCGACAAATTCGGACTGGGTCTCGATAAAATCCCAGTCCGCCTCGGTGAGGACCGCGACGGGAGTCCCGGGATGCGGTCCGCCCGCTTCGGCGATGCCCTGCAGCACCGGCAGCGGCAGCTCCTCAACGCGGAGGTTCTCCCGCAGCCATTCCTTGCTCTCCAGGCTCAGGTCCAGCCACCACATGTAGATTTCCATGCCAGTCACGCACCTTTCGTATGACTCAACGTTAGGCGCGGGCAGGTCACCGTTCAAGGGTGCTGGCTACCCGCGCGGCCCGAGTGTTCGACCCCGGGAATGTGCCGCCGTTTCCGCGTAGGGGCAGGTATCACCGCAGCTCAAAGGCGCTTAAAGACGAGTACCCGCTACTCACGACCAGCCCTCGCCCACTCCCCTAGCCTGAAGTCTCACGCAAAGCTGACCGTGCTGCTGGGGCACAGGTAGTCCGCTACTCCACCCCGCCACGGTCCGTGTCAAACAGACTGGGGAGAAACACCATGAAACGAGCCTTTCCTATTTTGGGGGTCGCGGGGCTGGCATTGCTCAGCGTCACGGCCCCGGCCTACGCCACGAATGAAAAAATCGACATTTGCCATAATGGCAAGATGAACAGCGTCAATTACAACGCTGCCTCACTGAACGGTCACATCGGTCACAGCGACGACATCATCGCACCCAACGAATTCCTGAAGGCCGGGCTGAACTGGGATGTTGCTTTGGGTTACACACAATGCGGCGGAACGGCCGTACCGCCGGTCGACCCGCCCGTGGACCCGCCGGCCGTACCGCCGGTCGACCCGCCGGTCGACCCGCCCGTGGACCCGCCGGCCGTACCGCCGGTCGACCCGCCGGTCGACCCGCCCGTGGACCCGCCTGTCGATCAGCCCGCAAAGGAACAGCCAGCCGTCCAGCCTGAAACACCGGTAACTCTGACACCAGCAGCACAGACGCCTGCAGGCCAGGCGGTAGCAGTGCCGCAGGGTGCGGTCGCCAGGACGCCGGCAGCAGTGCCGCAGGGTGCGGTCGCCAAGACGCCGGCAGCAGCAGTGAGCCGCGGCACCAACCAGGGCTTCAATGCGCAAACGGCAGTGGGCGGATCCAAGGCGAACACCACCTGGCTGGCCGGGCTGGGCCTCATGCTGGGTGCGGGTGCCCTGGTTGCGGTGCGGCGCACGTCCCGCAAGGAATCGCCGACGGCGGGCTGACGCCCCCAGAGCGTCCAAACGGCTCCACTGAGGGCGTCCTGCCAGACCTGGCGGGACGCCCTTGGACCTTTCCCTATCTTCAGCACCTGAGCACCGAACGAATATAGAGGGGGCATCATGGCGAAGCAGCCCGGCAGGCATGGCGCCCGGGGGCGCAAGCTCCGGGGATGGAACCGGGGCGACCTTGCCATCCTCCTGTGCGGCGTTTTGGGGTTCCTGTCGCTGACCTTCGGAGGTCCGCTGTTCAACGCCGGGGATACTAGCAACCACGGGGCTTCCAGCGCCCTGGCGGCGGAGCGGCCGGCACTGTCTGTTGGCCCGCCGTCGCACCTTCCATGGCCGCTGTCCCGCACGGGACAGGCCTACGCGGGGCCGCCCGAAGCGCCCGCCTCCAGCCCCACGCCGGGAGCCGCAGGCCCCGGACCGGCCCTGCCCGATGCGTCAGCGCCGGTGCGCATCCTGTACCCGGCGGCGGCAATCGATACCGCGGTCCACCCACTTGAACCGGATGGCTCCGCTGTGGCCAGCCGCACGGTAGTGCCGCCAGCCACCGTGGACGGTTACTGGCTGACGCCGTTCGGAGTTCCGGGGAACGGCTCGGGCAACACCACCTACATCATCGGGCACAGCTGGGAAGACCGGGACGCGCCGTTCAACCACCTCAGCTCCAACGCGGCCGAAGGCGACGAGTTCAACCTTTTCACGGCATCGGGCAGCATCCGCTACCGGGTGGACAGTGTCACCACATATCTCAAGGCCAGCCTTAAGGACAGCCCCATCTGGGAGATGGTGCCCAACCGCGTTGTGCTCATCAGCTGCTACACCGAAGATCCGTGGGGGAAGAACGTGGTGGTCACGGCATCGCCCACCATGGCGTAGGCCGCACGATCCACATTGCGGGGCCTGTTCAAGGACCGCCGCCGGGGACAAAATGGGGTTATGACTCCCGAACGGTTCATTGGGCCGCCCCCTCTCCTGGTGGGGGTGCTGCCCGATCAGCACCCGGAAGTACTGACCGCAGCGGCAGTCCTCGCGGCCAAGCTGTCGGCGCCGTTGCTTTGCGCGTATGTAGATGAGGCCAGCTACCTGGTGGAATGGGATCCTGGCAGATCGGCCCACCGACTCTTACTCCATCCGGAAAAGGACGACGACGAACTTCGCGCGGTGACCACCGGCCTCAGGGCCTCGATCGAACGCGTCGCGGCCAATGCCGGCACCGGAGGCGTGCCAGTGGAGTGGACCCTGCGCACCCTCGCGGGGGATCCGGGCCGCGCCCTGGCCCGGCTCGCCGCGGAAAACAACGTCCCCATGATCATCGTGGGGACGTCGGAACGCGGTTTGTCCCACCGGTTGTCCGAATTGCTCAACGGTTCAGTGGGCCTCTGGCTGACCCATCATCAAAGCAGGCCCGTGCTGGTGGTCCCCTACCGAGTGCCGGCGCATCAGGACAGCGAATAACCCCGGCGGAGCGCCCCGGAAGGGGGCTCAGAAGAGGCTACGAAATACGCTGCGGGGAGGGGCCGAAATAATAAAGCGAAAGTAGTTATTCAAGGTGGTGGCGCACAGCCGTACTGGCAACTAAGCTGGTTCAAGCAGAGCGATCCGGCAGCGAGCTGGCGAGAATCTGCCCAAAGACTGCTCCGGAGTGCGTATCCCCCAATAACGCACTCCGGAGCTTTTTTGTGGGCAAAATCCCTGCCAAAGATACCCCCAGGGGGTACTTGCGGTATACCCCTATGGGGTATATGTTGACTTTATGGAATCTCCACAAGCAACCGTTTCCAACCGCGAGGGCGCCGCACCCGCCCCGTCGCACGGCTACACGGCCAACAAAGAGGCCTATCTACGGAGGCTCAAGCGGATCGAGGGCCAGGTCCGGGGAATCGCCCGGATGGTGGACGAAGACAAATACTGCATCGACATCCTCACCCAGGTCTCTGCGGTGACCAAGGCCCTGCACGCCGTAAGCCTTGGACTGATGGAAGAGCACATCGGACATTGCGTGGTGGGCGCCGCCGCGGAACCCGATCCTGACCTCAGGGCGGAAGCCATCGACGTCAAGGTCAGGGAGGCGGCAGAGGCCATCGGCCGCCTACTGCGCTGATGCCGGTCCCTTCGTCGGGGCACTCAATAGACAGAACACACGAGCCACCAGCCGGCCAGCCGCCGGCCCTCCCAGAGGAGCCCATCATGAGCATCATCACCACCACCGTGAGCGTATCCGGCATGACCTGCGGTCACTGCGTTTCATCCGTCAGTGAGGAAATTGAGTCGCTTACAGGAGTTGAAGGGATCGACGTCGACCTCAACGCCGGGGGCATCTCCACCGTCACCATCACGTCCAGCCAGGAGTTGTCACCGGCCGATATCGGCGAAGCGGTGGCCGAGGCCGGCTACCTCGTTGTGGCCACCAACGCGTAATCACGTAAAGATCGGGGGTCCGCCATGAGCACCGAGCACATACTGGACCAGGCAGCGAGCCGGGTCGTGGAACTGGACATCGAAGGCATGACCTGCGCGTCCTGCGTCAACCGCGTGGAACGCAAGCTCGGCAAGCTCGACGGCGTGGAAGCCTCGGTCAACCTTCCGCTGGAGTCCGCCCACGTCACCGTCCCGGCCGGCATCTCAGACCAGCAGATTGTGGACATGGTCAACGCCACGGGCTACAAGGCAACGCTCCGAGCGATGCCCCCGGCCCCGCGTTCATTTACCGAGCACGGCGATCAGCATGTGCTCCACGAAGACCACATGTCCCACGGCGGAACTGCCGCGCAACTGAGGCCGCGGCTGATCGTGGCCGCAATCTTGACGGTACCCGTGTTCCTGATCTCGATGTTCCCGGCCCTGCAATTCCCTCATTGGGGCTGGGTGGCTGGGATATTGGCCCTTCCGGTGGTCAGCTGGGCTGCGTGGCCCTTCCACCGCGCCGCGGCCGTCAACGCGCGCCACCTTGCGTCCACCATGGACACGCTCGTCTCCATAGGCGTCGGGGCCGCCTACCTCTTCAGTGTCTGGCAGCTGGCCCTGGACCCCCGCATGACCGGGCACCCGGCTATGGAGGGGATGGAATCGGGCGGACTCTACTTCGAAGTGGCTGCCGTGGTCACCACTTTCCTGCTGCTGGGCCGGTTCCTGGAAGCGAACGCCAAGCAGAAGGCCGGCGACGCCCTCAAGGCCCTGCTGAACCTTGGCGCCAAGGACGCCTCCGTCCTGCATAACGGTGCCGAGCGCAAAGTCCCCGCCGGTCAGCTCCGCGTGGGAGACGTTGTGGTGGTCCGCCCCGGCGAGAAGATCGCCACCGACGGCGTGGTGATCGACGGCAGCTCCGCCGTCGACGCTTCCCTGCTGACCGGCGAGTCCGTCCCGGTGGAGGTGGGGCCGGAGAGCAAGGTCATCGGCGCCACCATTAATACGTCCGGACGGCTGCTGGTCCGGGCCACCAGGGTGGGTTCTGAAACCACCCTGGCCCAGATGGCGCGGCTGGTATCGCAGGCGCAGACCGGCAAAGCCCCCATCGCGCGCCTCGCCGACAGGATCAGTGCCGTTTTTGTCCCGATCGTTCTTGCCCTCGCGGTGCTCACCTTTGCTCTGTGGCTCCTCGTGAGCGCCCCGGTGATCGATCCCGCCGAGCTTCGGGCCGCGTTCACCGCCGCTGTAACGGTCCTGGTCATTGCCTGCCCCTGCGCGCTGGGGCTCGCCACCCCGGTGGGCCTGCTCACTGGAACCGGACGGGGCGCCCAGCTGGGCATCCTGATCAAAGGCCCGCAGGTCCTCGAAGACACCCGCGCCGTGGACACCATCCTGCTCGACAAGACCGGCACCGTCACCATTGGCAAGCTCGCCGTGGACGACGCCCTGGCGTTTGACAGCTACCAGTGCCGGGATGTGCTGCGGCTCGCCGGCGCTGTCGAGGCCGCCTCGGAGCACCCGATCGCGCATGCCATCGCGGTGGCCGCCCTGCACGCACAAAACGGGCACGACGACGGCGCGCGGCTGCCCGCCGTCGAACACTTCCGTTCAGCACCCGGCGGCGGAGTCGCCGGAACCGTCGAAGGGCGGGCTATTATCGCGGGCCGCACCGGCTGGCTCAGCGAAAACGGCGTCAGCATTTCCCCAGTGCAGCAGGAGGCGCTGGCGGCTGCGGAAGCAACCGGAGCCACGTCCATCTGGCTGGCGGTGGACGGTTCACCTGCGGGGATCATCAGCCTCCGGGACACCATCAAGCCCAGCTCCGCGGCCGCTATTGCCAGGCTCAAGAACCTGGGGCTGCGGCCCATCCTCCTGACCGGTGACAACGCCGCAGTGGCCGCACAGGTGGCCGCCGCCGTCGGGATCTCCCCCGGCGATGTCTACGCGGGCGTCCTGCCGGCCGGAAAGGTCGAGGCCGTCCGGAAGCTGCAGGCCGGCGGCGCCACCGTGGCCATGGCCGGCGACGGCGTCAACGACGCCGCCGCACTGGCGCAGGCTGATCTGGGCATCGCCATGGGATCAGGCACGGATGTGGCCATTGAAGCGGCGGATCTCACCGTGATGGGCGATGACCTTGGCCAGGTGGCCCAGGCCATCGAATTGTCCCGGCGGACGCTGGCCACCATCAAGACCAACCTGTTCTGGGCGTTCTTCTACAACGCAGTCGGCATTCCGGTAGCCGCCCTGGGCCTGCTGAACCCGATGATTGCCGGCGCTGCGATGGCGGCGAGTTCGGTCCTGGTGGTGGCCAACTCACTGCGATTGCGCAGCTTCGGCAAATAGCCGGCGCTCAGGCGGTACCGAAGCGGACGGCGGACCGGGCTTTGGCTTTCGCCGCCTCTTCGTCGCGGTCCTTGGCGGGCGCGTGCGTCACCAGCGAATCCAGCAGGTGCTGCGTGATGTGGGCGATTTCGTGCACCGCCATTTCGAAGGCGTCCTCGTTAGCCTTGGACGGCTTGGTGCTCCCGCTCACCTTGCGGACGTACTGCAAGGCGGCGGCGTGCACTTCCTCCGAGGTGGCGTGCGGTTCGTAGTTGTGGAGGGTTCGGATATTCCGGCACATATGCACATGCTAGGCTCTGGAACGCTTGGAATCGACCCCCTTGGTCCGGGCGGTGATCGAGCTTGTCGGGCGCCAGGTTCGGCACGCTGAAACCACCGAAATGCTGTCCGGCATGGGCAGCGGTGCCCATCGACGGGTTTCCGGGGCCGGGATAGGTTTCAGGTAATGGATCTTCCGGATCAGCCGGGGGCCGCTGGGGATGCCGATCTGGATCGGATCCAACGACGCATGAGGAGAAACTGATGGCTATTTGGGGCGCAGATGTAGAGCAGCTCAGGACTCTTGGCACGAAGCTGCAGGCCGGTGCTTCGGAGATCGAGCAGCAGAGGTCCAACCTGTCCCGCCTTCTGGACAGCACCACCTGGGAAGGCCCGGACGCGAAGAACTTCCGCAGCGAATGGTCAGGCACCCACACCAGTGCGCTGAACCAGGTCATCCAGGCGCTGAAGGATGCCGGCCAGAAGGCCACCAAGAACGCCAACGAGCAGGACCAGGCTTCACGCTAGCCAGCACCGCTTGACTGACCCGCTTGACTGAGGGCCCGGACACCACAAGTGCCCGGGCCCTCATTGGTTATGGGGTGCTTATGCGGCGGATCTGCACTTAGGGGACAGGTTCGACGTCGTTCGCGTGTTCCAGCGGCGCGCCAGACCCCGCGGGAACCGCGGCAGCCGGACGCAGCTCGTCCAGCCGCACCAGGACCACGCCACCAACAATCAGCAAACCGCCCAGAAGCTGGACGGCGCCGGGCAGCTCACCCAGAAGCAGCCACGCCCAGATCACGGCGAACAGGACCTCAGTCAGCGAAACGAAGGAGCCAACCTTGGAGCCGAGCGCGCGGGCAGCCATGATGCCGGACACGTAGGCAAGGACAGTGGCCAGGATGACCAGGCCGCCCAGGGCAACCCACCAGGGCGCAATCCACGGCCCCAGCCGCGTGTCCGCGTTACTGAAGGCCATGGGGAGCAGTCCCGTGGCTGCCGCGAGCCACATCACAGCCGCACCCGCCAGCAGTCCGGCTGACGCGAGGACGATCGGCGGCAGCGAATCGTTTTCCTTGGCTGTGATGAAGAAATAGATGGCCAGGCAGACCGCAGCGGCCAATCCCCAGAGGACCCCGACGACGTCGATCCTGACGGTGCCGGTGAGGTCCAGCACCAGGACCAGGCCGGCAAGGGACAGCGCGGTTCCGCCGAAGGTCAGGACTCGCGGTCTTCTGCGGCTGGCGGCCCAAAGCCACAGCACAATGAGCACCGGGGCCAGGTACTCCAGCAACAGCGCCACGCCCACGGAGAGGCGCGCCACCGCGTTGAAGTAGAAGAGTTGGCACGCGGCCACGCCGATCAGGCCGAAAAGGCCGATGGTGACCCAATTGTCCCGCAGCTGATGCCAGCGTCCCCGCAGTGCCAGGATGGCCGGAATGGCAAGAATCAGCGCGGCGCCGGTCAGCCGGGCCGTCACGGCCGCGCCCGGCGACCAGCCGCTCTCCAGCAGTGCTTTGGCGAAAGAGCCGGACAGACCGAAAACAGCCGAGGAGAACAGTGCGATCCGCAGGCCGGAGCCGAGGAATCCCCGCGCAGATGCACGGTTGAGGGCGGCAGACACCGTCGCCTCCTGTCAGGAGTAAAGTGGGATAATGGTCCTGACATTACGCCCGTACTCAGTAAGGAGTCAAGGTGGTCTTTGCCCCTGACACCGAGATTGCCCTGCGCACCGTGGTCAACCTGATCAACACGGCCGCGAACGGGCGGGAAACGCTGGCCACCGGGGCGGATCTGGACCAGTTCCTTGAGGCCGAGCGGTTCAGCGGTTCCCGCACCCACAACGCGGCGGAAGTGGCCAGCGTCCACGGCCTGCGCAGCCAGTTGGCGGCGCTGTGGACTGCAAACGAAGACACTGCGGTGGCCGCGGTCAACCGGCTGCTGCGTGAGGCCAATGCCCTCCCCCAGCTTAAGAAGCATGACGGCTGGGACTGGCATCTGCACGCCACCACCAGGGAGGCTCCCCTCGCAGACCGGATGGGCACTGAGGCCGCCATGGCGCTGGTGGACGTCATCCGAAGCAAGGAGATGGACCGGCTGTTGGTCTGCGAAGCGGAGGACTGCGATGCGGTGGTGCTGGATCTCAGCCGCAACCGGTCGAAAAGGTACTGCGATACGGGGAACTGCGCCAACCGTGCTCACGTCGCGGCCTACCGCGCGCGGCAAGCCTCAGTGCGCTAGGAGTGGCCGGGGCCGTCGGCGTCCGGCGCCCCGGAGGTGCTGCCCTGCTGGCCCTGGCTGTGCCCGCCGAATCCATGCGATGACTTCTTGGCCGAACTTCGGTTGACCCCGGAGCCCTTGCCCAAGTGCTCGGCGTTTTCCTTGTGGCTCATGGAGAGCATGGCCGCTATGACCAGTGTGACAATGAAGGCGATGCCGGCGCCGGTGAAGGCAAGATCGAAACGCAGGGGGCGGGCACTGCCGCCGGAGGCAAAAATCAGCACTGAGACAAAAGTGAGGATGGCCCAGAACGCAGAAAACATCAGCGGCCCCTTCACCGAGGTCCGCAGCTTGCGCGGTTTGCCTGGTTTCTGGTCTGCCACGATAGTTCCTCTCCTACAGTCACGCCGCAATGGCCTGCTGGTTCGAATGTGGGCGGTGGTCCCGCCCAGTGCGATTTCTACACCGGGTAGAAACGTTTGCCTCTAGTTTACGGCGTTGGGGCGGCGGTCCGGGAATCGTGCCGCAAGGTCAGCCCGGACAGGACCCACAGCACGCCGGAGATGAGGGCGCCGCCGCCGGCGACGCCGAGCAGGGCATGGGCTCCCAGGCTGATGAAGAAAGGCAGTGTGGCCGCAGTGCCGAGTCCGATGATGCCCGAAGCCAGCCAGTCGCGGGCCAGCACGTGCCGGCCCCGGTTGCGGATGCCGCAGTAGATCTCCACCGCGCCTGCGAGGCCGAGGCCCAGTGCCGCGACGATGCCGAAGACCCTGTCGCCATGAAGCAGTATCAGCGCTGCGCCCGCACCGGTCAGCAAGGCCCCCGCGGCGGACAGCACCTTGCCGGGCATGAGGTCCCGGGCAAAGCCGGCCTTCGGGCTTCCCCAGAGCAGCAGAAGCCCCGTGGCCAGCAGGTACAGTCCGCCAGACCAGCCCATGGCCTCAATCGACGGGCCCGGCCAAAAAATCGTTACGGCACCGAAGACCAGTGCGGCCAGGGCACGGAGCAGTACCGGCATCCACAGGTCAGGCTGCTGGGCGGTGCCGGCGGCTGTGTCTACGGGTGTCTGGGGTTGGTTCACCGGTCCAGTTTAGTGGCCGCGGGTCCTAAGGCGAACCCAGCACCATCCAGCGGTCCGACCGGGCCCGGAGCCCCAGCGTCACAGCCCGGGCGGCCATATAGGCCAGGGCAAACGCAGCCCACAGCCAAACAAGCCCGGCGGCCCCCGTCACCCCGGAGACTGCCACCGCCACCAGCAGCGGAGCGTAGACGGCCAGGTTGGCCAGCCCGGCCAACGCCAGGTATTTGGCGTCACAGGCTCCGATCAGCACCCCATCCAGGACAAAAACGTAACCGGCGATGGGCTGGCCCGCCGCCAGGATCCACAGCGCGTACGTCAGCGCCGACTGGACGCCGGAGTCGGACGTGAAGAGCACCCCTGCCCACGGCGCAGCGACGGCCAGCATGGCCCCCGTCACCACACCGAAGCCGGCCCCCCAGCGGATCATTGTCCCGGTCAGCCGCCGCGCTTTTGCCGGGTTTGCTGCACCCAACTCCTTGCCGATCAGGGCCTGGGCGGCGATGGCCAGGGCGTCCAGGGCAAAAGCGAGGAAGGAGAAGATGGTCATGGCCAGCTGGTGCGCAGCGAGATTGACAGCGCCCTGGCCGGTGGCCACAAAGACGGTGGCAAGGATGGCGATGCGCAAGCTCAGCGTGCGGAGCATAAGCCACGAACCAACACGGGTCATGTTCCGGATGCCTCGCCAGTCTGGCAGCAGGCTGACGCCGTGGCGTGCCGCGTTCCGCTGGACCATCACCAGATAGACGGCGGCCATGGCCCATTGCGCCACACTCGTGCCTATTGCCGATCCGGCCACTGACCAGCCGAGGCCATAGACAAGCCACAGGTTAAGCACGATATTCAGGGTGAAGCCGGCGGTGGCCACCACCAGCGGCGTTCTGGTGTCCTGCAGACCGCGCAGAACGCCCGTGCCGGCAAAAATCAGCAACATAGCCACGAGCCCGGGCATGGACCAGCGAAGATAGTCCACGGCGAAGGTCCGCACGTCCCCCTCCGCCCCCATCACGGTCACCAGCGGTTCGGCGGCCCAGAACCCTGCCACCGCAAGAACAACCCCCAGCAGAAATGCCAGCCAGACGCCGTCGCGCCCTGCGGCGAGAGCCTTGCCCAACTGGCCGTGGCCCATTGCGCGGGCCACCGCCGGAGTAGTGGAGTAGGCCAGGAAAACCATCAGTCCGACGGCGGTGTGCACCACAGCGGAGGCCAGCCCCACTCCTGCCAGCTGGGCAACGCCCAGATGCCCAACGATGGCCGAATCTGCCAACAGAAAGAGGGGTTCGGCGATCAGCGCACCAAACGCCGGAATGGCCAGTCGCAGGATCTCCCGGGTGTGGCTCGTGGACCGTTCCACGGCAGGGGCGGATTGATTGGGCATCGAGCCAGTTTAACGACGTCGCCGGCGGGGCAACCGGGCTTCCGTGACGCCCAGCGTCATGACATGGAACACAAAACCGGTCATTAGTTGATACTTCAACCAATTATCCCGGACACTCGGACCATGAACCAGTCACGCCTCACCACCACTGCCCTGACCATCCTGCGCGTCGCCCTCGGATTCCTCTTTGCTGCCCACGGTTGGCAGAAGTTCAACGAGTGGACCATCGCCGGCACCCAGGCCGCGTTTGCCCAGATGGGCGTTCCTGCAGCGTCTTCGCCGACAAGGGCGGCTACGAACTGGTGCTGCTCCTTGGCGCCGCTGCCTTGGCCTTCGCCCTGACCGGCGCCGGCCGCATCTCCGTGGACCGCGCAGTGTTCGGCCGCATGAACAACAAACTGGCAGTCCTCGCCTAAGCACCCCTCCCCCCGGACGCTCTTTCACTTAGTGCGCGTCTGAACGCAACGCTCTCTCACTTTCGATTGAAAGTGAGAGAGCGTTTTATTTTTTAAGGCCCGTAAGTGGGAGAACGTCCGGCGGGGGCGTCACAAGTGGGGCGGAGCAGGGGGAACCCCTAAGGTGGGCAGCATGATTGAGACCGCGGCCAATTCCGTCACCCTTCGATTCCTGGCAGCACCCACGGATGTGGGCCACAGCGGCTCAGTGGACGCCGGGACCGTGCTTGAGTGGGTGGATAAGGCCGCCTATGCCGCCGCGGTGGGCTGGGCCAAGTCCTACTGCGTCACGGCCTACGTGGGGAACATCCACTTCGCGGACCCCGTGAACAGCGGCGACATGGTGGAGGTGGAAGCCACCATCGTGTACACCGGCCGTTCCTCCATGCACATCCGGACGGTGGTCTCTTCCGGCGACCCCAAGGGTGGCCCGGCTACCATGCGAAGCCAGTGCATGGTGATCTTTGTGGCGGTGGGCGACGACGGCAAGCCCATCCCAGTCAAGCAGTTCGACCCGGTGACCCCTCCCGAGATCGAGGAGCGCGATCACGCCCTGGCTCGGGTCAAAATCCGAGAACAGATCGTTGAAGCCATGAATGCCCAGGAATATACCGACGCCGGAACGGCCGAACGCGTAACGCTGCGGTTTATGGCGGCACCCACTGATGTGAATTGGGGGGGGAAAGTCCATGGCGGCATCGTGATGAAGTGGATCGATGAAGCAGCCTACGTCTGCGCTTCACGATACTGCGGGAGGGACACCGTGGCCGTGTTCTCCGGCGGCGTCCGCTTCTACCGACCGCTACTGATCGGCCATGTGGTGGAAGTCGAAGCACGGCTGGTCTACACCGGGACCAAAGGTATGCACATCGCCGTACACGTCCGCTCGGGAGACCCCAAGGGCGGAGAGTTGAATCTCACCACCTATTGCCTCACCGTGATGGTGGCGCGCGACGCCGACGGCAACTCAGTGCCCGTCCGGGCCTGGGTACCAGTCTCGGGGGAGGACAAGCGCCTGCATGCACACGCCCGCGAACTGCTTGAGATACGCGGGACCGCCCCGGGGAACCGGCTGCCCAACCACCTGCTGTCACCGGGCTAAGCCGGCGGGCTACTGCAGGGGCCGGTCCCTAGAAGCCGCCGCCTCCGGCGTCGGCCGCCATGTTGGCGAAGCGCGAGTAGTGGCCCTGGAAGGCCACCACGATGTCCTTCGTGGGACCGTTGCGGTGCTTGGCGATCAAGATGTCCGCCTCACCGGCACGCGGTGACTCCTTGTCATAGACGTCTTCGCGGTGCAACAGGATCACCATGTCCGCGTCCTGCTCGATGGAGCCGGATTCGCGGAGGTCAGAGACCATGGGCCGCTTGTCCTGGCGCTGCTCGGAGCCACGGTTCAGCTGCGAGAGTGCGATGACCGGGACCTGGAGCTCCTTGGCCAGAAGCTTGAGCGCACGCGAGAATTCGGAGACTTCCTGCTGGCGGGACTCCACCTTTTTGCCGGAGCTCATGAGCTGCAGGTAGTCCAGAATCACGAGCTTGAGATCGTGCTGCTGCTTGAGGCGGCGGCATTTGGCCCTGATTTCCATCAGCGACATATTGGGGCTGTCGTCGATGAAAAGCGGGGCGTCGTTCATCCGGCCCATGGTGGTGGCGATTTTGGACCATTGTTCGTCCTTGATGGTGCCCTTGCGCAGATCCTGGAGCCCAATGGTTGCTTCGGCGGAGAGGAGGCGCATGGCGATTTCGTTCCGGCCCATTTCGAGCGAGAACATCACGGTGGCCAGGTTGTTCTTGATCGCTGCTGACCGGGCGAAGTCCAGGGCGAACGTGGACTTACCGACGGCGGGGCGGGCTGCGATGACAATCATCTGGCCCGGGTGGAGGCCGTGGGTGAGCTCATCGAGCTCATAGAAGCCCGTGGGCACGCCTGTCATGCCTTCGCCGCGGTGGCCGGACGCTTCGATCTCGTCCACCGTGGCTTCCATGACGTCTTTGAGGACCACATAGTCCTCGGCGGTGCGTCGCTCAGCCACGGCGTAGACCTCGGCCTGCGCCTGGTTGACCAGGTCCTCCACTTCGCCGTCGGAGCCGTAGCCCAGCTGGACGATCTTGGTACCGGCGTTAACCAGGCGGCGCAGGACGGCGCGCTCTGCGACGATCTCGGCGTAGTAACCCGCGTTGGCTGCGGTGGGGACAGTCTGGATCAGTTCGTGCAGGTAGGCGGGGCCGCCGATCCTATTGATCTCTGCACGCTTGGTCAGTTCGTCCGAGACCGTGACGGCGTCCGCGGGCTCGCCGCGGCCGTAGAGGTCGATGATGGCCTCGTAGATGGTCTCGTGCGCGGGCCGGTAGAAGTCCTGGCCCCGGAGGATCTCCACAACATCGGCAATGGCATCCTTGGACAGCATCATGCCACCGAGGACGGACTGCTCCGCCGGAATGTCCTGGGGAGGTTTTCGGCTGGCTTCCGAACCGCGGGTGCCCTCGATCGAGTCCAGGTGCGTTACTGACAAAGCTGCCGTCCTCCGTTGTGCCGCTGATGCGGCGGGTAAGCCATTTATCCTGTGGGGACCGTCCTGCGGAACTTCCACAAAGCGGCGTACATTCAGGTCTACCAGTGCCCACTGACATCGACGACCGTCCCTGCCTACAGAGAATCAGCGCGGCGGGCGCAGGAGTTATCCCCACAATCCACAGGTTATCCACAGAAGGTACCGCACCATGGGCGGGACCTGGCCCGTTGCTGGTCCCACCTCAAGGCAGCGGGGTTCCCTCGCTCCCCAAAAACAGGTATCCCGCAACGGTAGCCGCCCCTGCCTCAGCCTCCAAGCCAGCCATCGTCGGGGCCTGTGGATAACCTGTGCACTACATGGCACAGCTTGTGCACAGCCTGTGCATGAACCTGTGGATACAAAAAAACTTTTGCGCCAACCGGGCATCTGACCTGCGGAAACGTTCTCAGAGCATGTGGACTAAATATTCTTTTCGGGAACCTTCATCCACAGCTTGCAGCACGGCTCTGTTGAAACGCGGGCGGCTTTGGGGGCACCGCGGCGCCCATTCAGGCGGTGTTGGTGATGAACCCCCCAGGTGGCGGAGATGTTTTGACGGTAGGGCCGAACGGATGTATGCAATGGGAAGAATGTGCTGTGGATAACAGCCATCTGACATAAGCTCTAAGCATGGGCGACATACTGATGGTGTTATTGCCTGCCGGAATACTGGTGGCAGTTCTATGGACGCTCGCAACAGCTCTCCGGCCGCGCGATTCCGGGACCTCGGACGCGGAAAAGTACCAGCAGGACCTCGCCAGGCGCTCGGCAGAGCACTATGCCGAGCAGGTACGGGTGGCAACGGCAGTGCGTGCCCGCCTCGAAGCCAATACCCGGCCAAGCCAGAATGAGCAGCAGCAGTCCCAGCAGGAAGACCACGCCCGCGCGGCACGGAATGCCCAGTCCGGGCCGGGGGCCGGTCCCTATGGCCAACTGGCTCTCCCTGGCGGGCAGCTGGATCCACAGCTGGCCATGCAGCTGCAGATGATGGCGCGCGACGGGCATAAGATCCAGGCCATTAAACTCCTGCGCCAAGCAACCCACACAGACCTGGCCACCGCCAAGAAGTACATAGATCGGCTTTAGAAATGGAATCGCTCGTGATCCCCGTCATCATCCTTGCGGTCGTGGCCGCCGGCGTAGCCCTGGCAGCCCGCGCGCTTGGCAAACGGCGGGCTCCCGCCAGCCAGGCCGGAACCGCCCCGGCGCCGGACGCAACCGAGCTGGCGCGCATAGCCGCCGCCAAGCTCAGCGAAGCCCAGCACCGCAGGCTGTACGCGCTGATTGCCCAGGGGCAGGCGATGGCGGCCATCAAGCTCTACTACGAGTCCACGGGGGACGGCCTGAGGGCCTCCCGGGACGCTGTGGGGGCGCTGGCCGCCCACCCGCAGCCCTACCGGCGCCCCGATGCCAAGGCTGAGGACGTGGAACCCGACGACGATGACACGCCCCAGCGGTTCCCGTACCGCTACCGTGCCATTGCCAGCAAAGGCGACGTGACGCGTGAGGTCAGCAGCAACATGCTCAACGATGAGATCTACGGACGGATCCGCACGCTGGCGCGCAGTGGAGACGCTGAGGGCGCCGCCACGGCACTGACGAAACACTCTGATATTTCCCTCAAGCAGGCCCGCGAGTTCATCGCCCTCCTGGACGATTAGAAGTCGAACAGGTAGCTTAGCCACCCTTCCTTCGTCTTGGGCTGCCTGCGGTCGTAGTCGCGGTCATGTTCCTGCTTGCCGTATTTGTGGTCATCCTAGCGCCGCTGGTCGTACGGCGCCTCGTCGGACCGCGGCTGCTCGCGGCGCGGGGCGCCGCCGGAGCGCTGGCGCCCATGGTGGCATTGGCGCGGTCGATGATCTTGTCCAGCTCTCCGCGGTCCAACCAGACGCCACGGCACTGTGGGCGGTAATCGATCTCCACTCCGCTGCGCTCACTCATGATCAGGTCAATTGAATCGACCGGCGGCAGCAATTAGTTCGGCAGCCTGAACCGGAGGCGGCAGGTAGGTCCTACCGTCCGCCGGAGATGCCCGCCAGGAGCTGCTCAAAAGGCAAGGACTCCGCCGCTGCGGGCTTCAAGCCGGGCTGCGCGCCTTTCAGGAGCCCGGCAAACTCCGATGCTGCCCGCTCCACGCGGTCCGAAAGCGGTGATCCGCCGTCGTCGGTGTGTCCCCAATCCTGGGGGCCGGCGAAAACGGCCGTGGCGGCCATCCGGGTACGCAAGTAGCTGAACAGCGGACGCATGGCATATTCGAGGACCATCTGGTGGCGGTCCGTGCCGCCGGTGGCGCCCAGCAGGACAGCTTTGCCTTCCAGGGACTTGGGGTCCAGGACGTCGATGAAGGATTTGAAGAGGCCGCTGTAGGACGCGCTGAACACCGGGCTGACAGCGATGATGCCCTCGGAAGCCCCGACGCCGGCGATGACCTCTGCCAGACGCGGAGCCGCGTAGCCCGTGACGAAGTTGTTCGCGATGTCCACCGCGAGATCCCTGAGTTCGACGACGTCCACGGTCACCTCGTAGCCAGCGTCCGCCAAGTGGTGCTCTGCGGCAGCAGCGAGCTGGTCGGCGAGCAGCCGGCTCGACGACGGCACGCCCAGGCCGGCGGACAGTACAGTGATGCGGCGGGTTTCCACCATGGACTCCTCAGATTCGGAACAGTTACACAATGCATGTGTTTGCATGTACTGAGGTAACCGGCGATGCGCGGTGTTTATTCCAGCGGGATTACAGCAGCACTGTTCCGCTGATACACGTGGTGGAGTTGCCGCCCACCCAGACGTCGCCGGTGGCAGCGTGCACGTGGACGCGGCCCGCCCGGCCCAGCACGGTACCCTGCGCGGCCGTATACGACGACGGCGCCCGGCCACTGCCGATCAGCCATTGAGCCGCGCCGGCATTGAAGCTGCCCGTAACCGGGTCCTCGGCAGCGGCATCGCCCGGGATGAATGTCCGCACTTCATAGTCAGATCCAGTGTCCCCGGTGTGCGGCCCGATCACGCCCACGTTCAGGTCGTCCAGGGCACCAAAGTCGGGCCTGATGCCGAGCACCTGCCCGGCGGATTCCAGGAGCACGCCGATCCATTGGGGCCCGTTCACCAGCCAAGAGGCATCCAGAAGTTCATGGCGGGGCAGGCGAAGACCTTGGGCGATCCGCGCCATGTCCGCTTCAGCCACCGGTCCGGTGCGCGTCAGGGGCGGCGCCGCGAACGCCAGCCGCCCGCCGTCGCGCTTCACACAGACCAGTCCGGCCCCACATTCCTGGACCAGCACGCCGTCTTGCTTGGGGACGCCGCCGGCTTCCAGCCATGCATGGGCCGAACCCAGCGTGGGATGGCCTGCGAAAGGGAACTCCTCGTGGGCAGTGAAAATCCGGACGCGGTAGTCGGCCTCAGGATGCGTGGGCGGCAGAAGGAAGGTGGTCTCTGGGAGATTGGTCCAGTTGGCAAACTGCTGCATCTGCTCTGTGCCGAGGTCTTCGGCGTCAACAACTACTGCGACGGGATTGCCCCGGTATGGTTCGGCCGTGAACACGTCCACCTGGGTGAACGGACGACGGCGGCGGGCGGGGGCAGGATTCAGGCTCACCGCGGCAGGCTATCACCCGTGGCGGTGCGGCTGACAAACGGCCCGGGCACCGCCAGACTTCCGGCATGGCTGAAAACAAACCCACGCAACCGGCGCGTCAGTGGACGAGTTCCTGGCCTCCTGACGTAGCAACGCGGGGTCAGTTAGCGCCACTTTGCCGGCTAAAAATGGGCCTCATCTGACCCGCGTTGCATAAGGGAGGCATAAGAAAACCCCCGCCGCCGGATTCCGGCAACGGGGGTCTTCAAGCAGTAAAGACTACTTACCTGCGACTACGTCGAGTTCGATCACAGCAGCAACGTCAGCGTGGAGGCGGACGTTGGCCTGGTAGGAACCGACCGACTTGATGTGTGCCGGCAGTTCAACCTTGCGCTTGTCGATTTTGCCAAGGCCAGCGGCCTCAACAGCGTCGGCTACGTCGGCCTGCTTGACGGTGCCGAACAGGCGTCCGGTCTCGCCAGCCTTGACAACGAGCTTGACCGGCTTGGCGGAGAGAGCAGCGGCCTGCTTCTGAGCATCTTCCAAGGAAGCGTGCTCGCGGGCGGCACGGGCAGTCTTGATGGACTCAACCTGCTTCTCGCCACCCTTCGACCAGGTCAGGGCGAAGTTGCGGGGCAGCAGGTAGTTACGTGCGTAACCGTCCTTGACCTCCACAACGTCGCCAGCAGCACCGAGACCGGTTACTTCGTGGGTCAGAATGAGCTTTGCCATGTTAGTTAATCCCTTCCTTAGCCGCGGCCAGCGCCGGAGTAAGGCAGCAGAGCAACTTCGCGGGCGTTCTTGATTGCCTGGGCGATCTTGCGCTGTTCCTGCACCGTGACGCCAGTGACGCGACGGGCGCGGATCTTTCCGCGGTCGGAGATGAACTTGCGCAGCAATGCTACGTCCTTGTAGTCGATGACAGTGATGTCAGCGGCCTTCAAGGGGTTGGACTTTGGTTTGGGCTTACGGAGTTCAGCCTTAGCCATCGTGGAGCTCCTATTCTATGGAGCCCGTGGATATTGATCCACGGGATGGTGGTGGTCCGACGGCGGCAGTCGCCTGGTGCCTTGCGGCAACCGGGCGGTCCCGGCGTAGGACCTGAATTTTTGGTGGTTAGAAGGGAGGTTCGGAATCGGGGCCGTTGCCCCAGCCGCCTGCGTTGGAGACACCGGGCGTTGCCCAGGGATCCTCCTGTGCAGCCTGCTGGTTGCCGCCACCGGAGCCGCCACCGGAGTTGCCGCCCTGGTTTCCACCAGAGTTGCCGCCGCCGAAGCCACCGCCGCTGTTGCCGCCGCCGAAGCCGCCCTGACCACCCTGGCCGCCGGAGCGCTGGGTGCGGTTGACCTTGGCATTGGCGTAGCGCAGGCTCGGGCCGATTTCATCGACTTCGAGCTCGATAACGGTGCGCTTTTCGCCTTCTTTTGTTTCGTAGGAACGGCTCTTCAAACGGCCGGAAACGATCACGCGCATGCCCTTGGTGAGGGATTCGGCGACGTTCTCGGCTGCTTCACGCCACACCGCTGCGCGGAGGAACAGGGTTTCCCCGTCCTTCCACTCATTGGACTGGCGGTCAAAGGTGCGTGGGGTGGAAGCGATGGTGAAGTTCGCTACTGCCGAACCTGACGGTGTGAACCGCAATTCCGGGTCATTGGTGAGATTACCGATGACCGTAATGGTGGTCTCGCCTGCCATCTACTGCCTCCTTGTTCGATCCTGGGTGAAGAATTCGATCCTGCGGGGTGAAGAATGAAAATCGGAGCTGAAATTATTCAGCAACGACCTTCTGCTCTTCGGGGCGGGTGATCTTGGTGCGCATGATGGTCTCGTTAAGAGACAGCTGGCGGTCAAGTTCCTTGGCGGTCTCCGGCTTGGCGGTGAAGTTCACCACGGCGTAGATACCTTCAGACTTCTTCTTGATTTCGTAAGCCAGTCGACGACGGCCCCAGATGTCAACCTTTTCGATGGTTCCACCATCGTTGGTGATGACGTTCAGGAACTTCTGAAGCGACGGCTCAACGGTACGCTCTTCGACCTCGGGGTCGATGATTACCATCAATTCGTAAGGACGCATATGTGAACCCACCTCCTTTGGGCTAAGCGGTTACGGCATTTCCGTAACAGGAGGTTCATTTGCGATGCCATGCATGCCCGGCCAACGGAACGGAGGCAGGGCGCAGCACAGACTTCAATATCTTAGTGCATTTGGACCGGATAGGCGATTCGCGCTTGACTCAAGGCTAGGCGCCGTGGTGGCAAGGCGGAAGCCGGAGCGCGGCTATGTGGAAAACCCGTGGCCACAAACCGGCTGTCGGGGTTTCTGTGGATAACTCAGCACCAAAGGCCCGATGTGGCTAGCCTTAAACCCAAGCGTCAGGGCCGTCCGGCGCATCACATTGCTGAACAAGGACATCAACAAGGACATCAACGAGGGAACCCGCAACTATGCGCCTTTCGGCACGGCAACCGGAGGTAAAGAACGCACCTCGTGACCGAGGCCGGCGTGGCATGATCTCCTTATGACCGGCACCTCATCCAGCCACCCACCCACGTCGCCACGGGCCAAGCGCGCCTTGTGGCGATTCCTGGCAATGGTCGTCGCGGGCGTCGTAGCCGGATTGGCCACCGGCCTGTGGGGCGAATGGATCTACGCTCCGGCCGTGGGCTGGGCGGTGGCGGCGGGTGTCTACAGCCTCTTCGTGTGGATAGTCATCAGCCCCATGAACGCCGAACAGACAGCACGACACGCCCGGGAAGAAGATCCGCGACGTGCCACCGCCGATTTTCTCATCCTCTGCGCCGCGGTGGGCTCGCTTGCGGCGTTTGTCCTGGTGATGTTCGGAGCCAAGGACGCGCAGGGCCTGGACAAGTTCCTGCTCGCCCTGCTTGCCCTGCTGGGGGCCGTCTTTTCGTGGCTGCTGGTGCATACGCTGTTCACGTTGCGCTACGCGGAGGTGTATTACACCGCTGGGCCGCCCCGCGGGATCAACTTCAACCAGGACGAACCGCCGCAGTACGCGGATTTCGCATACATGGCGTTCAGCATGGGCATGACATACCAGGTCTCGGACACTTCCATCACCACCAGGGAGATGAGGTCTGCAGCTTTGCGGCACAGTCTGCTGTCGTATGTCTTCGGCGTCGGGATTCTGGCCACCACCATCAACCTGGTGGTAGGCCTCGCCGCCTAAAGCCGGTGGTCCGGGCCCACGCCGCTAAGGTGAGTACCAGCCGCACACCCTAGGTGGTGTACCTAGTTCTTTGCGTCAACTAATACTGTGGTGCGGCCCAATCCTTGGAGGTTAGATTGTGATCCATCGGCTGGGAACCGTGAAGTTGGCCCGCAGTCAGGCAGTTGGCTGGACGGCCTCGACGTGGGTGTAGTTCAAAGCAGGTAATAGGTCTCATTCTTCGATGGATGGGGGCTTTATGTCGTTAATTGGCCGGAGCAAGGAGTTGGACCGGATCCTCGCGGTGATCCGGGGTCCGAAGGAATCTGCCCTCACGGTTGTGGGTGGGCGGGGAATGGGCAAGTCCGCGCTGTTGGCTGCGATCCCGCGGCTTTCCGATCACCAGACCGTCTTTCTGCGGGCAAGCGCATCGGAGTCGGACTGGCCACTCTCAGGCCTGACAGCGCTGCTGAACGGGATCGATGACCCGGTCCTTGGCCGGTTTGCCGAGGAGCTGCTGCAGAACTCAGCCGGCGCCACGGATGTCTCCGCAGTCGCCACAATGCTGCTCAACAGGCTTCATCAGCGGTCGTCCTCACGGACCGTCGTTGTGGTGGACGATGCAGACCAGCTTGATCCCAGCAGCCAGGCCGTCATCGGGTTCCTCGCGCGCCGCCTGTCCGGAACGGACATAGTTCTCTTCGCCGGCGTCCGGAATGAGGTGCCGGACAGCCCCTTCGGCAGCCTCCCAGCACTGCATCTGATGGCCCTGAACTACAACGACACCGTCCGGATGCTGGAATCGATCCCGGCGCGGCAGACTGCGCCGACGGCGGTCCATGCGGTCGCCGCCGCAACCCAAGGGAACCCGCTCGCCGCCGTCGAGCTATACACGTGCCTGCTGGAACGCCATGCCGAGGGCAAATACGCGCTGCCCATTCCACTGCCCTGCAAAGGAAGCTTTGAATCCGAGTTCGCCGCGACGGTGGGCGCCCTCACTCCAGCTGCCCGGCAAGCCCTTGATTTGATGTCGCTTTCCTGCCGAAGCGACATTGCCACGCTGGAGAACGTCTACAGCGAACTGTGGACAGGTGTGGATGAGCTCCTGGCCAACGGCATAGTCAGCCGCTCCGGTCCCCACCTGCGGATCCAGGACCAGCTCCTGCGTGGATATGTTTTCGCCGCCATGACACCGTCGGTCCGCACAGCCAACCACCGCTCGCTCGCGGAAGCAGCCGGTGAGACCGACCAGTACGCGCGCCGGTGGCATCTGAGCTTCAGCTCGCTGGAACGCCAGACCCCGTTCGGCCTCCTTCGGTTTGCTGTTGACCTGATCCGCAGCGGGGACGTGTCCTTCGCCGTGGAGTACATCGAGCGCGCCCTGACCATCAACCCATGGGAAGCAGAAACGGCGGCGCGGCTCACAACCCTGGCTGAGCTGCTGTTCAACCGCGGTGAACTTGTCTACGCGAAGCGTTACCTGGACTGGGCCCGCAGGGTGACGCGCAACCCGGCCCTGATTATGCGGCTGACCGGACTGGCCTTCGAGATCCAGTTCATCCAGGGTGCCACGGTGCGGTCCAACATGGTGCTGCGCCTGGTCAAGGAGTTCGGGCAGCACGACCCCGCATATGCCGCCACGCTGTTGGGCGTCGGTTCACTCTTTTACGCCGAGCGGTGGGAGGTGGACGACGCCGTCAGCTTGCTCCGCCACGCCGAAGAGTTCCGGGACGCCGCCTCCAAGGAATGCCTCGCGGTGGCTGACCGCGCCAAGCTCCTGATCGAGGCCATCAAGGGGACCCCGGCGCAACAGGGCCGCAAACACGACGCCGGCAGTGGCACCGTGGCCGGCCTGTTGGTGCAGGGCCGCGCCCTGACCTACGGCGAGCACCATGAACTTGCCCAGGAGGCCTTCGCGATGGTGCGGAGCTCCGTTGAGGCCAGCAGCATCAACTGGCGGGAAACCGCAGAATACTTCGCCGTGGACAACGAGATCCGCGCGGGGAATGTCGGGAAGGCCGTCCGGCTCATCGAAGACCTCGAACTCACCGAGCCCGAAACCAAATACCACCGGGGGATGCGGCACATTTTCCGGGTGTGGCGGGCACATTCGCTGGGCGACGAGGCGCTGGCGCAACTGTATTTTGCCGATGCCCAGCATTTCGCCGGAGCGGACAGCCATCCGGCAATCACGGCCCAGCTGGCGGCCTGCCAAGGCCACTTCGCGCTGATGCGGGGAAACCTGGCCGAGTCCTCCGCCCAACTCTCACGCGCCGCGGAGATCGGCATGAGATTCAGTAATCCCACGCTGCTGCGCTGCGAAGCGGATCTTGTGGAAGTCCTGATCCGGCTGGGCCGGCACCGCGAAGCCACCGCTGCCCTTTACCGGCTGGAGAGCCGGGCCGTCGGCTTGAGGTCGCCTTGGCTGCTCATGGCTGTGGCCCGCAGCCGGGCCATGCTGGCCGACGGGGAGCAGTCGGTTCAACTGTTCAACCACGCACTTGAGAGCAGGAGCGGCCACGATTCGCTGCTGGAGCGGGCCAGGACTTTGCTTTGCTTCGCAGAGCGGCTGGGCGCCCTGGGCCGGCTGCGGGAATCCAGGGACGGCCTGCTGCGCGCAAAGGTGATGTTTGACGAGGCCGGCGCCGCTGCCTGGACGCAGCATGTTGATTCCCTGCTGCTTGACGAGCGGGTGGAACCGGCGCGCACGCCTGGAAACCCGGCCTTGCTGATGCTCGTCGACCACGAACGCGCCCTCGCGCAGATGGTGGCCCGCGGCATGCGCAACAAGGAAATCGCCGCCACACTGTTCGTCTCCATCCGGACCGTGGAGGTGCGCCTTACAGCCATCTACCGCAAGCTTGGAGTGGAATCGCGGGCGCAGCTGACGGCCTTGGCCGCCGGGAAAGCAGCCGCCCGGCGGGAACCGTACGTTCTGCCTGTCATCTAGGCATGCGCCCAGTTTGCAGCTACCCGCAGTTTCCGCAATGTTCCTTTCAGCCAGCCACATAGCTCCGACGTTTCGCACGAATAACCTCCTGTTCCAGACTAACTTTGCAGAATGTGCGAACGCCGCGACCAGGAAAGTGGAGCACCCGATGAATCCGGAAACCGTTATTGCCCGGATCAACGTCATGCAACCTTGGCTCGGTGCTGAAGAAGCCCAGGCCCTTGCTGAGGTGGTCGCTTCCGGCTGGGTGGCGCAAGGGCCCAAAGTCAAGGAGTTCGAGGCGGACTTCAGCGCAGCGCACGAGGCTCCCCACGCCGTCGCAACTTCCAGTGGCACCGCGGCACTGCACCTTGCTCTGGTCGTGGCCGGTATCGGCCACGGAGACGACGTAGTGGTGCCGTCGCTGTCCTACATCGCCATCGCGAACGCAGTGACATATGTGGGGGCGCGTCCCGTATTCTGCGACGTTGACCCATCCACGGGGAACGTTACCGCCGAGACAATCCGCGCGGCGCTGACCTTGGATGCACGCGCGGTCATTGTGGTTGACCACGGCGGTGTCCCCCTTGATCTTGACCCCATCCGGGAGCTTTGCGGCCGGCACGAGATCACCGTGATCGAGAATGCCGCCTGCGCTGTTGGATCCCTCTATAAGGGCCGGCCCGTCGGCACCGGAGCGGATTTGACCGTCTGGTCATTCCACGCTGGCAAAATCATAACCACCGGCGAAGGTGGGATGCTCACTACACACCGGCAGGACTGGGCTGCCCGGGCCCGAACGCTCCGGGAACATTCTTCAAGCCTTGCCGAGGCTGACCGGCAGGGCTCCATACCGGCACCGCCGGAGGTGTTTCTCGAGATCGGCTTCAGCTACCGGATGACAGACCTTCAGGCCGCGGTGGGGATCGTCCAGCTGCGCCGGCTCGCGCAGGTGGTTGCCCGGCGCCGCGAGATTGCCGGAATGTATGCGGCCGGGCTGACCGGGATAGAGGGCCTGCGGCTGGTGGCGGACCCGCTGTACGGAACCACCAACTTCCAGTCCTTCTGGGTTGAGGTGTTGCCCGGTTTCACCATCAGCCGCGACGGGCTGCTCTGCCGGCTTGCCGACGCGGGCATCTCGGCAACCCGCGGCCTCATGGCCGCCCATCGGCAACCGGCATACCGCTGGCGCGAAACCGCCAGGGCACGGCTGCAGCACACCGAACGGCTTGCTGACAGCACGCTGACCCTGCCCGTCTTCCACGAGCTGGATGCGGTCAGCATCAACCGTGTAATTAACACCATCCAAACCGCTCGGACAGGCGTGGGCTGTTGAGTGAGCTGATCCTGATTGCTGCAAGCGGCCTGGCGCGCGAAGTCATGGCGATGGTGCGAAGCAGCGGCCAATACGACGTTGTGGGGCTGCTCGACGATGACAAGGAATTGGCCGGGGTCACCGTGGACGGAGCGCCGGTCCTTGGAACCATCGACGACGCACCCGACTACTTGCATGCTTTAGTCCTTGTCTGTCTCAGCTCGGGCAGGTCGCGCGAAGGTGTCGTGCAGCGGCTCGCTGGCATGGGACTGAACGAGGCACGGTACGCCACCGCGATCGATCCGTCAGTGGAACACCCGGAGGGGTGCAGGATCGGTCGGGGCAGTATCCTACTGCGCAATGTGACGCTGACTGCGTCGGTCACCCTCGGTTCTCACGTGGTGGCGATGCCGTCCGTAACGTTCACGCACGACGACGACGTGGCGGACTTCGCGACCCTCGATACGGGAGTGTCATTGGGGGGCGGCGTCCGGATTGGCCGCGCAGCCTTTCTGGGGATGAATTCCAGTGTCCGGGAGGGGACATCGGTGGGAGAGTACGCAACGGTTGGTATGGGAGCCGCGGTCCTCAGCAACGTGCCCGACGGCGAAACCTGGGTAGGTGTCCCGGCCCGGCAAATCGATCGCGAACCCTTCCGCTTCGAGCGGGGACAGTAAGCAGGCGGCAACCTCGATTCCCGCCCACCCCGGCATCAAGAGCGGGTGGGGAGACCAGGTCGGGGCGACACCGTGACGACCTCGACCGCCGCACCGATTTTGGCGTTGGCCAAAAGCCAAGTGCGAGCCTCGCCATGCCCCGAGAGCACGAAGCCGCCCCTGAGGATGGGTGTTCCGGTCACGGACTCGCCAACCTGGCGGTCGTTGATCTGGATGACCTTGCCGCCCGTCACGGTCACCTCGCAGCCGTACGGGTTGGTGGTCGTGGTTGCCGCCTCATCCGTGTACGCCACCAAGGCATTCCGCTCGCGAGCGATGTCGATACCTGCAAGCGGGCAGGAGGCCGAGCCGATTCTGACCATGGGGCCGGGAGGCTGAGTCGGCGTATACGGTTGTGTCCAGGGCATCGGCTGCTCCGGAATGGGTTTGTCCAGGATGAGAGGGGCAACCTGCATGGCGAAGGCCCATCCCCTGTCAAAGTCGGTCTTATGCTGCCACAAGAACGCCCCTCGGATCCCGGGAAACTCCTTCTCGATGGCCCGCCAGGCAGTGAGGATCTGCTCGATGGAGGAAAAGTTCGCCATGTCCTCCATGCCGAAGCCCACCACGATCTTGCTCGCATCCCCTCCGGCCACGTTTTGCACCCAGTCCCGCGTGGTCTTGATGATATACGCAGGATCGGCCAGCCCCGGGCCGTCATACATCTGCGGCCCGGCGTAGGTCATGAGGCCGGTGGACAGGGCCTCGCGGATCATCGCCTTGTCCTGGTCTTTCCACGGCGCAGGTGGGGACGTGATGCCGAACTCCTGGCCGAACTGGCGCTTCAGCTCTGCGAACATCCACAGATACTCGGCGGTTTCAGGAGTGGCCTCGGCCTCGAACGTGTTGAAGTCCACCCCGTCGATCATGGGGCTGGCCAGGGTGCCGCCGAGCTCGGCGTTGATGCGCACGACGCTGTCCACGAAGCGCTGGCTCACAGTCCGCGAGGAGAAGTTGATCCCTTGGCCCGCGCCGCCCGTTGAGAGTACAACGCGCTGACCCCTGGCGCGCACAGTCTTGATGTCGGCGGCAATATCGTTCATGCCCCAGCCGATGCCCCCCAGGTCGCCGGATCGACCAGCGGCGAACAGGTAGAGAACGTTGAATGACTGCGGGACCTGCGTAAGCCGGATGGCAGAGTTCCAGCGCGTCCAGTAGACGGCAGCCACCTTTCTGGGCAGCCCGGCGACAGGAGACGGCTCTTCGTAGCGGCTCAGACGGACGCCAAGTTCTCTTCAGCCATACGCCTCCAAGACGCGGCCCGTAGCATCCTTGCGTACCTCTGTGGTGGCGCACAGGCCCTTTTCGTTCATCGCGTCCACGATGGCCTGAAGCGAGTAGATGGAGTTGAGCGTCGCCTGTCCCAGGCCGTCGTGCATGGTGATGATTGAGCCGTTCCGCATCCCCCGGATTGTGACATCGACGATCTCCTTGACGCTCGCACCCTCGTTGTCGTGGGTGTCCACGATGTTGTCCTCCTCCTGGGATCCCCAAGGCATCACGAGACGCAGGCCGAGTTCCTGGGCTATTCCGTCCGCTTGCTTGTTGATCGCCCCGTAGGGGGGCCGGTATAGGGTCGGCCGAGGAGCACCCGCAGCCATCAGGACCTCGTTTGTTCGCTCGAGCTGGCTACGCACCCAGCTGGGCCCCCAGGTCACGTTGGTGCCATCGGGCAGGTCCCCGGTGGTCATGTTGCCGTGGTCCCAAGTGTGGTTGCCTATGACATGGCCCTCAGCGAGGGCGCGAGCCACTACGCGCTCACGACCCTTAACCTTGTGGCCGTTCCAGAAGAAGACGGCATCGATGCCGAATCCATCGAGCGCATCGAGCACCTTCTCGGTGTTCGTGAACGGGCCATCATCGAAGGTAAAAGTGACATAGCCACCCGAGCAGTTGTTCTTAAGGGGGCGCTCCTCGGCCGGAACGCTCTGAGTGGTAGCGTTCGTGGCAGCAGACGGCGGGGCTGAGTGAAACTGGACCACCGTATGGATCGCTCCGGTGAGGACGACGGCGGCTGCAGCTGACGCTGCTGCAACGGCCGCCCTGCGACGGGTCCGAGTCATGCTGCATCACTCTCCCCACAGGCTACGCCATCATTGTTGGTGTCCAGCTTCAGCGTGTCCTTGCCACGCTCAACCGTGATGCCGTCCACGAAGATAGTGCGCATCTCCTCGCAGGTCCAGGGCATGTCCATGCCGTGGGCAGCGTGGCTGGGCGGAAAGGCGGGCAAGCACTGCCCGGGTTTGCCATAGCCAGCGACGCAGCCCCCATTCCCGGTGCCCTTCAGCTTCTCGACGTCGACCTGCGGCGCCGGACGCATCTTCACGCCTGCAGCCTGGCCTTGCTTGCCGTCGTTCACGGCCCGAGCTTCGGGCTCGACGATGGCATGCGGTTTGGCGACGGGCTCGCTGACCACCCCATCACTGCCGGACGGGGGCGCAGCTGTTGCCAGCATGCCGCCAGCCGTAGTCGACCATGCGACGAGGAGTGCTACGACGCCGAGCGTAGCGCCGGCCGCAGTCCTGCGCCTTTTGCTCATGTGATGCTGCTTGGTCATCGTCTTCTTCCTCTCATCGGATGTTGATCCAGCGAGCCACCGAAGGGACTCCCATGTCGTCCAGGACTGTGAGCATGTACGGGCCAGGCGGCAAGAGTGCCCGGTTGGCGGGGATGGTGGCGGTCTTAGCAGCCCCGCCCGAAAGGGGCAGGTCCACCAAACGGGCGTTGGTGTCCGTCTGGTGCGTGGCCGACCCCGGGCTCGTGAGTGAGGCGCTCATGACGTTGCCCGCGGTGCCAAGGGCGAATGCCTGCCCGTAGGTCGCCTCGGCCGGGGCTGCCGTGATCGTCGGGCGGTCGCCCTTGAACAGATACGGCGGCTCGTAGACGCTCAACCGCTTCTCGTAGGAGTTGTCGGCCGGGTTGGATCCGATGGCGACGACGCGACCGTCAGGCAGCAGCAGCGTCGAGGCGTGGTAGTTCCTGCCGACCGGGTCTGCGGCCACTTCCGCCCAGGTGTTGCTGGCAGGCGAGTAGATCGCAGCACGCAGAACATCACCGGTCCGGTTACCCGTGGCCCCGTGGCTTGCCAGGACGCTGCGGTCGGGCAGGTTGGTGAGGTTGAGGTACATGCGGCCCTCGCTCCCCGGCAGGTTGGGGCCGGGTGTCCATGCCGGGTTGGCCTGATTCATGTCCACGATGTCCACCGTGTTGGTCGCGCCGCCGAAGTCCGTGCTGCCACCGCCGGCGATCATGAACTTCTGGTTCTGGGCCGGCGGCAGGAGCACAGAGCCAGCCTGGTCACGGAGCTGCGGCACGCGCAGGCCGGGGATGTCGCCTATCAGCGCCTGGCGCCAGTCGTAGATAAAGGACCCGGTCCCGGGCTGCGCGTCACCGAAGGTGTGGCCTCCGGTGTAAAGCATCCGGCCGTCCGCCATGAGGAACATGTGCGGGTAGGTGCCCAGGTAGCGGTTAGTCTGAGGAACTTCGTTGCGCGCGAGCCAGCGGCTCTGGGCGAAGTTGAACAGCTCTGTCGCGGTGGAGCCGCCACCGTTCTCGTCGTAGCCGCCAGCCATCCAGACGTCTCCGGTCTCCAGTTTGGTGAGGGTGGGGTACCAGTGGCCCTCGATCGCGTCGTTCGTCTTGGTGTAAGCATTGGTGGCCGGGTCGAACACGTAGGACGACTTCAGGCCCTTGTACGACACGCTTCCCGGGGTTCCCGCGTAGGCGGTCGTGCCGCCTTGCACGAGGATCTTCCCGTCCGGGAGGGTCACATGCCCGGAGCAGAACATGTCCTCCGGTGTGGGGACGCTTGTGAAGGTATTGGCAGTCGGATCCCAGACGTGCGTCTGGAACGTTCCCGGAAGGAACTGGCCCTCCCAGTCGTTGCCCGAACCCGCGATCAGCAGGATGCGACCGTCGCGCAGCAGGGTGGCGTGCATCGCCCGTCCTGGCATGCTCGACGGCGTGGTCCAACGCCCCGTGGCCGCAAAGCCGGTGGTCGCGAGCGGCGTGGCTGTCCCGGCTGCCATGGCGAACCGTACGGTGGCATCGCCGTATCGCTCGTAATGCTCCACGACAACGGTGTGAGCCCCGGCAGCCACCGTTCGTGTGGTCATGTAGGTTGACGGAGCCTGGTCCTTCCAACCGTCAATGATGATTGTGCCGTCCAGCTTTACGCGCACGCCGTCGTCACCGGTGATCGTAAAGGTCTGTTCACCGGCGGGCAGGTCGACCGTGCGGGTCCACCGGGCCGAGTCGTTGGTTCCATCGAGCCCTGGTCCGGCTCCGGTAGTTCCAGGCCAGAAGAAGTTGATCTCGGCGTCGCATCGAGTCAGGGCGGGAGCCCCGCTCAATTCGATGTTGTCGAAGTACTCGCCGGTGAAGGCGGTGCACGCAGAGGGCGGCGGCGGGGGCGGCGGGGCGGTGCCGCCGGACGCCGGGGACGTCACCGTGGCACCCACCTGTGCGTTGGCAATGAGCCAGTCCCGCGATGCACCGTGGCCCGACAACACGAAGCCGCCCTCCGGGATCACCAGACCCGCCGCGCCAGTGCTCTGTCGATCGTTGAAGGCCGTGACTTTGCCCGCGACGACGGCCGCCTCGGCACCCCACATGTTGGCAGGAGACTCGGTCTGGCTGGCGGTCTTGGTATAGCGGACCAAGAAGCCCGCCGCGCGGTAGATGTCGGTCCCGTCGATCGGCCGGGACTGGCCGTTGATGGTGGCCGTCGAATCGTTAACCGGCGGCGGGGGCGGCGGTGGGTCAGTAATCCCACCCGGGACCGTCACCGTGATCGGCGGCGTGCGGCCGGCAGGCCCACCGGCCGTGCGAGTCCACTCCTCGTCCAGCACATGCGACTCGATTTTGTAGGTGCCGGTGGTCGGCAGCGTGTAGGTCCTGATTCCGGGATGTTCGTAGTCGCCGTCGCGGGTGGTTACCCTGCGGTCGGCAGGGACAGTCCACGTGCCGCGCCAAGTGCCGTCGAGGCGAGTTCCGCTTGACGGTGCGACGGTCTCGGTCATGAGGACCTTGCCCTCGTGGTTGTTCGGGTTCTGCTGCAGAAAGCTTGGGTGGTACAGCCACCACTCAACCTTTACGACGTTGCCCCGGTCAGCTTGGAGTTGGCGGGCCGTGGATTCCAGGGCTACGTCTCCAGTGAGCACATCCCCGTTCTTGGGAGAGATCAGCTGTACATCCACGCATATAGTCGGGCCCACCTCGACCCAGGGGCACGGGGCCGCGTGTGCCGAGGTGATCAGCGCCGACGGAGCGATCAAGACCGCCAGGCTCAATGCGGCTGCGAACTTGGCGGCGCCCTTTCGAAGGTTATTCATCATGCTTCTTTCTTTGTGAAGACGAGCCAAAAGTCGGTCTCGGAGTGCTCGCGGGCGGGCATCGTTGCGGTTAGCTCATAGTTCGGGTTGTCCCGCAGAGCCTGGAGCAACACCGCCTGTCCGGCGTCCTGGTCGGGCGCCCCAGTGCCGGCAGAGCGAAGGATGACGGACTGGAACCGCTGATCCTCGACGGCCACCCTGATGAGATCGTTCCCTTGGGGATAGAGGGAGAAGGTCGTCTCCCAGGTGATCTCGGGGTGGTCTCGCAGGTGGTACTTCAGGGAGTCCGTCGCCGAGGAGATGTAGATGCCCGGCCTGGGGTTGTCCTCGATCACCTGCAGGACGGGCTGGACGCTGACCCAGGAACTGTACATGGCCTCCGAGCGGGAAACCCCGAATAGCAGGGCTGTCAGAAGTAGCACCGCCACCGGGAGCAGCTTCCAGGTGCGTCTGGACAGCTGCGCCAGCGCGTATCCAGCCAGGGGAGCAAGGAACAGTGCGGAGTACGCCATGTGCTTGTCGAAGGAGACGGCCTCACCAAGGATCAACTGCGCGGCGGGCAGCGCCATGCCACCGCCGAGCAGGCCCAGTCCCAGTAGTGCGTGACCCGGCCCTCGCCGGGCAAGCAGCAGTCCTCCGCCCACCGCGATGAGGATGAGGATGCCGATGTCGAGCACCATCCATGCCGCTAGGTCGTCCATGCTGTACGGGCTGAGCGCGGTTCGATGGGTGGTTGTGAACGCGATGCCTGCTGCGATCTGATCTGACCAGGCGAGCCAGGCAGCCCAAGGGATCGCCGTGGCGATGACGCCGGCAGGCAATGCACGCCAACGCGGCGAGGTCAGGAAAACCACGCCCAGTACCACCGGGATGAAGATCGCACCCGTGTACTTCATGATGGGGACCAGACCAAGGATCACACCTGTGGCCATTGCTGACGTCCAACCCTTCTGAACGCCTGTCCAGAGTGCGGCTGCCAGCAGGGCAATGACCAGAGCGTCGAAGGTTGCCAGGGCACCGGCAAAGACGACTGGGCCGGTCAGTGCGAAGAAGGCAGCAGCGAGCATGCCTTCACGGCGGTACCCCAGGTCCGCCAGTGCGCGGTAGACGAAGATTGTCGCCGCCAACACGCAGAGCAGGCTGAATCCCCTGACCAGCAGGAGCCCTCCGAGGGTTTCCAGCACGGCAGCGAGCACGGGGTAAATGAACGGCACGCCGGAGAACGAATCCCCATATGCCTCGACACCGTCGCCCGTCAGCCAGTGCGTGAGGTAGTCGTGTCCTGCGTTGATGTAGAGCGCCTCATCGATGAAGGCCGTGTTGGACAGCCGCAAGCTGAGTACAGCCAGCAGCACCAGCAGCGTCATGAGTGGGACGCGGGCCACCCAGCGCGGCGTGCTCTTGAACTGCAGCTTGGGCGGCAGTGCCTGGCTGACGGCCTCGTTCCAGGCTGGCCGACGGTACGAGTCGACCGGGCGAGTGAGGGTGTCGGTCATGTGAGCTCCCTCCTCGGGGGCAGGGTGGTGTCATGCTTGTGCTTGGGCAGGATGCGGCGGACGGCTATGCCGAGGATCACCAGCGTGAGAGCCGTTAGTCCGGCGGCCCCGGCCATGAAACCGTCGTGCGTGACCTCCTCCAAGAGGCCCAGGAAAGTGTTCATTAGGTCAGCCACTCCTTCTCTCCGCCACGCAACGCAAGCCGAAGCGCCCTCCAGTACGCGACTGACTGATAAGCCTCGTAGATCCACAGCGGGATGATGAGGGTGGCGTAGATCCGCGCCCTCCAGCCGGCGTTCCAGGTGGCGACCAGTTGGTCGAGCATAAACACCGGGATGAGCAGCAGCCATAACGGGTAGAATGCCACCCCCTCGAAGGCCAAGGCATAGACCCAGATCACCAGCATCAGGAGCGGGATGATGGTGCGAAAGTATGTCCACATCTGCACGGCCCAGGCCTTACGGGTGTGCTCCACGAATCCGTAGGTGAACAGGGTCTCCAGCGTCCCCCGCTGCCAGCGCAGTCGCTGGACCATCCAGTCGTGCCATGTCGGCATCACATCGGTGAAGACAATGCAGTCGATGGCACACCGGGGGTCGTAGCCCACACGCTTCAGTGCCACGGTCAGCTCGTAGTCCTCCGTGAGTGAGGACTCGTCGTATACCAGTCCCTTCACTCCCGGGATGACACTGCTGCCTCGCATCTCGGCCACCTTGCGTAGCGCTTCGACTGTGAACATGGTGGCCGCGCCCGACAACACATGGATGCGCCCTGCACGCCGATGCACCGTGCGAAGTCCTTGGGTGTACTCGATCTTCTGGAGGAGGGCCACGCGCGACGGGTGGTCGGCGGCGACATAGGAGCCACTGATCCCGCCCCGCAGCGGCCAGCGCTCAAAGTACGCCATCCCAGCAGCCACGAAGTCGTGGTTCAAACGGCTGTCTGCATCCATCATCAGCACGACGTCATGGGGCTGGAGGGAGGGGAGGACTATGGCGAGCCCCTGGTTGAGCGCGCCGGCCTTCCTTGCGTTGTTGTCCCGGGTCTCCAGGACCTCCACGCCCATAGCCGTGGCGATTTCCACAGTACCGTCGGTGCAGTTGTCTGCCGCGACGAGGATGTGGTCGGGGGCCTGGGTCTGGCGGCGCAGGCTATCGATCGTCTGTGCGATTCCGATCTCTTCGTTGTGGGCAGGGATGATCGCAATCACTCGCGCAGGCGGCGGGGGCATATCGACCGCCTGCGCGAGCGGGCTCTGGCTGAGGTCGTTGCTCAGTTGCACGACGGACCTCCTTTCCGAGCTTCGGAGCAGTAGCGGTAGCCCACCTTGGGCCGCTCCTGCTCGGTCTGGGGCTGCTGCTGCGGCTCGGAAACCGACAGAGCAGGGGTCGCATCGAAGGTGGGAGTCATGACTGCTGCTCCTCTTGAAGTGAGGCCACTAGCACCTGACGGCTCGCGACGGGACGAACCCGGTAGATGACCCGGGACGTGAAGGCGAAGCGGATTAGGAATGCGACCGCGAGGGTCGCAGCCTGGGCGACGAGGCCGGGAATGAGCAGCAGGTCCACCAGGAGCACGAGCACCGGCATCCGGACGAGCGTCTCGATGTTGTTGAAGCCGAAGCTCGCGAGGATGCGCTGCCGGAACGTGCGGCCCTCACGCATGTCGCGGAACACCAGCCGCTCCTGCATGAGGAAGTTGCTCAGGATGGTCAGCTCGGTGGCCACGATCGCGGCCACCAGATAGTGCGTCCCCAGCCCGAGCATCACCGCCATGATGGCCAGGTTCAGGGCTGTGCCGAAGGCGCCGACGGCGGCGAACCGGGACAACCGGCCGACCATCGGACTGATGGTCATTTTTCGTGGTTGACGTCCAACCCGCATCGGTTCAGGGGCTAAGCGCAGGGGCGCGGTCACAGTGCATGTCCTGAAATGAAAGTAGCCATCTTCACCGTAGTCCTGAGCTCGAAAGTGCTGCCGGGGCGTTGTACTGACTTCAAGCTAGGCACTGTGAGAGCGCAATTACCCGCGGGAATGGACACCGGTGCGGGATATCGCTGGGACGTTGTGGAACCTGCGGAAACTGCGGAACCGGCCTTATGCGGGCACGACTGAGCAGCCCTCGGATAACGGGAAAGGCCTCGTGACGCTGCAGGAGGACCTCGCGAAAGCGTCACAAGTCACGAGTGCCCGACGGAAGGAGCGCAGCAGAATGTACGTGCTCACAGCTCGCGCGATGCTGCATACGTACGGATGGAGGGCTATGCGGGTACCCGCACAAAGCTCGCCGGTGGCCACGAAATTCACTTGCGAGGGTGACTGATTTGGCGGAGCCCTACACAGCGGTCCGGAAGAACAGCTCGGTCACCGTGGCCAGCCGGTGTGGGTCCTCCACGCCGCAGAGTTCGCGCGCGGAGTGCATTGACAGCAGAGGAACCCCCACGTCAACGGTCCGGATCCCCAAGCGCGTGGCGGTCAGCGGCCCGATGGTGGAGCCGCAGGGCATCACGTTGTTGGACACAAATTCCTGGTAAGGCACCCCCGCCTCCCCGCATAGCCGGGCCCACAGCGCCGCACCGGCAGCGTCGGTGGCGTAGCGCTGGTTGGCATTGATCTTCAGCAGCGGGCCGCCGTTGAGTACTGGGTGATTGGCCGGATCGTGCCGTTCGGGGTAGTTGGGGTGCACGGCGTGCCCTGCGTCAGCGGACACACAGAACGACGCCGCCAGCGCCTGACGCCGCTGGCTCACCGTGGCGCCGAGGCCGTCGGAGATCCGCACCAGCACATCCTCCAGGATGGGTCCGCAGGCCCCGGAGCGGGAATTGGAACCGATTTCCTCGTGGTCGAAAGCCGCCAGGACGGCGATGGGCGCACTGGCTCCAGCGCCGGGCCCCGCAGCAGCAGCGTGCGCGATCAGCGCCGCCAGCCCCGCATGCGTCGCCGAAAGGTTGTCCAGCCGCCCGGACGCGAAGAACTCACTGTTCGCCCCGAAAACCGCAGGTGCCTGCGTGTCCGCTATGACGACGTCGTACCCGCCGATCTCTGCCGCGTCCACGGAGACGCCGCCGGGAACATTGGCCGCCAAAACACCAAGCAGGTCAAAATCGGATGGATTCCCCAGGCCCCACACAGGGTTCATGTGCCGCTGCTTATCCAGGGTCAGGCCGTCGTTCACCGCCCGGTCCAGGTGAATGGCGAGCTGCGGGAAGCGGAGCAGCGGGCCCGTGGCTGTGAGGTGCTGGGTGCCGTCCAGCATGACCAGCCGGCCTGCCAGCTGCAACTCACGGTCCAGCCAGGAATTCAGGAGCGGGCCGCCGTAGACTTCCACCCCTGCCTGCAGCCACCCGAACGCGCCCGTGGTGGGCTTAGGTTTGAGCTTGAAGGACGGCGAATCCGTGTGCGCGCCCAGGATGTTGAACCCGGTGGTGGGCCCGGCGCCCTCGGGCACTACCCACGCGATGAGGGCACCGTCGCGGATCAGGTAGAAGGAGCCCGCCCCGCCGGTCCACGGCTTACGCTCGTCCAGGCCCGTGAACCCTGCCTCATTCAGCCTGCGTGCGGCCTCGTTGACGGCGTGAAAGCTCGACGGCGAGGCGCTGACGTAAGCGCCAAGGTCCTGAATGTGGTCTGTGGCGGCGGCAGGTGAAGGCATGGTTCCGAGTCTAACGCCGCGCCAGCGTCAGTAATCAGGGTTGCTGGGAACCACCAGGCCGGTTTCGTACGCATAGACCACGGCCTGCACGCGGTCGCGGAGGTGGAGTTTGGTGAGGATCCGGCGGACGTGGGTCTTGACGGTGGCTTCGGAGAGGAAATACCGGTGCGCGATTTCGGCGTTGGACAGCCCCTCGGCCATCGCTTCGAGCATCTCGGTTTCACGCGGCGTCAGGTCTTCCAGCAGCGGATCCCGCGGTGTTGCGGCGGCCAAGGGCCGGGCGGCACCGCGGACGTAGGTTTCCAGGAGCCGCTGGGTGACGCGCGGCGCCACTACGGCATCGCCGCTGGCCACCACGCGGACGGCGTGGATCAGTTCCGCCGGAGCCACGTCCTTGAGCAGGAACGCAGACGCCCCTGCCTGGAGGCCGGCGAACGCGTATTCGTCCACATCGAAGGTGGTGAGGATGATGACCCGGGCCTCGGCGCCGGAGCCAGTGATGGCGCGGGTTGCCTCGATGCCGTCCAGCACGGGCATCCGGACGTCCATCAGCACCACGTCCGGTTTGAGTTCGCGCACCTGCCGGACGGCTTCGGCGCCGTCGGACGCTTCCCCCACAATGCTGAGGTCATCCTCGCCCTCGAGGATGAGGCGGAACCCCATTCTCAACAGCGGCTGGTCATCCACCAGCAGGACGGTGATCGGTTGCGTCTCAGTCATACTCTGCCTTGCAGTTGGGGAATGGGGTCAGGATCCGGAAGGTCGTCGGCCGGCCAGTTCAGGACGGCCCGCACGCGCCAGCCGCGGCCGCGCCGTCCCGCCTCCACGGTGCCCGCGTAGATGCCGGCCCGTTCCGCCATACCCGCGAGCCCCTGGCCCGAGCCGGTGCTTCCCGGGCCCGTATTCCCCGAACCCGGCCCGCCGCCGTCGGGGGTGCCCGGTCCTGCGGCCCCGGCGCCGTCGTCGAGCACTTCAATGGTCACGGTGGAACTGTCCCGCACAATGCTGACCTCCACCCGCCCAAGTGACCTGCCGTAGCGGAGCACGTTGGTCAGTGACTCCTGCACAATCCGGTAGACCGTCAGCTGGAACGCGGCGTCGTCCGGCAGCGCAGGCCCGGTGTGTGAGCAGTACACGGGCAGGCCTGCGGTGCGGAAGCCTGCCAGGAGGTTGGCCAGGCTGTCGCCGGACGCGAGTGGCTGCCGCGGCGCCGTTCCGGCGTCGTCCCGGAGTACCCCCAGGACGCGCCGCATGTCAGCCAGCGCGGTCCGGCCGGTCCGCGAAAGTTCTCCCAGCACCTCGCCGGCGCGGTCGGGACTTTTCCGGACCACGACGGCGGCACCATCGGAGAGGCTGACCATGACCGTCAGGGAGTGCGCCACGACGTCGTGCATTTCGCGGGCGATCCGGTTCCGTTCGTTGACGGACGCCAGGCTGGCAGTCCGCGCCACCCAGGCCGCGACTTCCTGTTCATGTTCGCGCCGCTGCCGCACCGAGATTCCCATTCCCGTGGCGATGACGTTGGACAAGGCGATGGTGGCGCCGGCGGCGATGCTTGTCAGGAGGTGGAAGTCGCCGGGATGGCTGGCGGCGTCGTGGACGAAGGAATTCTCCATGGGACCCACGGCGGCCAGGAGGTACAGCAAGGCCAGAGGGGCGGTTGCCGCGGCCATGGACACCAGGGCGAACCGGCGGGAGTGCACCACCGCCACGGCATAGAGCGAGAACCACAGCCCCGCCGAAACGTTGGAGCCCCACGGGTGGAGCAGTGTGACCGCCACTTCCATCACTGCTGCGAACGCTGCCAGCGCCACCGGATAGGAGCGCCGGAACAACAGTGCTCCTGCCACTGCGAGAAGGAGCGCCGCCGCCAGCCAGGCGCCCTGCAGGATGGCATCCACCATGGTGGGGGCAACCAGGAGTGCGTAACTGGCGGCAACCACCGCATCCATGACACGCGGATGCTGGTAGAGGTACCGCCGGAGCACGCCGCGGCGCTTGGCCGTGATTTCGGCAAAGGACGAGTGGGCCAATCCGGCCGACGCGTCCTTCACCACTACCGCTTCAGTCATGCTGTGAGCCTAGCTTCAGGTCAGACGTCGCGTTTCTTGATCACGATCATCGCCGGAACCAGGAACAGCAGCACGTAGCCCAGGAAAACCAGCCCGCCCTGCCAGGGGTCGAGGACGCCGTCGGTGTGGCCGATGGACAGGAACCGTCCGCCGGCGTCGCTGGGGATGTACTGGGGCACGTACTTCCAGAACTCACCGGGGATCAGCGTCAGGAAGCTGGCTGCGATGGACAGGACGAAGAACAGGCCCACCAGCACCGTGATGCCGCCGGCGGAGCTTCTTAGCAGTGCGCCCAGCGACAGTCCGATCAGGGCCACCCCCGCAACGTATAGGCCGCCCGTGAAGACGCTGTACAACACACCGTCCGTGGCCCAGTCCAGGTCGAAGCCCAGCCCCTGGAACACCGGCATGGCGATCAGGAACGTGGCAACGGCGGCGATGGTGGTGATCACGTAGGAGATCGCAGCGAGAATGATCGCCTTGGCCCCGAAAGCCGGGGTGCGGCGCGGGACCGCGTTCATGGTGGAGCGGATCATGCCCGTGGCGTATTCCGAGGAAATGAACAGGACAGCCAGGGATCCCAGCACCAAGATACCGATCTGGAGGCCGGCGTTGGGCAGGTTGTACAGGTCAAAGCCCGATCCCGGCGGGAACGACTCCGCCATCATTTCCGGCGTCAGCGTCTGGCCCTGGTCCCGCGCCTGCCGGGCCATGGAGTCCAAAAACGAGAACCGGATCAGGACGGCAAGGGCCCCGACGCCGACGATCGCCACGAGAGTCAGGAGCAGCAGGATCCGGGTGGACATCAGGGACCACAGCTTGATCCACTCGGAGCGCAGCACCCCGGTGAACGTCACGCCCTTGGTGCCGGCGGTGGAACGGACCCGGGAAGTCTGGGTATCAGTCATGGCGGTCATCCTCTTTACTTTCCTGCCGTTGCCGGGGCGGTTTCCGGGGCGGGCGCGCCCGCTGGTCCACCGGTCAGGTGCGAGTGGTATTCCACTTCGTCCTTGGTGAGGTCGAAGTAGGCGTCTTCCAGAGACGACAACTGCGGGGTGAGCTCGTAGACCAGGACGCCGTTGTCCAGGGCCACTTGGGCGATCTGGCGCGAATCCAGGCCGGTCACCTCCAGGCTTTCCTGCTCGTTCTGGTCCACCGTCACTCCGTTGCCGGCCAGCAGGGCGGACAGTTGGGTGGCCGCCGACGTGCGCACGAGGGTCCGGACCTGGCGGCTGCCGGCAATGATTTCCTGGACGGGGGCGTCGGCAATGATCTTGCCGCGTCCGATCACGATCAGGTGGTCTGCTGTCTGGGCCATTTCACTCATCAGGTGTGAGGACAGGAAGATCGTTTTCCCCTGGGTGGCGAGGTAGCGGACCAGGTTGCGGACCCAGAGAACGCCCTCGGGATCAAGGCCGTTGACCGGTTCATCGAGAATCAGGGTCTGCGGATCGCCAAGGAGCGCGGCCGCAATGCCGAGGCGCTGTCCCATGCCCAGCGAGAACCCGCCGGCCTTCTTTTTGGCTACGGTTTCCAGGCCGGTCATTTCGATGACTTCGCAGACCCGGGCCGTGGGAATGTTGTGCGTGGCAGCCATGGCCCGCAGGTGGTTGTAGGCACTGCGGCTGGTGTGGACCGCCTTGGCGTCCAGCAGCGCTCCCACCTCGTGCAGGGGGGCCTTGTGCTCGGCGTACGGCAGGCCGTTTACGGTGACCGTGCCCGACGTCGGCCGGTCCAGTCCCATGATCATTCGCATGGTGGTGGATTTGCCGGCGCCGTTCGGGCCCAGGAAGCCCGTCACCTGCCCCGCGTTGACGGTGAAGCTGATGCCGTCAACGGCCATCTTGCTTCCGTAGGCCTTACTCAGGCCTGATGCCTCAATCATGGAGTGTTCCTTCGAACAGCAGCCGGATGGCTGCGGGATGCTGGGACGTGTGGGTGTGTACGCTTCACGCTACCGACGGCCATCCGGGATTTCGCCTGTCTCAGGGATGATTCAGGGTCCAATCAGGGTAATCCGCATGGATGATCAGGGGATTAGCGCCGGCTCACGGGCGGGGCGAGTAGTACGTCAGGGCACGCGGCTCCACCCGGAGCCGGACGCTGCGCACGCCGGCCAGCGCTTCGCCGTCCACGGCCAGTGCCATCGGGGAACCTTCCGATTCAATGTGGACCTCCGTGGCTTCCCTCAGGTGGGTAATCCGTGACGTCGCCACCGTTCCGGTCAGCACCGACCACAAGAGCCGCAGTCTGGCGGACGATTCGTCAGCGGTGATCATGCGGACATCCAGCACACCGTCGTCCAGCACCGGCCGGAACAGCGGCGCGTGGTCCCGCGGGTAGTAGCGCCCGCGCCCGACGTAGGCGATCCAGACTTTGTGCCGCACGCCATCCACGGTCAGGTGGGTGGGGGTTCCCACGGCGAAGGTTCGGAACATGGCCACCACTCCGGCCAGCGGTTTTCCCAAGGCTGGCTGAAGCTGTTCCCGGCGCCGGACCAGGTTGGGATACAGCCCCACGCTGGCCGTGTTGACCATGATGAGTTCGGCCGTCTCCGGGTTTCCTGCCAGCCCGCGTTCCACGGTCATGATGCCCACGTCGGCACGCGCCGCCTCGCCCTTGGTTGCGGCCGCGACCGCCTCCTTGAGGCTCCCCGTTCCGGTATCGCGGGCGAAGTGGTTCAGGGTGCCCCCCGGCAGAACCAGGAAGGGAAGGGAATGTTCGACGGCGGCCGCGGCCGCAGTGCCCACGGTCCCGTCGCCGCCCCACACGCCGAGCGCCCGGGTGCCTTCGTAAGTTGCTGCGCCCTGGATGACTTCCGCCAGACTTTCGGTCGGCGCAACCGACTTTATATGCGCATGCGGGAATACTTCTTGGAGGGCTGCAGCGGTTTCATCAGTGAAGGAACCGCCCAGGGTGTTTACCACGATGGTGAGGCCGGCACCTCCCGGCAGCTCAGGGGCATCCGTTGCGGTGCGCGTGACCTCTGGAAATGGAGGACGGACCGGCCACCATTGGGTGGTAAGCAAGGCAGCACCTGCGCCGATGGCGGACCCGAACAACACGTCCGAGGGCCAGTGCGCCCCGGTGTGGACACGTGAATACGCAACACCAACCGCCGCTGGTGCCAGTGCTGCGCCGAGGGCCGGCTTGACCAGTCCGGCGCCCAGTGCGAAGGCGATGGCGGACGCCGAATGTCCGGACGGCATGGAGGAGCTGGTGGGCTGCGGGTGGACAAACCGGAACACCGGCAGGTGCTCCGGCAGGGGACGGGTGCGCGGCAACAACGTCTTGAACCCTGCGTTGGTCGCACCGGACGCCACGGCCTGGGCGATCAGCCCGTGGAGGGCAGCCCGGCGGGGCCTGCCGGGGAACAGTGCCACCACCGCGGCCGCCCCTATCCAGAGCTTGCCGTGGTTGGCGGACGCTGAGAGCCGGCGGAAGAATGTGTCATGGGTTCCGCCGGGGAACAACGAAACCCTCCGGACCAGATGCCGGTCAAGGCGGCTAATCCACCCGGGTCCTTTTCGCCACTTGGTGTGCATTCCCCTACCCTAATCCCGCGTCGGCCTGCCTTCCTGGACCGGGCCGTTCTTCAAGGCACTTACTTCGAATCCAGCGGCTGATCGGCGGCGAGCGGGGGCCCGGAAATCAACGGCTTCGCGGCTCCGGCGAGTACCAGGGCCACCACAATCGGGGCGAGGATGGCGAGCAGGGCAAGGTGGATTCCTGTGAGGTCGCCCAGATAGCCCAGCAGGGGCGGACCGGCAAGGAACGCAACATACCCCAAAGTGGATACAACTGAAACCCGGGCTGCCGCGTGCTTGGGATGGTCTGCTGCGGCGGACATGCCCATCGGGAAGGCAAGGGCTGCGCCGACGCCCCACAGTGCGGCGCCGATGCCGGCCAGCCACACGTTCCCGGCCAGCACAAACAGGCCGAGGCCGGCAGCCGCTGCGGCCATGCTGGTGCGAAGCACCGCCACGCGGCCGTAGGCGTCAATCACCCGGCCGCCAAAGAACCGCATGGCGGTCATGGCCAGGACAAACAGAGCAAACATCAGGGCCCCGCTGGATTGTGAGGTCCCCAGGCCGTCAACTGTGGCCTTGGCGATCCAGTCGTTTCCGGCCCCCTCCGTAAGAGTCGCTCCCAGGACGACGACGCCAATCAGCAGGGTACGGCTGTCACGCCAGGCTGATGAGCCCTTGACGGCCTTGGGTTCACCGTCGGCAGGAGCCGCCTCCGCCACATGGGGGAGGAAATAGCGGGGCGCAACCAGTGCCACCACCATCACAACCCCGGCGATGACCAACAGGTGCTCCGGGAGGCCGACACCGATGTTCGACAATCCTGCACCGATCAGTGCACCAACGAAGGCCCCGCCACTGAAGGCAGCATGGAACTGGGGCATGATGGTCCGCCGCAGCTTGTGCTCCACGTCGGCCCCTTCAATGTTCTGCGAAACGTCCCACAGTCCGATGCCGATGCCGAAGAAGAAAAGGGAGATGGCGACGGAGGGAATCGATTCCGCTGACAAGGAGAGCGCAATTCCCACGCCGGCCAGGGCCGCAACCAGTCCGCTGGCGCGCACCGCGTTGGCGGTGCCGATCCTGTCCACCACGAGTCCCGCCGTCGGAAGCGCCAACAGCGAGCCGATGGCGGTGCACAGCAGCAGGGTGCCCATCTGTCCCGAGGTCAGGTGAAGTTTCTCCGTGACCGCGGGGATCCGCGCTGCCCAGCTGGCAAAAACAAAGCCGTTGATGCCGAAGACCACAAAGGTTGCGGCGGCCGCTGCCCGGAGGGAGGGGCCGGGAGAGGTACTGGCGATGTCGGTCTTCATGCTCGAATGCTAGCAACCGCTGGCAGTCAGCCGGTTTCCCGGGCCGTCGCGCCCGCGCCCACCCCAAACGCTCTCTCACTTACTGCAGAAAAAACACCACCCCTCTCACCGGTGAGAGGGGTGGCAAAAACGTGCATTAAGTGAAAGGGCGTCCTGGCTAGCGGGCGCGCTCGACGCGCTTTTCGTCCCACACTGGCCCGCCGGATTCGTAGACCTTGCCGTCCGAACCGAACACCAGGAAGCGGTCGAAGGTCCGGGCGAACCACCGGTCGTGCGTCACGGCCAGGACGGTGCCCTCGAAGTGGTCGATTGCCTTCTCGAGCGCCTCGGCCGAGTGCAGGTCCAGGTTGTCCGTGGGTTCGTCTAGCAGCAGCAGCGTGGCGCCGGAGAGCTGCAGCAGCAGAATCTGGAACCGGGCCTGCTGCCCACCGGACAGGGACTCATACTTCTGCTCTGACTGCGCGGCCAGGCCGTAGCCGTCCAGTGCCCCGGCCGCAGCCTCGCGGCCCAGCCCGGAGCGGTGCTCGTCACCGCGGTGCAGGATTTCCAGCAGGGTCTTCCCCAGGAGGTCCGGCCGCACGTGGGTCTGGGCGAAGAAACCGGGGCGGATGCGCGCCCCGAGTTTCACCGTGCCCTCGTGCGGCACTTCGGCGATTTCGACGTCGGACACGGGCAGGTGCTCGCGCTCCGGGTCCGTCCCGCCGGTGGCCAACAGCCGCAGGAAGTGGCTCTTTCCTGAGCCGTTGGACCCCAGCACGCCCACGCGGTCGCCGAACCAGATTTCGGTGGAGAACGGCTTCATCAGTCCGGTGAGTTCCAGCTTCTCGGCCACGATGGCGCGTTTGGCGGTCCGTCCGCCCTTGAGCCGCATCTGCACGTTCTGCTCGATGGGGAGTGCCTCGGGCGGCCCCACCTCCAGGAATTTCGCGAGCCGCGTCTGGGCAGCGTGGTACCGGTTGGCCATGTCGGACCGGAAGGCCGCCTTGTTCTTGTACATGTTGACGAGTTCCTTGAGCTTCACGTGCTCCTCGTCCCAGCGTTTGCGCAGCTCCTCGAAGCGGGCGTTCCGGTCTGCACGGGCGTCCACGTAGGAGCCGAAGCCGCCGCCGTGCACCCAGGCGCCGGCGCCGTTGATGCCCGGTTCGAGGGTGACGATGCGTCCGGCTGCGTTGTTGAGCAGCTCGCGGTCGTGGCTGATGAAGAAGACCGTCTTTTTGGACTCGTTCAGCTTCTCCTCAAGCCAGCGTTTTCCGGGCACATCGAGGTAGTTGTCCGGTTCGTCCAGGAGCAGGAGTTCGTCGGGCCCGGCGAAAAGTGCTTCGAGGACCAGGCGCTTCTGCTCGCCGCCGGAAAGGCTGGACGCCGGGCGGTGCTGTGCGCGGTCAAACGGCAATCCCAGCGCGGCCATGCAGACTTCGTCCCAGACGGTCTCCACGTCGTAGCCGCCGGCGTCTCCCCAATCCGCGATGGACTGGGCGTACCGCATCTGGGAGGGTTCGTCGTCGTGCTCCAGCATGGCGAGCTCAGCCTCGTCCACCTCGCGGGCAGCGGCGGCCAGCGCCGGCGGTGCGGCGGATACCAGCAGGTCGCGGACGGTGGATTCGTCCCGGACCTGGCCCACAAACTGGCGCATGATGCCCATGTTCCCGGATCGCCCAATAACACCTTCGTCCGGCACGAGGTCACCGGAAATGATCCGGAACAGGGTGGTCTTGCCCGTACCGTTCGGGCCGATCAGGGCGGTTTTGGTGCCGTCCGGGACCTTGAACGTCACGCTGTTGAGGAGCTGGGTGCCGTCGGAGAGGAAGTAGTCAATACCGGAAACGTCTATGTGGGCCACGCCAACAATCTTCCCACGCCCGCCCCACCGGAGTTTTTGTCCAGATAATCACCCCTCAAGGCACCTTTCGATGCATTATCTGGACAAAAACTCCGGGATTGGGGCGGGGGGTTAGCCGGCGGCGGTCAGGAACTGCTTGAGCAGCGGCCCGGACGTGGTGGCACCGAGGCCCCCGTCCTCGACAAAAACGGCAACCGCCAGATCACCGTGCACGGCCACAATCCAGGCGTGCGTCTTAGGCGGCGTCTCCTTGCCGAACTCCGCCGTTCCGGTCTTGGCGCGCACGGGTGCCCCCGGCACGCTGGCCAGGAAACCGGCGTGGCCGGACGTGACCACCGCCCGCATCATGTCGGACAGGGCCGCGGCTTCCACTGCCGTGATCGGTTTATCGGACGCCTGGGACGGCGCCTTCGGTGTAACGCTCGACGACGGGGACGCGGCGTCAGCGGTCGGCTCGCCGGGCGTCCCTCCCGTGGCTCCGGCGGCGGGGTTCAGGACCAGCTGCGGTGAGACCGGGGAGCCCTTTGCCACGGAACCGGCCATAATGGCCGCCGCCAAAGGGGACAACAGCACCTTGCCCTGGCCGATCATCGACGCCGCGTGTTCGGTGCCGGCAGCCTCGCCGGGGACGGAGCCGAGGAATGCCGTGGCACCCAGCGAGGGGGCCGCCACTGCTACCCCCATGGCGACGGCAGCCGCCTCAAGCTGGGCCTGGGTGACGGTGTCCCGCGCCGCGATAAACGCAGTGTTGCAGGAGTGGGCGAACGCATCGCGAAGGGCAATCGACCCGAGGGAAGACTCGGGGTAGCCTTCCGAGTTCTTGAAGGTCCGGCCATCCACCTCAAGGGTGGGTGTGCACTCCACCTTCGAATCGGGGGTCTGGCCGTTGCGGAACATCGCCAGCGAATCAACCATCTTGAAGATTGATCCCGGGGCGTACTGGCCCAGCATGGCGGTGTTGTAGCCGTTACTTCCGGGTCCCGAGGCGGCTGCGAGCACAGCGCCAGTGGAGGGCCTGAGAGCCACGATGGCCGAGGCCGGACCCACGCCGGCCAGCGTGCTCTCCGCCAGGGTCTGGAGGTTCGGATCAAGGGTTGTCTTCAGCGGCGTGCCGGGTGTGGGGGCCTTCTCGAAGACCACGCGGCGCGGATCCGCGCCAGCGGCGTTGATCTGTTCCCGGGTGAGGTCGGCCCGGTGCGCACGGATCACCACGGCGTCGGTGCCGCGGAGCTGGGCGTCGTACTGTTGCTGCAGGCCGCCGATGCCCGTTACGTCCCCGGCGCTCAGCGCACCGGCCGAGGCTTCGATCTGCTCAGAGCTGGCCGCACCGACGGAACCGAGGACTGCCCGGGCGAAAGAGCGGCTCGGCGCCAGCGGCTGGCTTTCCGCGATGGCGCGGGCACCCGGGATGGCGTTGATCTGTTCATCAGTGACGGTCCTGCCCTCTTCGCGGAGGGTAATGGCCGGGATAAAGGCCTCGGAACCGGACGCCGAAACCTGCTGGGCATAGGCGGCGGCATCCACACCCACCAGTTCAGCCAGCTTGGTGGCCGACGCGGCGGCGTCGGCGGTCCCCAGGCGAGGTTTGTCGATTCCCACCTTCACAACGGGCCGGTAGGTGACCAGCTTCGCGTCGCCGGCGCCCAGGATGTCGGCCCGCTGCGGCGACTGCGTGCCTTTGGTCAGAATCTCGTTGTCGGCGAGTTCCGGAACCAGCGAGGCCGGGTTCCAGACCGTCAGCCATTTGTCGCCGGACTTGTTGAACTCGGCGGAGACCGTGTACTTCCACTCATCCGAGCCGCCGATCTTCCAGGTGTAGTTGAGGGGAACGGTGGCGGTATTGCCCTCCAGGGAGAGGTCTCCGGTTTCCACTGAGGGCTTGTCCGGGTCGAGGGCTTTGAAAACGTCCAGGACCTGTTGCTTGGCCACGGCGGGGTCTTTGCCGTCAAAGGCAACTGAGCCGACGTCGAGGGCGGCCACCGCTGCCGCAAACTGTTTGGCGGCACTTTCGGCACCCCCTCGGCTGTCGTCGCAGGCCACCAGGGAGGCGCCGAGGATGAGACCAGCTATGGCAAGTGACAGTTTCTTTGAGTTCCCCACGGCGCTATTATCCAACACCGCGGCAACCCCAGACTCCGGCGTGCGGGCCGCAGGTCTACGGTGCGGGATCCTCAAGGTATTCCAAGCGCCGGAACTTTCAGACCGAATATGTCCTTCAAAGCATGTTTCGCTGCGAAGAAGCCGGGCATCCCCGTCACCCCGGGGCCAGGCGGAGTAGAGGACGAACAGAGGTACACGCCGGGGACCGGCGTCCGCCACGGAACGGGGGAAACAACCGGCCGCTGGATGAGGCCGCGCACGTCCATGATGCCCGCGCTGAAGTCGCCGCCAACATAGTTGCGGTTATAGCTGGCCAATTCCGCCGCCGTGGTCACGTGGGTCTGCACCACCACATCGCGGAACCCTGGCGCGAACCGCTCCAGCTGTGCAGTCACAGCCTCTCCCATGTCCCGTGTTGATCCGGCGGGGACATGGCAGTAGGCCCACAGGATGTGCCGTCCGGCTGGAGCCCGGGCGCTGTCGAAACGCGATGGCTGGGTCACGAGGACGTAAGGCCGCTCAGGGTGTTTCCCTGCGGCCACCTCATTCTCGGCCCGGGCCAGTTCGTCCCGTGTTCCGCCCACATGCACAGTCCCGGCATCCGCCAGGTCAGAGGCAGCCCACGGCACCGGACCGGACAGGATGTAATCCACCTTGCAGGAACCGTTTCCGTAGCGGTATGACTCCAGGGACCTCCGGTACTTCCCAGGCAACTGGGCTCCGGCGATGTGCAGCAGTCCACGGGGTGCAACGTCCAGCAACGTTGCCCGTGCACCGCCAAGCTGCCGAAGACTTTCAACCGGCTCCCCGGTGCGGATCACTCCGTCGTGGCCCCGGATGTCGGCGGCCAACGCCGCTGCGATGGCCGCCGAACCACCCAGGGGGACCGGCCAGCCCTGGGCATGGGCCAGCGCGGTAAGCATCAGGCCGGCCCCTGCGGCCGCCAGCGAAGGCAGGTGCGACACCGCATGGGCCGCCACACCGCTGAGCAGGGCTGGCGCAAGTGGCTCGCGGAACCGGGTATTCCACAGCCGGGATCCCTGTTCGAAAGTCCGCAGCCCGAAGAGCGCGGCCGCCAAAGGATCGCGGGGGATCCGAAGCAACTGGTGCTGCGTCAGGTCCATAACCCCCTCGATGCGGCTGACAAGCGGCCCGAGGAGCCTGCTGTAAGCTGCACCGTCCCGGCCAAGCGCCTGGACAGTCCGCTCGAGCGAGTGATAGCCGAGGGCAGCCCGGCCACCGTCAAGCGGTGATCCGAACGAAAGCTCCGGGACCACCAGGTCTATGCGGCGTTGCAGTTCGAAGGCACGGAAGAAAGGTGAGGCCAGCGCCATCGGATGCACGGCCGAGCAGATGTCATGGAGGTGCCCCGGCTGCATCAGTTCGGAGGTCCGTGTGCCGCCGCCGATGGTTGCAGCTGCTTCGTGGACTTCCACAGAGAGTCCGGCCCGGGCCATGACCACAGCGGCGGCCAGTCCGTTGGGCCCGGATCCGACGACGGCGACATCAGGCATTGTGTTTCGCCCGCCATGGGAGGACGGCCTGGGCGGGTCGGAAGGGCCTGAAACGCAACCAGTCAGGCAACCCGTCAAAGGGTCCGCCGTGGGGGTCGTCGAGGTGGTGCCGGCGCACGGGGTCGTAGTTGGGGTCATAGATGTCCCACGCAACCCGAACCATCAAATATGCCGTTACAAGCATATGCAGGGAAACTGCCAGGACGTAGTAAGGCATATCAATATTGTGCTGCGTGGGACCCTCGCTCGTCACCTGCCCCAAGTACATCCAGACGGCAGCCCAATAGAGCCCTTCAATGCCCTGCCAGACCAGGAAATCCCGCCAACGCGGCCTGGCCAGTGCCAGGAGCGGAATCAGCCACAGCACAAACTGGGGAGAGTAGACCTTGTTGGTCAGAATAAGGGCGGCGACCAGCAGGAAGGCCAGTTGGGCCAGGCGCGGCCGCCTGGCGGCTGTCCACGCCACACAGGCCACGGCGGCGCACGCCAGCAGGAAGGTGGCCAGTGCCAGCACGTTGATGACCGCCGGATCAAGGACCTGCCAGCGGAGCCGCCGGGCCACCAGGTTGTAGGCAAACCACACCGAACCGTAGCCGGCTTCCCGGGACTGCGTGGACCCGAAGAAGTACCCCCACCCGGTCGGATTGGCCAACGCGGCAGGGGCGTTGACAGCGAGCCACGCCGCGGCGGCCGCGCCGGCGGTGATCAGGAATGCCCTCATCCGGCCCGTACGGACGGACAGGAGGAAGATGGCGGCGAGAATCAGGGCGGTGTAGGGCTTGGTGGCTGCGGCAAGGCCGAACAGGAGTCCGGCCAGTACCAGCCGCCCGCGCGCAAAACACAGCATGCCAACGGCCAGCAGCCCAACCGCCCACAGATCCCAGTTAATGGTTCCGGCCAGGACGATGCCAGGGGCGAGTGCCACCATGGCCGCGTCCCAGGGGCGCCGCTGGGTCATCCGGGCTGTGGCCAGGACGGTGACGATCCAGACGGCTGTGATCAGCGTGGCATTGACGTCAAAATACCCCAGGATCCGGGCATCCGTGACGCCGTCGCCCGGGATGAGCCAGGCCGTAGCGCCAACGATGAGGCCCATCACGACCGGGTATTCAAAGAGGCTCCCCTGGCTAAGGAACGTGAACGGATCCTCGCTCAGGCCACGGTCCCGGAAGAACTCGGGGAAGTCGGAATAGCAGGTGGAGTAGAACTGACCGGGGGTCTGCCAGCCGTTGGTCCGGCAGTAGCTCTTGATGGCGAGGCTCGCCAACGCTGCCAGGACTGTCAGGATGATCAGCACCCGTTCAACCGTGAACACCCCGGGGGAGACCACGCCGGGCGCCGACCGGGCGCCCATCGGCCCGCCAATCAGTTCCGTGAAGTTCTTCAGCAGCAGGTCACTGCGGCTGGGAACAACCAGGCGGGCACGCTGTGGGCGCCCCGGGTGCTTCGTCTCCTGCATTCTCCGAGCTTACCGGGAGCGTAATGCACGCCGGCCCCGCGATGGACCGCATGCACGCCGGCTCACTTCAGGCCGGATATCTGCTGATGCATCAGAACAAACACATCGTCGCGTTGTTGATCCAGCAACTCCCCGTTGAATGCGCGGCGGTCGGCCCGGAGAGGCCTGCGCAGACGGCTCAGGGCCCTGGGCATCTTCTTGACCATGGCGGCCACCTCCTTTCGAAAGGAAATTGGGCATGGCAATAACGTCATCTAAAGTGAGGACGATAAAAGCGTGAAAAGGCACAGAAATGCCTGAGGTTTATGAATTGTTCGAATATGCGTCAAAAGAGCACGTGAGGATAGCGGCGGCGCGGTACCCAACAACAAGCAGGGTTCCAAATTACAGGGATGCTGCGTTACCGCGTGGCCCGGCAAGAAGGCGCCGCAGCGCTACGCGTGGTTCCACGACCAGGAAGTACGGGAAGCTCAGCCCAAATCTGCTCATGTTCCCTAGGGTGTGTCTCCTAATGCGGTGCTCCAGATGACGACGGCGTGCAGAACGGCTGCTGAGCGGTAGGTGAGAGCCAGTTTGTCGTAGCGGGTG